>JBGSYN010000011.1:0-20951 GCA_041750975.1 Geminicoccaceae bacterium | reverse complement strand
CTACCTCAACAATGCCGCCATCGCCGCACAGGCCGCGACCGAGGCTGGGCACCGCGTCGCGATCCTCGATATCGACTATCACCACGGCAATGGTACGCAAGACATCTTCTACGAACGAGGCGAGGTCTTCTTCGCCTCGATTCACGCCGATCCGGCGACCGACTATCCGTTCTTCTGGGGCCACGCGGACGAGACCGGCGAAGGCGCGACGCTCAACCTGCCACTGCCGCAGGGTGCGGCTTTGGCCGCCTACGAAGCCGCCCTCGACACTGCGCTCGATGCCATCTCCGGCTTTGTGCCTGACCTGCTCGTCGTCAGCTTCGGCGCGGACACGTTCGTCGGCGATCCGATTTCCGGCTTCGCGCTGGAGACGAAGGATTATGGCGGTCTCGCCCGGCGGATCGCGTCGCTCGGCTTGCCGACGTTGACCGTGATGGAAGGGGGGTATGCCGTGGACGCGCTCGGCGCGAACGTCGCGAGTTTCCTGAGCGGATACTGACGCGCGGCGGATCGAATGCCGTACAAACTTGATGAACTTTACGATGCTGCGCGGTTTTCGAAAGGCCGCTTGTCATCTTCAACGAGTACGCTGCCCGCGTCGTTTTAGTCGCAATGCTTGTGATTGCCGGTACCGTGCTGAGAAAGAGCGGGCGGCGATCCGGGTCGCTGCCAAGAACGAAGCTGCGCCACTATGCATGCTGTAGGAAAGCGTAAAATTCGCGTATCAGGCGGATCGCGATTTAAGCTTGGAACGCCCATTGCAGCCCGCCGGGCAGCGCTTCCCGCGCGTAGTCGATCTGGAGAACTCTTCGATGGCGTCCAGCATGGCGAAAGGCCGCGGAGCCGTGAACGATGGCCGTCCCGTACACCCAGACATCGCCCCGGCACGCATGACAGGCGAAAGGCGGCGTGGCGGCGGACAGCGCGTCGATTTCGCCTTCCGAAAGTCGCCCGCGATCGTTGCTCCCCGGCAGGATCAGGAGCGGCGCGTTATCGTCATCGACATCGTCGAGGTGGATGCGCAGCGTCAGCATGCGCGCGATGACCTCCTGCGGCGGTTGGACGTGGAGCTGCCCGGCCTTGGTCGACCAAGGACCATAGCCGGGTACGTTCCGCCGCTCCCGCACGGCGATGGTGCGATCCTGATGCAGTGCGAGCGTCCAGTTGAGGTCCGAACGCTTGTCGAACATGATGGCGCGTACCGGACGCGCTTCCGGGCCGCGCAGGCGGCTGGCGATGCCGCCAATCGCGCCGGAGGTTGCAAGCAGGTCAGCGATTTCGTTCAGCGCATATAGACGCATTCCGGCACGATCGTCGTCGATGGCCGCTGCAGCCTCGATGCGGAATAGATCACTTTCGCCAATCGCTTCCCGAAACCGTTCCGCACCGTCAACGACGAAGCTGAGTTCCGCAAGTGACATCGCTCAAAGCTTGCTCGTCAGCTCCGGCACGATCTTGAACAGGTCACCGACCAAGCCGACGTCGGCGACCTGGAAGATGGGGGCGTCCTCGTCCTTGTTGATGGCGATGATGACCTTGGATTCCTTCATTCCGGCCAGATGCTGGATCGCCCCCGAAATGCCGACCGCCACATAGAGGTCGGGCGCCACCACCTTGCCGGTCTGGCCGACCTGATAGTCGTTGGGGACGTAGCCCGCATCGACGGCGGCCCGGCTGGCGCCGACGGCGGCACCGAGCGAATCGGCAAGCGCTTCGACGATGGCGAAATTCTCGCCGCTGCCGAGCCCGCGGCCGCCTGAGACGACGATCCTGGCCGAGGTCAGATCGGGACGGTCGCCGCCCGAGACTTCGCGGCCGACGAATTTGGCGAGACCCTTGGGATCGACCGCGGCGATGGTCGTGATTTCGGCTGAACCGCCGGTGTCGGCGGTCGCCTCGAAGGTCGTGGTGCGGACGGTGATCACGCGTTTTTTGTCGTCGCTGCGCACCGTGGCGATCGCATTGCCCGCATAGATGAAGCGCTTGAAGGTGTCGGGACCGAGCACCTCGACGATATCGCTCAATTGCGCGCTGTCGATCAGGGCGGCGAGGCGCGGCATGACGTTTTTGCCGAAGGTCGTGGCGGCGGCGAGGAAGTAGTCATAGTCCGCTGCCATGGCCACGAGCAGGTCGGCCAGATCCTCGGCGACGGGATTGGCATAGATCTCGGCGTCGACATGGATGACCTTGGCGATGCCTTCAACCGCGGCCGCGGCTTCGGCGACTGCCGCCGCACCCTGACCCGCGACCAGGAGATGGATGTCGCCGCCAATGGCGCGGGCGGCGGTCACGGCATGAAGGGTCGCCTTGTCGAGAACGGTGTTGTCGTGTTGGGCCAGAACAAGAATTGTCATCTTATATCACCCCGGCTTCGCTCTTCAGTTTCTCGATCAGGGCAGGGACATCGGGGACCTTGACGCCGCCCTGCCGCTTAGGCGGTTCCTCGACCTTCAGGTAATGAAGTCGCGGCGCGACATCGACCCCGAGTTCTTCGGGCGTCATCTGGTCGATCGTCTTCTTCTTGGCTTTCATGATGTTCGGCAGCGACGCATAGCGCGGCTCGTTGAGCCTGAGATCGACCGTCAGGACGGCGGGCAGGGCGATTTCCAGGCTCTCGAGCCCCTCATCGACTTCGCGCGAAATCGTCGCGGTCCCGCCCTCGATCTTAAGCTTCGAGACGAAGGTGCCTTGCGCCCAGCCGAGCAAAGCCGCCAGCATCTGCCCGGTCTGGTTGCTGTCGTCATCGATCGCCTGCTTGCCCAAGAGCACGATCCCAGGCTGCTCGCGCTCGACGATCTTGGCGAGCGATTTGGCGACGGCAAGCGGCTGCAGCTCGCTTTCGCTCAGCACATGAATGGCACGGTCTGCCCCCATGGCGAGTGCCGTCCGCAGCGTTTCCTGGCATTTAGCACCGCCCATCGAGACGGCGACGACTTCCTCGGCGATGCCGGCTTCGCGCAGGCGGATTGCCTGTTCATTCGCGATCTCGTCGAACGGATTCATCGACATCTTGACGTTCGCCGTCTCGACACCGCTTTGGTCCGCCTTGACCCTGACCTTCACATTATAGTCAACGACCCGCTTGACCGCGACTAAGACCTTCATCGCACCCGACGCTCCATGCATGATTACCCGGCTTCTCTCGAAGCGAGCCCGGACCATGATCGAGACAGGCCTGCCACGTCAAGGCCGGCCCATGCACTTGGCGCATTGCATCGCCTCGTAATGAGGCCGGCATGCTTCGGCCAGTCGCTCAAGGTCGGCCGGCAGTTCCGCGACTTCGGGCGAGGGTGGGCCGAAGCCCGTGCTCCGCCAGAGATCTCGATACCAATGCGGCCCCCACACACCGTCGCTGGCCTTCGGGCCTGCCGGCCAGGACAACATGGCCGGATCGAAGTTGACGCCGATTGCAGCGCAGAGCCGGCGCAATTCACCTTCGGGATCGCGCGCGACATCGTCGGCATCGATCACGGCGGGCGTTTTGCCGGTGAGGTTTTGTGCTTTCGCGAAAAGTTCTGCCGCGCGTGCATAGCCGAGGTCGGCCGCAGTCACCTCCTGCCGCCGTTTAGTGTATGAGACCAATACCTTACGAGGCTCTCTTATGAGAAAACAGCAGATGACGCCTTCGAGCCAGGCCAGATCGACCTCGGGCAGCAGATGATGGGTCATGTGCTTTTGAAAGAAGACAGAATAACGATCTGAGTCAAATGATGAACATCGATCGGCAATGCTAGCCCAGTCGGTTTCGACCGCGGCCAGGACTTCGTTCCGCATCGGGTGGTCGATGCCGGTCTCCTGCAAATAGAAACCGTAGAAAGGTTCGTCCCAGACGGTCGTGTCGGCTCGCTGGCCCCAGGCTCGCATCATGGCCGTCGAGCGATGGCGCGGGCCTGAAAACATGGCGATGCGGATCATAAATGGGCACCTTTCATTCGAGACGACGCCAGGACTGTCGGGTTCGGACATCCGACCGTCGTTCCGACGTTGTTCGCGGCCGCCGGCGATTGCTAGTCAGGGGCTTGAGCGTATCGGCTGGGCAAGGGCGGGGTCAACTTCATGAAATCACAGGCGCGGGTCGTCGTCATCGGCGGCGGTGTGGTGGGCGTCAGCGCGCTCTATCATCTGGCGAAGCGCGGCTGGTCGGACGTGGTTCTGGTGGAGCGGACGGAACTGACCGCCGGCTCGACCTGGCATGCCGCAGGATTGCTGCCGCTCTTCAACATGTCCTACTCGGTCGGCCAGCTGCATCAATATTCGGTCGAGCTCTACAAATCGCTCGAAGCCGAAACCGGCCAGAATGTGAGTTTCCATCCGACCGGCAACCTGCGCCTCGCCACCAACCGCGACCGGATGGATGAATACCGGAACTATCAATGCACGGCCGAGACCATCGGCGTCGAGTGCCACATCATCTCGGTCGAGGAGATCCGGAAACTCTGGCCCTTGGCCAAAATGGACGGGCTGATCGGCGCCCTCTGGCATCCGACCGACGGCCATATCGCGCCGGTCGACGTCACCATGGCGCTCGCCAAGGGTGCCCGGATGAATGGTGCCGAAATCTACCTGAAAACCGAGGTGACGGGGATCGAGCGCGGCCATAATCTCGAATGGCGGGTCAAGACGGACAAGGGCGATATCGCTTGCGAGCATGTGATCTGCGCCTCCGGCAATTACGGACGTCAGACCGCGGCCATGGTCGGCTTGCAGATCCCCGTCGTGCCGGTCGAGCATCAGTTCATCGTCACCGACGTCGATCCGGCGCTGAAGGCTTATCGCGAGGCCGGTAATCCCGAACTGCCTATCCTCCGCGAATCGGACGCGGCGTATTATTTCCGCGAGGAGCGGTTGGGCTGGATTCTCGGTCCCTACGAGCGCCATGCGCCGGCCTGTTTTGTCGACGGCGTGCCGAAAACCTTCGAGAAGGACCTCTTCCCCGGCGATCTCGAGCGCCTGATGCCGCATGTCGAAGCCTGTGCCGCCCGCGTGCCCTCGTTCGAAAACGCCGGCATCAGGGATGTCGTCAACGGCCCGATCGCCTACACGCCGGATGGCAATCCGATGGTCGGCCCTGCCTTCGGCCTGCAAAATTTCTGGATCTCGGAAGGCCATAGCTTCGGCGTCACGGCAGCGGGCGGGGCCGGCTGGCAGCTCGCCAACTGGATCATCGACGGCGAGCCTTCGGTCGACATGATCGGCGTCGATCCGAGGCGCTTCGGCGTCACCTCCAAGAACTTCGCCAAGCTCAAGAACGAAGAGGCCTACGAACATGTCTTCGTGATCCACTATCCGATGGAGGAACGTCCCTCCTGCCGTCCGGCCAAAGCGCCTCCGGTCTATGACCGGCTGGATCAGCTCGGTGCGGTCTGGGGTCAGCGCTTCGGCTGGGAGCGGTCGAATTGGTTCGCCATGAATGGTGCCGGACGTCAGGATAAGTATTCCTTTCGCCGCTCCAACTGGTTCGAGCCGGTCGGCCTCGAAGTTCAAGCGATGCGTGAACGGGTCGGGCTTCTGGAGCTAAGCTCATTTGCCAAATACATCGTCGAAGGCTCTGGCGCTCCGGCATTTTTGGATCGCCTGGTCGCCAATGCAGTGCCGAAAGCGATCGGCCGGATCAACCTCAGCCATCACTTGAACCCCTCGGGTTCGGTGCGCTCGGAGTTCACGATCTGCCGCCTGCCGGACGGGCTTTGGGGCGAGCGCTTCTACCTGGTCGGCCCCGGTGCGGCGCACGACATGGATTGGGACATCCTGTCGAGGGCCATCCCCAAGGACGGCTCGGTCTTCATCCAGGATGTGACGACGCAATACGGCGTCTTCGTACTCGCTGGGCCGATGGCGCGCCGGGTCCTTGCCAAGCTCGCCGATGCCGATCTTTCCAACGAGGCCTTCCCCTGGCTCACCGGCCGCGACATCCCGATCGGCTTTTGCCCCGAGGTGAGGGCACTCCGGGTCAATTTCGTCGGCTCGCTGGGGTGGGAACTGCACCACCCGATCGAATACCAGCTCCAGCTCTTCGATGCCCTAGGCGAGGCCGGCAAGGAATTCGAGCTTGCCCATGTCGGCATGCGGGCGATGGATTCGATGCGGCTCGAAAAGAGCTATCGGTTGTTCGGGACCGACCTCAATGCCGAGAACACGGCACTCGAGGCGGGGCTCGACCGCTTCGTCCGGCTGCAGAAGGGTGATTTCGTCGGCCGCGACGCCCTGATCGCCCAATCGGAGCAGGGCCTGCCGACCAAATTCTGTGCGCTCGAGATCGATGCCGATGACGCCGACTGCTTCGGCAATGAGCCCGTCTACATGGATGGCGAGGTCGTCGGGCGCGGCACGGCGGGCGGTTACGGCCACTTCATCAAGAAATCGCTGATGCAGGGCTATATCAAGGCCGAGTTCGCTGAGATCGGCCGTGCTTGCGAGGTCCGCGTGCTCGATCGGCGCCGCCCGGCCCGGATCATCGAGGAAAGCCCCTACGATCCGAAAAACGAGGCATTGCGCGCTTAGTTGGGCGCTCTTGCCGTCAGCTCGATGCCGAGCGCCTTCATCACGGCGATTGTCGTTTTCAGCGTCGGATTTCCCCTTTCACTGAACGAACGGTAGAGCTGTTCGCGGGAAAGCCCCGTTTCGCCTGCGATCTGGGCCATACCCTTGGCGCGGGCAACGATGCCAAGAGCATGCGCGATATAGGCAGCATCTGCCGTCTCGAACGCATCCGCCATGAAAGTCGCCATTGCTTCGTCGCTGGTCAAATATTCGGCGGGATCAAAGGTCTTCAGACTCGCGATCTTCGATTTCATGTCGGTCATGTCAATCACTCCCTTCCTTGTACCAGTCATCAAGCAGGCGCTTTGCTGCAACGATGTCCCTGGCCTGCGTTCCCTTGTCACCGCCGCAAAGTAGGATGATGATCGTGTCGTCTAAACGATGGAAGTAGATTGGGTATCCGGGACCGTAGTGGATTCGCAACTCGCTGATCCCTCGTTCGACAGGCTTGATATCGCCTAAGTGGCCATTCGCTAGACGGTTCAACCGGGCCGCGATCAAAACCTGGGCTCTTCGGTCCTTGAGCCGAGCCATCCATTTTCCAAACTGCGGAAGCTCTTTGATTTCAATCACTTTGTCAGTATGTCGTCTATAGACTACTTATTGACAAGCCCTGCGTCGACGCCTTCGAAGGTGCACTTCCATTCCGATCTGACACGGCATTTGCGGTTGACGCTCATGCAGATCGGCGTCGTTACTTGAGTTCTGTGCAGGGCGTAACCAACGCCAAGATGATGAAGGGGCGGAAGTGATGACCTACGGGCTTGGCATGTTGCTGCGGGAGGGACTTGTCATGGCCGCGGACACCCGCACCAATGCGGGTGTCGATCACATCGCGACGATGCGGAAATTAACGCTGTTCCAGCTTCCAGGAACGGCGATGATGGCCTTGGTGTCGGCCGGGAATCTGGCGACGACCCAATCCGTCGTCACCCGACTCAATCAGCGGTTGGGTTTTGCCGGCAATCCGCATAATCTTTTCGAAGCCCCGACCATGTTCGATGCTGCCACCATCGTCGGCAATGTGTTGCGCGAGGTGATGGCGGCCGACGCCAGTCATGTCAGTGCCTATGGCGACCCTTCGGCGAGCCTGTTGCTCGGCGGCCAGATCGCCGGCGGCCCGCAATCGCTTTTCTTGATCTATGCTGCGGGAAACTTCATCGAAGCCTCTGAAGACACGCCCTTTCTGCAGGTCGGCGAGATGAAGTACGGCAAGCCGATCCTCGATCGCCTGGTGGCCTATGATATGCCCCTTGCCGAGGCGAAGAAGGTGCTGTTGCTGTCCTTCGATGCCACCATCCGCAGCAATCTTTCGGTGGCTCTGCCGATCGACGTCTTCGCGAAGAATGCGGACGATCTGCAGCTTTGCGAGATCCGCAGGGTCGATCAGGGCGATCGCTACTTCAACACCGTTCGCAAAGGCTATGGTGAGGGGCTCAGGGAAGTTGTTGCCTCACTGCCGAAGGTCGATTGGAGCTGAACCGGGATGGCGGCGACAGCGATTGATCCTGCGGCACTCGAGGCGGCCATGGACGAGGCCTATGCGGCAGGTGCCGCCGTTTGCGGTGAAGGGCAGGTTGCGACCTACATCCCGGAGCTTGCCAAGATCGATCCGACGAAGTTTGCTCTTGCGGCCATCACGCTTGACGGCTTTCGGACCTCGAGGGGCGATGCCGAATGCGCCTTCACGCTGCAAAGCGTTTCGAAGGTCTTCTCGCTTGCCTGCGTGATGCGCGCTCGGGACCTCGACATCTTCAAGACCATGTCGGTCGAGCCCTCGGGCGACGCCTTCTTCTCGATCGTCAAGCTCGAGGAGGAGCGCGGCCGGCCCCGTAATCCCTACATCAATGCCGGCGCCATCATGGTTTCGGCAGCGCTGCCGGGCGAGGATTTCGCGTCGAAGGTACGCCATTTCCGGGGCTTTCTGGCCGAGGCCTCGGATCGGCCGCCCGACGGCTTCCCGGTCGACGAAGCGGTCTTTCGTTCGGAAGCGCAGCATGGCTGGCGCAATCAGGCGCTCGCCAACATCATGCGGCATCATGGCTCGCTCGACGATCCGGATCTCGCTGCGATGGTCTATTTCCGGCAGTGCGCGACGCTTGCGAGCACGCGCGAACTGGCGCGTCTGGGACTATTCCTCGCCAATGGCGGCACCGATCCGCTGACGTCCGTCGCGGTGCTCCCGCCCGCGCACAATCATCGCATCGTCGCCCTGATGACGACCTGCGGCATGTACGACGAGGTCGGTCATCACGCCATCGAAGTCGGATTGCCGACCAAGAGTGCTGTCAGCGGCGCGATGCTGGCGATCGTGCCGGGCCGGATGGCGATCGCGGCCTACGGTCCGGCGCTCGGCAAGAAGGGCAACAGCGTTGCCGGCATGCGGGCCCTTGCTGTCCTATCCCAAAGGCTCGGGCTTTCGATCTTCGGCTAGACTATCCGCAGGCGGCCAAACCAAGACGCGTCGCTTTCTCGCACTGCCGGCCTTGCGTTCTATTCGCATCGGATCAGATTGTCTCTAAGCCGGGGACTGGACAGACTCGAAAAGTGATTTCGCGCATGAAACGATTTGCGATCGCGGTGTTGGTCGTCGGCGCAGCCGCCGTGCCTGCCTTGGCGCAGCCGGGACCGCCCAATGCCGGGCCGACGCCCGTCACCGTCGTCGCCCTCGAGGCTCAGGACGTGACCTTGACGAGCACATTGCCGGGGCGCGTCCTCGCGTCCGGAGTTGCAGAGGTTCGCCCCCAGGTCAACGGGATCATCACCGACCGGCTGTTTCACGAGGGTGCCAATGTCGAGGTCGGCGATCCGCTCTATCGGATCGACGATGCCAGCTATCAGGCGATTGTGGCGGCGGCCAAGGCCCAGGTCTCTCAAGCCGAGGCTCAGCTGCGCGCGGCTGAGCGCGAGGCGACCCGTGTCGCGTCCCTGATCGAACGCAACGTCGTGAGCCTGCAGGCGAGCGACGAGGCTATCGCCAAGCGGGATTCGGCGGCCGCCCAACTCGAAGTTGCCAAAGCCGATCTGCTTGCCGCCCAAATCAATCTGCAGCGCACGACGATCAGCGCACCGCTGAGCGGCGTCATCGGCCGGACCTTGACCACGCAAGGGGCATTGGTGACCGATGGTCAGGCATCCCCGCTGGCGGTGATCCGAACTATCGACCCGGTGCTTGTCGACGTCACTCAGTCGGCCGCGGAACTTATCGCCTGGCGGCGCGGCGAGGTCGCGGAACGACTGGCCGGGACCGAGCCAATAGTTTCCCTGATCCTCGCGGACGGCTCGACCTATGGCCCGACCGGCTCGCTGACAGTGGCCGAGCCCTATGTCAACGAGCAAACCGGCGTTGTCACCCTGCGCATGGAATTTCCGAATCCCGAACTCTTGCTGCTACCGGGTATGTATGTGCAGGTGGAGATGCCCCAGGCCGTCGCCCACAACGTCGTCCTCGCCCCGCAGCAAGGAATTACGCGCGACCGCCGAGGCCGTCCGATCGCGATGGTGGCCAACAGCGACGACATCGTCGAGGAACGGGTGGTCAGCGTGATGCAGGCGCTCGGCAATGACTGGGTCGTGAGCGACGGCCTCAAGCAAGGCGACCGCCTGATTGTCGAGGGTCTGCAGAAGATCCGGCCGGGCGCACCCGTGGCGCCCGAACTTCGTCCCACCGAAACCAAGGATATCGTCGCCAACGCGGGCTGACCCGCCCAGCCTGTAGGATCGGAACCATGGGGCAATTCTTTATCGACCGCCCGGTGTTCGCCTGGGTGATAGCGATGCTGATCATGGGCGTCGGCGTGCTCGCTATCCTGACCCTTCCGGTGGCGCAATATCCGCAGATAGCGCCGCCTTCGGTCACCATCAACGCCACCTATCCGGGTGCTTCGGCCGAGACCATCGAAAACACGGTCACCCAGGTCATCGAGCAGCAGATGACCGGGCTGGACGGCCTCCGTTACATCGGCTCGACCTCGAGTTCGGCCGGCTCCGCCTCGATCGAACTCAATTTCGAGGCCGGTACCGACCCGGACATCGCCCAGGTGCAGGTCCAGAACAAGCTCTCGCAGGCCACGGCCCTGCTGCCGCAGCCCGTGCAGCGCCAGGGCATTACCGTCGAGAAATCCTCGACCGGTTTTCTCATGGTGATCGGACTGATCTCGCCGAACGGCACCTTCGAGCAGGTCGATCTATCCGACTACCTCGCCTCCAATGTGGTCGACGAGATCAGCCGCGTCGGCGGGGTCGGCGACGTCCAGGTCTTCGGCTCCTCCTACGCCATGCGGATCTGGCTGGACCCGTCGAAGCTGGCGGCGTTCGAACTGGCGCCTGACGATGTCGTCGAGGCCGTTTCGGAGCAGAACGTGCAGATTTCGGCCGGCCAGTTCGGCGCCCTGCCGGCGGTCGACGACCAGCAGCTCAATGCTTCGATCACGGCGCAATCGCTGTTGCAGACACCAGCAGATTTCGAGCAGATCGTGCTGCGCGCCGAAACCGACGGCGGCCTCGTGCTTTTGAACGACGTCGCCCGGGTCGAGATCGGCGCCGAGCGCTACGACACGATCTCGCGCTTCAACGGCCAGCCGGCCGCAGGCATGGCGATCCGCCTCGCGAGCGGCGCCAACGCGCTCGATACGGCGGAAGGCGTCAAGGCGAGGATGGAGGAGCTGAAGCAGTTCTTCCCCGACGACGTGATCTACAATGTTCCCTACGACACGACGCCCTTCATCACCTTATCGATCGAAGAGGTGGTCAAGACGCTGTTCGAAGCTATCGTCCTCGTGTTCTTCGTCATGTTGTTGTTTCTGGGCAATCTGCGCGCCACCCTGATCCCGACCCTCGCCGTGCCGGTGGTTCTGCTCGGCACCTTCGGCGTGCTGGCAGCCGCCGGTTTCAGCATCAATACGCTGACCATGCTCGCCATGGTGCTGGCCATCGGTCTCTTGGTCGACGATGCGATCGTCGTCGTCGAGAACGTCGAGCGCATCATGGAAGAAGAGGGCCTCGACCCGCGCGCTGCCACGCGAAAGTCGATGGGCCAGATCACCGGGGCGCTGATCGGTATTGCCCTCGTGCTTTCCGCGGTCTTCGTGCCGATGGCGTTTTTCGGCGGTTCGACCGGCGTCATCTACCGCCAGTTCTCCATCACCGTCGTCTCGGCAATGGCCCTTTCCGTCCTTGTGGCCTTGGTCCTGACACCCGCCTTGTGCGCGACCATGCTGCGTCAGCGCGATGCGCACGGTCCCCGGCGTGGCCCGCTCGCCTGGTTCAATCGCGGCTTTACCAGAACCACTGGCGGCTATACCCGAACTGTCGGCTGGATCGTCCGCAGGCCGTTCCGGGTCGGTGTGATCTACCTCCTGCTGGTTGCCGGCATGGTCGGTCTCTTCGCGAGAACGCCGACCGGGTTTTTGCCGGATGAAGACCAGGGCATCATGTTCACCCTGGTGCAGGGGCCGTCGGGCGCTACCGCCGAGCGAACGCGCGAGGTCTTGCGGCAGATCGAGGACTATTTCCTGAACCAGGAGAAGGGTACCGTCGCCTCGCTCTTCACCGTGGTCGGCTTCAGCTTCGGCGGTTCCGGCCAGAATGTCGGTCTCGCTTTCGTCCGACTGCGGGACTGGTCGGAGCGCACCGAGCCGGGGCAGAGTGCACAGGCCGTGGCGCGCCGGGCTTTCGGGGCGCTGTCGCAGATCAAGGACGCGATGGTGTTTCCGGTGGTCCCGCCGGCGGTGCTCGAACTCGGCAATGTCAGCGGCTTCGACGTTTTCCTGCAGGCGCGCGGCGGGCAGAGCCACGACGAACTGCTCGAGGCCCGCAACCAGCTCATGGGGATGGCCGGAGAAAGCCCGCTGATCGGCTCGATCCGGCCCAATGGGCTGGAGGATGCGGCGCAGTACCGGCTCGATATCGACTGGCGCAAGGCCGGGGCGATGGGGCTGACGGCGGAAGACGTCAACGACCTGCTCGCGGTCGCCTGGGCCGGCCGCTACGTCAACGACTTCCTCGACCGCGGCCGCATCAAGCGGGTCTACGTCCAGGGCGAGGCCGATGCGCGGCGCAACCCCGAAGATATCGAGCGCTGGCGCGTGCGCAACGCGAGCGACGGGCTCGTGCCGTTTTCCAACTTCGCCGACGGCGAATGGCGCTACGGCCCGCAGGGGCTTTACCGCTATAACGGTGTGCCGGCGATGCAACTGCAAGGGACTCCCGCCGACGATGTCACCACCGGCGAGGCGATGGCGGAGATGGAGCGTCTGGCGGAGCAGCTCCCGACCGGCTACGCCTTGGCCTGGACCGGGCTGTCGCTGGAGGAGCGCGAAACCGGCGGTCAGGCGCCCTTGCTCTACGCGCTGTCGCTCGCCGTGGTGTTCCTCAGCCTCGCGGCCTTGTACGAGAGTTGGGCGGTTCCGGTCGCGGTCATGCTGGCCATGCCGATCGGCGTTCTCGGTGCGCTGATCGCGGCTCTGCTGGGCGGCTTCGCCAACGACGTTTTCTTTCAGGTGGGTATTCTCACCACGATCGGCTTGACCGGCAAGAACGCGATCTTGATCGTCGAATTCGCCAAGGCGCGCCAGGATGCGGGCGAAGAGCTTTATGCCGCCGTGATCGAGGCGGCGCGGCAGCGGTTTCGTCCGATCCTAATGACCTCGATGGCGTTCACGCTGGGCGTGACGCCGCTGGTCTTGAGCACCGGTGCAGGCTCAGCGGGGCGCAACGCCATCGGCTCCGGCGTGCTCGGCGGTACGCTCGCTGCAACCTTGCTGGGCGTCCTCCTGGTGCCGCTGTTCTTTGTCGCGATCCGCAGCCTGGTACCCATGCGGCAACGGACGGCAAGGACCAAAGATCCCGTCGCGTCAGCCGAGATGCCGCCAAGTCCCGCCGAATGATCCGCGCAATCGGGGCGCTGCCGCCCGCTTTAGACCCGATCGGCGAGGCGTTCCTTGGCCGCAAGAAGAGCCTTCGGCAACATCTCCTGCAGATAGTCGAGTTCGGCGGGCAGGCCCGCCGTGATGCGGATGCAACGATCGAGCGGCGCCACGCCGGGCATCCGCACGAAGACGTCGCGATGCTCGAGTTCCCGCAACACGGCCCGGGCGAATTCGCCGTCCGCACCGCAATCGATGGTCACGAAATTGGTGGCGGAGGGCAGGGGGCGCAGGCCGTTTCGGGTCGCGATCTCGGCGATTCGCTCGCGCGCGAAGGTGACATCCTCTACCACCTCGGTCAGATGGTCGCTGTCCTCGAGGGCCGCGATGGCTGCCGCCTGCGCCAGCCGGTTGACACCGAAATGATTGCGAATGAGGTCGAAGGCGGCGATCAGGGAAGCCTCGCCGATCGCATAGCCGACACGCAGGCCGGCAAGACTGTAAGCCTTCGAGAAGGTGCGGAAACGGAGAACCCGTGGATCGTCGCTATCGAGGTCGGGGATCACGCCTTCGGGGGCAAATTCGCTGTAGGCCTCGTCGAGGAGCAACGTGCATCGCTCAGGCAGTTGCCGGATCATGGCGTCGATAAAGGGCCGCTCATACCATGATCCCATCGGATTATCCGGATTGGCCAGATAGATCATCACCGCATCGTGGTCCTCGGCCGCGGCGATCAGCGCGCCGATATCCACCGCATCTTCGGCATAGGGGACCCTGATAAGACGCCCTCCATAGCCTTGGATGTGATAGTCGACGGTCGGATAGGCTCCGGCTGAAGAAACCACCGCGGCGTTCGGCTCGACCAGCAGACGAACGGAATAGCCGAGCAAGGCATCGATACCTTCGCCGACCAGGACATTGGCGGGTTCGATGCCATGATATTCGGCGAGGGCCAGCCGCAGATCGTCATTTTCGGGATCGCCATACATCCAGCTTTCCCGCATCGTGGCCCGCATCGCCTCCATCGCCATGGGCGAGGGACCGAACGGATTCTCGTTGGCACCTATTCTCGAGCGGAACACGCCTCCTCGGGCGCGTTCGATGGCTTCTGGACCCAGAAAAGGGACGCTGGGCCGCAGCCCGCTTATGGTGGAGGTCAGATGAGGACTCGTCGCGCGTACTGATCCGCGCGCGAAAACACGTTGGCGTCGACCGAGCATTGAGGCACACTCCTTTTAAAGGGTGAATACCACAGGCTTTTTTTTTAGTCTTGCGTTTGGTACGAAAAAAATCGGTCTGAAGTTCAATGCATGACCCATGAAATCGCGCCGATCAATTAGTGCATAAGATTATTTCGCTGCGGCGATCTTCCGATTGCACGAGTAATGCGGACAAGATGGAATCGGACTACTTGAACAGGACTTGGGAAGGGGTGGCATCGATAGAATTTTGCCCGAGATAGAGATTTGATTTGGCACCCGGTGCATAGTTTTATCTTGAAAAGTGTCTGGGTGCGCGTCGTGTTCTCTTATCGGTCGAGAGAATCGAAGGTTTGACCATCTACCCTTTCTGCCGTCAACTCGCCAAATCATAGCCTGTTGGGAGCATCGAATGTCGGGATCGTCGGGGATCGCACTGTGCGATAGTGCTAAAGCAATAGGGCTGGCGCTTGCCGCCCTCATGATCAGCACGGCCAGCCATGGCCAGACCGCGGCTAACTCGTCCTACATGGTGGCGGCCGCCAACCCGCTTGCGGCCGAGGCCGGCGTCGAGATCCTCGAGGCGGGCGGCAGTGCTGCGGATGCGGCCGTCGCGGTACAGTTCATGCTCAATTTGGTCGAGCCGCAAAGCTCCGGCATCGGCGGTGGCGCCTTCGCCCTTTATTGGGATGCCGCAAGCCAGAGGCTCACGAGCTTGGATGGCCGCGAGACGGCACCGCTCTCGGCGACACCCGATTACTGGCTCGGCCCGGAAGGCGAGCCCCTGGGCTTTTGGGATGCGCTTATCGGCGGCCGCTCGGTCGGCGTTCCCGGCACGCTGAAACTCCTGGAACGGCTTCACCAGCAGCACGGCACGCAGGACTGGGCGCAACTCTTGGAGCCGACGATAGAGCTTGCCGAGGCGGGATTCGAGATTTCCCCACGATTCGCCAGTTCGATCGCCGATGCGCAGGAAGACGGGCTGGATCGGTTCGAAACTGCGAAAAGCTATTTTTTCCAGGCCGACGGCACGCCCAAGCCCGCCGGGACGCTGCTGAAGAATCCGGAATTCGCGGAAACGCTGCGGCTGATAGTCGATCAGGGCTCGGCCCCCTTTTATGAAGGCCCGATTGCGCAGGCGATCGTCGAAGCCGTGCAGACCGAGATCAATCCGGGCGAGCTGACGCTCGAGGATCTGGCGAGTTATGAGGTGATCGAGCGCGAGCCGGTCTGCGTCGACTACCGGGGCTACGACGTCTGCGGCATGGGTCCGCCGAGTTCGGGCGGCCTGACGGTCGGCCAGATCCTCGGGCTTTTGAGCCATTTCGATATGCCTGGAATGGGTCCCACGGTGACGGCGTGGCATCTTTATGCGGAAGCCTCGAAGCTCGCCTATGCGGATCGCGGCCTCTATATGGCGGACAGCGATTTCGTGCCGATGCCGACCAAGGGCTTGCTCGATCCCGGCTATCTGACGATTCGGGCGCAGCAGATCTCGTTCGATGCAGCCATGGAGGAGGCGAGGCCGGGCAACCCGCTCTGGGACCAGACCCGGTTATGGGCGCCGCAGATCCAGCCCGAGCGCGCTGGCACCAGCCACTTCGCCATTGTCGACGCCCAGGGCAACATGATCTCGATGACGACCACGATCGAGACCGGGTTCGGCTCGAGAGTCATGATCAACGGCTTCCTCTTGAACAACGAGCTTACGGATTTCTCCTTCGCGCCCGTGGAGAACGGCCGGCCCGTCGCCAATCGGGTCGAGGGCGGCAAACGCCCGCGCAGCTCCATGGCGCCGACCATTGTCCTCGAAGACGGTGCGCCGATGCTCCTGATCGGTTCGCCCGGTGGCTCGCGCATCATCGAATATGTCGCCCAGTCCCTGGTCGGGATCCTCGACTGGGACATGACCCCGCAGGAAGCCGTCGCCATGGGCCATGTCGTCAACCGCAACGGCCCGACCGATCTCGAGGAGGGCACGGCGGCGGCGGAACTGGCGCCGGCGCTCGAGGCCTTGGGGCATGAGGTCAATATCCGCGACCTCGAAAGCGGCCTCCACGCAATCCAGATCACGCCGGATGGTTTGCGCGGCGGCGCCGACCCCAGGCGCGAGGGTGTCGCCATCGGCGGCTGAACGAACGGGACGTTGTCGTTAGGGGTGCCGCTTGCTCGACATCCTCTTCAACGGCGTCCTGCCGATATTCGCGGTTGTGGCGCTGGGCTTCATCGTCGCCCGCTTTCCGATCTTCGATGTGGCGATGGCGACGGCGCTCAACCGCTATCTCTTCTATATCGCCGGCCCCCCGCTCATCTTTCGATTTATTGCGGCGGTTCGCTTCGACGCATTCGTCTGGCGCGCCGTCATTGCCTATTTCCTGGTGGAGCTTTGTCTCTACGGACTGAGCTTCCTGCTGTTCAGGCGTGCGTTCGGGCGGCCGCCGCGCGAAGCGCTGCTGCTCGCTCTGGCCGCCATTTTTCCCAATCACTTTTTCTTCGTGCTGCCGATCGCGACGGCCCTTTTCGGCGAGGCCACCAGCCAACCCATCGTCGCTCTCATCGCGATCGATTCGATCCTGGTTTATGGGGCCACGATGCTGATCCTCGAAGTCGCGCGGAGCCGCGGCGGCGGTGAAGTCTCGACGCCTGAGGCGAGTATGCGGGTGCTCAAGGCGATTCTGCGCAACCCCCAGGTTCTGGCCATCATCCTCGCCCTGCTGGTCAATTTCAGCGGGGCGAGGATTCCCTCGGGGATCGAACTCTATGCCCGGTTTCTCGGCGATTCGGCAGCGCCCTGCTCGCTCTTCGCACTCGGCATCATCCTAACGCAGCGCGCACCCGGGCTCGATCTCTGGGTGCCCGTCACGGTGGGCTCGATCAAGCTTGCGGCAATGCCCGTCCTGGTGGCGCTTGCTCTCTACTTCAACGGGGTCGTCGATCCGCTCTGGAACAAACCCATTCTGATGGTCGCGGGCGGCCCCTCGGGCATCATGGCGTTCGTCCTGGCACTCCATTACGGCATTCCGACGGCCGCAATCACCCGGGCGATCCTGATCACGGCGATCTGCTCCGTCGGCGTTCTGACCGTGCTCGCGGCGATGTAGAATCCTCGGACCCGACACGCCGTCATTGTCTCACAGATCATCGAACTCTTCGAATGTTGCCTTGGCCCGCGCGTCATGCAAATCTTCGCGCATGAACTCATCCAGCCGTCCGACGCGGCTGGAACAATTCAGGGAAGCTTACAGCATGAGCCATCAGCATCGATCCAATAACGGCACGCAGCGGACGCTTGAAGCGGCGCGCCTGCATCGCCGTTCGATCCTCAAATCCGCAGCTACGGTGTCGGCGCTCGGCGCCCTCGGCGTGGCGTTTCCCGCCGTCATCGGCCGGGCCAAGGAATTCGACGGCGTCACGCTCAATGGCGCCTCGTTCTCCAGCACCTTTTTCGGCTATCTCGAGAACTATTTCCCGGAATTCGAAGAACAGACCGGGATGAAGGTCAACTTCGTCACCAATGCGTTTCCGGTCTATAATCAGCGCACCGATCTCGAGCTTTCGACCAAGGGCGATGCGCTCGATGTCATCAATGTCACCTTCATCTATTCCGGCCGCTGGATCGGTGCGGAGTGGGTCGAGAATCTCAAGCCGTTCCTGGATGACCCGAACCTGACACCCGGGGATTGGGATCCGGCCGATTTCGTCGGCGGCACCATGGCGTCGCTGCAGGGTGCGAATGGCGACCCTTACGGATTTCCCTGGGAAGCCGGCGCCATGATCATGTCCGCCGCCCGGGCCGATCTCATCGAGAAGGCCGGCATGTCGTTGCCGACGAATTTCGATGAGCTGACCGCGGTCTGCGAGGCCACCAAGGGCATGGAGCGGGTCGCACCGTTCACGGCGGACAAGCTGCACCATTGGAACTGGATCCCCTACCTGATGGGCTTCGGCGGGACCGTGTTTAAGGATCCGCCCGAGAATCTGACGCCGACCTGGAACACGCCGGAAGCCGCCGATGCCGCCGAATATTACGGCAAGCTTCTGGCCGATTACGGGCCCTCGGGCGTGCTTTCTTTCACCGACGATCAGGCGATGCAATCGCAGAAGAGCGGGCGCGCCAATATCCGAACCCAGGCCATCACCTGGATGGTGCCGCTGGCGAAGGATCCCGACAGCAGCGTCAAGGACACCGTGCGCTATAGCCTGATACCGGCAGGCCCCGCCGGCAATTTCCCCGGCTCGAACAGCCACGGCTTTGGCATTCCCGTCGGCTCCAAACAGAAGGAAGCGGCCTGGGCGTTCATCAAATGGGCGGTCGGCAAAGAGATGACGACCCGGCTGGTCGACCAGCACGGCTATCCCAGCGTCTGCCGCCGGTCGATCATCGATAGCGAGCAATTCAAGGAAGCCTTGACCCTGAACGGCCAGGACGTCGCATCATTGTTCCTGCAGGTGCTGGAGCTCGGCGGTAAGTCCGGCTACATGAAGTACCGCACTGTGCCGCAATTCCCGCAGATCGGCGACAAGATCAACAAGGCGATCGAGCGGGTCGCCACCGGTCAGCAGAGCGGCGGCGAGGCCATGGCGCAGGCGCAGCAGGAGGCGGTGGCCGATCTCGAGCGCTCCGGCGTCACGATCGACGCGGGTTGATTTTGTGCAACCGGGGCGCCGGCCGGATAGTGGGCGCCCCTTGCCGCTGGAATTGCGTCCCGCATGAGCAGTAGCCGGGTCGAGTGGCAACCCGACGCCGCCGGCAGCGACGTCCCCGACAGCCGCACCGTCGCCCGGCAATTCGAGGCGCAGCGCCAGAAATTCTACTGGTATTGCCTGTGGCCGGCGCTGATATCGCTGATCGTCGTCACCTTGCTGCCGACCATCTATCTGCTGCTGGTCAGCTTCACGCCGCTCGATCTCACCCGTCCCGAGACGGTTTGGAATTTTGCGAAGCCTTTGGCGCAGTACCAGTTCGCTCTGGAAGACACGCGGCTGCACAACTCGCTCTGGGTGCAGGCCAAGCTTTCGTTCTGGACGGTGGGCATGCAGGTGTTGCTGGGCTTTCTCTTCGCCCTGCTGTTGAATGTGAAATCCAGCCTGCTGCAGGCGCTGCGGACCATCTTCCTGATCCCGATGGTGCTGCCGCCGATCGTTGTCGCCATCATCTGGAAGGTGCTCTACACGCCCGATATCAGCCCGATGCATTGGGGCCTGGAGGCGGTCGGCATCGTCATCCCCTCGCTCATCACCGATCCGAACTGGGCGCTGACCGCCATCATCATCGCCGATGTCTGGGAGTGGTTTCCCTTCGTCATGCTGATGGTGCTGGCGTCCCTGCAGATGATGCCGGCGGAATATATCGAGGCGGCCAAAATCGATGGCGCCTCGGTCTGGCAGCTGACGATCCATGTCACCTTGCCCTACCTCAAGGGTGTGTTGCTGGTCGCGGCCCTGTTCCGCCTCGTCGACAGCATCAAGGCGTTTCCGTTGATCTACATCCTGACCGATGGCGGGCCGGGCACGGTCACCGAGGTCACCAATTACTACTCCTTTATTCAGGCCTTCAACTTCTCCTATCTCGGCTATTCGAGTGCCATTACCGTGGTGCTTGTCGCCTTCACCGTCTTCTTGAGCTGGCTCATCATTCGCATGGTAGGGTGGGGGCAGCGTGTCGACTAATGCGATTGCCGGCGGCGAGATCGACTATCTGAAAAGACTGAAATGGGAGCGGCGCTTTCTCTACGTGCTGGTCATCGCACTGATCATCCTCGTCATGTTCCCGTTCCTCTGGCTGATCGTGATGTCGTTCAAGACGGTCGACGACATCTTCGCCTGGCCGCCCAAATGGCTCTTCACCCCAACCATTTCGAACTACACCGAACTGTGGCAGGGCGATTTTCCGAAATCCTTCGGCAACAGCCTTATCACCAGCGTCGGCTCGACGCTGATCGCCCTGGTCCTGGGCGTGCCCGGTGCCTACGCGCTCTCGCGCCTCGGCATGCAACGCAGCGGCCAGCTCAGCCTCTTGATCCTGGCCTCGCGCATGGCGCCGCCCATCGCCTTCACCATCCCCTATTTCCTGGTCTATCGCTATATCGACCTGCTCGACACCCGGATCGGCCTGATCCTCATCTACCTCACCTTCAACCTCTCGCTGGTGGTCTGGCTGATGCGCAGCTTTTTCGATGCGACGCCGCGCTCGCTCGAGGAAGCCGCCTGGATCGACGGCGCCAGCCTCTGGCAGGGCTTCTACCGGATCATCCTGCCGATCTCGGGGCCGGGCCTCGCCGCGACCGCGATCCTCTGCTTTCTCTATAGCTGGAACGATTTCTTCTTCGCCCTGATCCTGACCCGG
>JBGSYN010000010.1:0-44967 GCA_041750975.1 Geminicoccaceae bacterium | reverse complement strand
TACTTCGGCTGGCGTAAACTTCACGGGCCGGAAGGCGACGGCTCCCTCGACCATCTCCGCTTCGAGATAATCCCCTTCGCCGACGTTTAGGGCGCGCCGAATGGAGGCCGGCAATGTCACCTGGCCATTCCGCGTGATCTTCACCAGCGCCACGGACTCTTTCCTTTTCATTTTTTGATCGTCTAGTAATATAAAAAATTACTAGATTAGTGTCAACCTCACGTGAAGCATGCCAATCCGAAAAAACGTAACCCTTGATTGAGAATCAAAAAAGGACTATAGTCTTATGATGTGCAGCAATCATGAGGAAACGACGATGTCGAGAGTTTCACGGGCGCGGCAGCGGACCTCGCAGGTCAACGGGGCGAAGTCACAGGGACCGGTGACTGAAGAGGGGAAGGCGCGGTCGTCGCAGAATGCGGTACGGCATGGGGTTGTGAGTGCCGAAATGGTGTTGAGCGAGCAGGAAACCGGCATTGCCGACGGGATTCGCTATGGCTATGTGCGGCGCTACGTGCCGCAGGATCGGCTGGAGTCGGAGATCGTCGAGAGTTTGGTGCTGGCGATGATCAAGCTGCGGCGGCTCGACCGGCTGGAGCTGGAGGCGATGGAACGGGCCGTCATGACGGATGACATGAACGAACCCGACGGTGCGGTCGATCAGAAAAGATACCCAACATTGGCGACATTGGGGCGGTATCGGGGCCGGCTCAATCACGAACGCAAGCTGGCCGAGGATCGTTTGATGAGGCTGTTGCGGGAGCGGCCTGGGGCCGAGGGGCCGATGGGGCTTGGTGCCAAGCAGCACCGCTTCATGGCCGAGATGATCGAGCAGACCGGGCGCGAGCAGGCGCGGCTGCTGGCCGAACGCGGCATCGAGGCGAACGACGCCGGCACCCATGAGGGTGCCGGATGGGACGTCATTCCGGTTCCGCCAACGCCCGCGATTGCCGACACAGCGCAAGGTGACACAAACAAACCCAGGCCGCCTGCCGCTGCCGGCCTCGACGCCCTGGCCGACGAGTTGATGGCGAAGTTCCCGGGCATCGCCGATCCCAGCCCCGAGCACCTGCGCAAGGCCATCGCCGCCCCCGCCAAGGCTGCCTAGTCGGACGACGTCGACGCGCGCAACACCCCAGCCCACCGCACCTCGGGAGTTTGAGGGTGGCGGTGCCACCCTCATGAATCCTTGACTATCCAGTCAATATTGGGATCGGCAATAGCAGTGACGAGCTCATAGCTCAGCAGATCCGAGACCTCCTCGGGGGTCCGAACTCGCGCAACCCGCCGTGACGGCAGATCGTCGAGTGTTTGCGCGCGTTCGAGCCATGCCTGAATGGCCGTCTTCTGGTCGACGAGCGCGAAGGTGACTTCGTGGCCCGGCGGGAGCTGCGCCATGCGGTCGTGGTCGGCGGTGATGATGGTGGCGAGGCGCGGATAGCCGCCCGTGGGCTGATGGTCGGCAAGGAGAATTGTCGGGTGGCCCTCGCCCGCAAACTGCAGGTCGCCCTTGAGAACTGCATCGGAGAGGCCGCCATGCCGGTCGGCGATCTCGATCGGCATGGCATCGCTGTCGAGGCGCACACCCATGCGGTCGAGACGGCTCGAGATCCTGAACCGTGTTTCGAGGAAGCGCGCGCGCTCGGCTTCGCCGAAACGATGCGCCTGGACGCCCCAGACGACACGAATGGGTTTGGCACCGTTGCCGTCCTCGTATCCCTCGAGCGTCTGGCCAACAGTGTCGTCCGCGTCCTCGCCAACCGGAATGTCGTCGCCCTGGCGGAGCGCCCGTCCTTCGAGGCCGCCGAAGCCGGCGCGCAGATGGGTGGCCCGGGATCCCAGAATTTTGGGCACATCGAGGCCGCCGCCAAGATGCAGATACCCGTAATTGCCGGTGCGCGAGCCCTGGACGGTCAGCATCTGCCCGGCTTCCCAGCTAAAGCTGCACAGCGTTTCGAGGGGGGTGCCATCGAGTTGAGCCTTGAAGCGCGCACCCGACAGCACTGCCCGAGCGGAGCCTTCCTTCAGGCGAAGGCTGCCGCCGACGCCGAGCCATTCGAGTGCCGCGAGATCGGCGCCCTGGCCAAGCACGGCGGCACCTTCGAGGAAGCCTCGACGATCGGCCGCCCCGCCCTGGACGATGCCGAAATGCTGCAGTCCGGGCCTGCCCAGATCCTGAATGCTCAAGAGACCGGCGCTTTCCAGAACTTCCAGAACCGCCATCGTTCAGCCGGGCTCCACGCTTTCGAGAATAGTCTCGCCGTTCACCGCGCGCGCCCGCAGCGCCTCGAACCCGCCCGCGTCGATAGCTTCGAATTGCAGCGTGTCGCCGCTTTCGATCAGCACCGGCGGCTCGCGGTCCGGCTCGAAATTGAGGCAGGGCGTGCGGCCGATCACATGCCAGCCGGTCGGCACACGGGTCGCGGTGATGGCGGTCTGGCGCACCGCCAGAATGACGGAGCCGGGCTGAACCTCGGGGGCCACTTTGTTCTTGCGCGGGAGATCCCAGGTCTCGTCGAGCAGACCCGCATAGACGAAGCCCGGCGCAAAGCCCAGCATCAAAACCTGCTGGCGTGCCGCCGCGTGCGCCTCGATCAGCTCGCTTTCCGTGCGGCCCATCGCCTGCGCCACCGCCGGCAGATCCGGTCCGGCCTCGCCGCCATAGAGCACGGGGATCCGCCAGATGCGGGACGACGAGGCTTGGCTCGCCGCATCGAGTCCGTCGAGGCAGGTTTGCAACCGGTCCCGAACTTCGTCGGCGTCGGCCGCGCGGGGATCGAAGCGCACCAGAACGGAGGCGATCGTCGGCATGATCTCGGTGACCCCGTCGATCGGCTCCTGCCGCAGCTTCCTTGCATAGGCCGTTGCCGATCGGTTGAGGGCCAGATCGAAGCGCTCGCCGAACCTGACCAGCCAGGCGTGATCGCCGGCGGCCAGGATTTCAGCTTGCGGGACTTCAGGCGGCGGGATCGTCATCCCCGTCGGCTGCTTCGATCTCGACCTCGATCTCGACCGTGCCGGCCTCTTCGAACGTGAGGGTCATGTCGAAATGCTCGCCATGGGTGAAGGTCCGATGAACGCTTTCGAGGTCGATCCAGGCAGCCCCTGGTTGGAGGGTCAGAACCTGACCGGGATTGATCCGGACGGCCGGCAAGCCGAGGACCATCATGGCGACCGCCGCGCCGGCCGAGCGCAGATTCAAGACATTCATGACAATCCTCTGTCGAGGGACACCCCGTCCCCATGGCTTGGTGCTCCGGCGAGGCTCTTCTTGCCCGCTGTCGGCGGCGGGTTCCTGGCTCGCGGCTCGACGCCTGCTCTCACCTTCCCAAAACGCTCGCCCATGGACGGGACGTTTCAGTGGATCTTGAGAGCCTGCTTGCCGCCTACAGTTGCGGGGGCAGCTCCGGATTTACCAAAAGGCGCACCGGATTCCCTTCTCGCGGATCAACGCGAATACCACCAACCGTCCGATCCTCAAGAAAAGATCGGGCAAGGTCAATCGGGCATCGGCTGTCAAAGCACCAGTGCGCCGCCAATCGCACCGGCGGCGACCACGCGCCAGACCGGAACCGGGAGCAGCTTCAGGAGAGCGAAAAGAATGATCAGCAAGGCCGCATCGACACGATCCTCGACCCCACTCGTGAAGACCGGATCATAGAGGGCTGCGAGCAGAATGCCGACGACCGCGGCATTGACCCCGGCAAGGACATGACGGGCCTGCTTTCGGGTGCGGATCTGGCCCCAGAACGACAAAGGCCCCAGCACCAGGAGAGCGCCCGGCAGAAAGATCAGAACGAGGGCGATCACGCCGCCGACGACACCGCCCGCACCGCCATAGAGAACGGTGCCGAGGAATACCGCGAAGGTGAAGAGCGGGCCGGGCAATGCCAGGGCCACACCGTAGCCCGCAAGAAAATCGTCCGCCGAAACATAGCCCGGATCGACCATGACCGCCTGCAGCAGCGGCAGCACCATATGACCGCCGCCGAACACCAGAGCCCCCGCCTGAAAGACAGCAGCCTGTGCCGCGACGAAGCCGGACGTGCCGGCGCCGACGACGATGGCAAGGACCAGCAGCACCCCGAACACCCCGAGCAAGATCGTGCCGATGCGCTTGCTGGGTGTCGGCAGGACGATTTCCCCGGTGGTCGTATCGCCCGCACGAATGAGGAATGCGCCGACCACGCCGCCAAGCACAATGAGCCCGATTTGCACCAGCGGATCGCCGAGCGTCAGCAGAACGGCCGCACAGAAAAGAGCCAGCAGGCGCCGGTTGCGATCGGGGCAGAGGCTGGATGCCATCGACCAGACGGCATCGGCCACGATGACGACGGCGACCAGCTTCAGTCCTTGAATGAGCCCGGATTGACCAGGGTTCTCGAGGGCCGCGACCCCGTAGCCCGCAAGGATCATGATCGCGGCCGAGGGCATGGTGAAACCGAGCCAGGCGATCAACGCGCCGAGCCACCTCGCCCGAAAGAAGCCGATGGCGAGCCCGACCTGACTGCTGGCCGGACCCGGCAGGAACTGGCAGAGGGCGACAAGATCGGCGAAGGCCTTGTCGTCGAGCCAGCGGCGGTTCCACGAACTCGGTGCGGAAATAGCCCAGATGCGCGATCGGGCCGCCGAACGAGGTCAATCCGAGCCTGAAGAAGACCAGGAACAATCGGCCCATCCGGCGTTTCCTCGAAGTGCGTGTGAGGCCGCTTACCAGCGCGAGCGCAGATCGGCCAGATGCGCCACGAAGGCCGCGACCAAGAGGAGCAGGAGCCAGCTGTGGGCGGCCCCGGTAAGGGCGGTTCTCATCGCCAGCATCAGGCAGGCCCCCGGCAGCGCCATGAGCAGCAGCGTTCCGGGGGAAGGACCGCGTCCGGTTCGCCGATTCCAGGCGCTCAGGGCGATGATCTCGACTACGAGAACAGCTAGAACCAGGTCGACGATGCGTCCGGATGCAATGAACCCATCCACCCCATCAAGCCGCGTCGAAGGGCGCGTTCAGGCGGACCACCGTCCAGTTGAGCAAGGCAGCGAAACTTACCCAAAGAATATAAGGGGCCAGCCACAGTGCGGCCCGCTTCGAGAAGCGGCTCAGAAAGACGATGAGGAAGAGGATCGACAGCCACAGCAGGGCGACCTCGAAGCCGGCCCAGTCGGGCCTTTGGACCCGGAAAAACAGCGTGCTCCAGAGGAGATTCAAGAAGCCGTTGAGGGCGAACAGACCGATGATCCATTCGCGTCTCGGGCCGGGACCCGCATCGCGCCAGGCCAGTGCCGCCGAGATGGCCGCGGTTGCGAAAATCAAGGTCCAGGCCGGAGCGAACAGCCAATCCGGAGGCTGCCATGAGGGCTTCGCCAGACCTTGGTACCAGGGACCGATGACCGTCAGCGAGCCGCCGATCGAGGCCACCAGGAGTGCCGCGAGGCCGGCCACCAGGATCGGTTTCCAGGCAGGCCGCGAGGCGGCACGGCTCATGCGGGAAGGAGGCCCGTCAGATGCGCGATATTCTTGAAGAAGATTCGCACATGGGCGGCCGGGCGGGCCTTGACCAGCGCCTTCTGCATATAGGCCTCGAAGGTGAGCTCCTGGACATCCCGGTCGCGGCAGATGGAGACGAAACGCTCGCGCCTGCCGTCGGTCGTGTACCAATAGCGCTGCATGATGCCCAAAATCCAGAAGACTTGGCCGTGGACGCGCATGAAGCGGCGACGCGCCTGCCCGAGCTCGCGGGCATCGCCGGTGGCGCAATAGGCGTGAACCGCCTCGGCGGCGAGTCGGCCGCTGGTCATCGCATAATAAATGCCCTCGCCCGACGCGGGGGCGACGACACCGGCGGCGTCGCCGGCCAGCAGCACGTTGCGGCCGTCATCCCAGCGCGACGCCGGACGCAGCGGTATGGGTGCCCCTTCGCAGCGTACGGTCTCGGTTCCCGTGAGGCCGACATTGGCGCGCAGCATCGTCACGGCCTGACGCAGCGAGAAGCCCTTATTGGCCGAGCCGACGCCGATGCTGGCGGTTTCGCCATGGGGAAACACCCAGCCATAGAAATCCGGCGAGACCATACCCTGATAGTAGACATCGCAGCGGCTGGGATCGAAATCGCTGCCGGCGTGCGCCGTGCTGACGATCTCGTGGTAGGCGAAGACGCTGGGCACGGGTTCGAGGTCGGGCATGGCCTGACGGGCGACACCGGAGCGCGCACCGTCGGCGCCGATCACCGCACGGGCCCGGACCGAACGGTCTTCGCCATTGCGCCCGCAGCGGTAATGCACCCTGGACGTGCCATCGGGGTCGCGGCTGAGCCTGGTGAACTGCCCGGTGCGGCGACTGGCGCCCGAGGCCGCGGCCCGCTGGCGCAGCCATTCGTCGAAGACGTCGCGGTCGACCATGCCGACGAAGCCGTCCTTGATCGGGATGTCGACCTGCCGGTTTTTCGGCGACACCATGCGAGCTGTCTTGATCCGGGCCACGAGTTTATCCAGGGGGATCTCGAACTCCTCGATCAGCCTTGGCGGGACTGCGCCGCCGCAAGGCTTGATCCGGCCGGCCTTGTCGAGCAGCAGGACCTCACGGCCCTGCGCCGCAAGATCGCCCGCGGCCGTGGCGCCGGACGGCCCGCCGCCGATGACCACGGCATCGAACGATTCTCTGGAGTTTGCGGCTTCAGTCATGGTGCACCTCGGTTTCAGGCGGGACTTTGGGTCGCAGTTTGACCCCAAGGGTGAAGAGCCGGCGCCGGAACAATGGCGATCCTTGTCGCCAGCATCGCGGAAGCGACGAAGAGACAGGCCTCGAGTCCGAACACCGTGCCATAGGCCAGTTCGGGCGTCGGCAGGATTGCCCGGGTAATGTCGATCGCGACGGTGCCGAGAAAGCCGCCGAGCCCG
Source organism: Geminicoccaceae bacterium (assembly GCA_041750975.1). GTDB lineage: Bacteria > Pseudomonadota > Alphaproteobacteria > Geminicoccales > Geminicoccaceae > JBGSYN01. Next base: position 38,079 of record JBGSYN010000010.1, on the reverse strand, counting down.
AAGGCGATGGCTTGAGCAGCGCCCCAAAGGCCCATGCGCGTGCCCTCCCGCCGCTCTCTGCCGGCGGCGGCCAGGGTCATCATCGAGCCGATCGCGGCAACGGCAAAGGCGCCATTGGCAAGGCCCAGGAGGAATACCATCGGCTTGATCGAGAAACCCGGTCCGGCGAAGCCCGAGCTTGCGAGCCCGGCAAGGGCCAGCGCCGAGGCGATGCAGCCGATGATCACCCAGCCGCGCATCGTGCCGATCTTGAAGGCGCTGCCGGCAATGGCGACCAGCAGCATGCCGCCTAGCACACCGGCATGTTGAATGCCGGCAAGCTTCGTCGATTCCCCGGGGCTCATGCCGAAAACGATGCCGGCGAAAGGCTCGAGGATGAGGTCCTGCGCACTGTAGGCGAGCATCGACACGAAAACGAAAATGGTGAAACGCCGGGCCGCCGGTTCGCTCCAGACCTCGATCAAGGCCTTTCGGAAATCCGGGCGCGTTTCGGCGTGGTCTGTTGCCCGGACCGGCGCCGCCGGTTCGACCCTGAACGTGGCGGCGATCGCCAAGATCACCGCCACCAGCGAAACGGATGCGGTGACCATAACCAGCCTTAACGGCGAGAACGGGTCGAGCAGACCGCCAGCGACGGTTGCGGTAACTGCAATCCCGGCGATCATCATCAGCCAGACGATGGTTGCCGCGGCAGGGCGGCGCCGCGGCGCAGTCATCGTCGCCAGCATCGTCAAGAGTGCAGTTCCGGAGGCGCCGACGCCCAGACCGATCAGGAAAAAAGCCAGAACCGCCGCGACAATACCGGCGGTTGTATTGAGCGTCATCCAGGCGGTCGCGAGAGCCGCCCCGGCACCGCCTACGGCCAGCACGATCATGCCGCCGACAATCCAGGGCGTACGCCTCCCCCCGACATCGGAACCGTAGCCGAGCCGCGGCCGCAAAATCTGCACCGCATAGTGAAGACCGACCAGGGCACCGGGCAAAATGGCCGGGAGGGCCAGCTCAACGACCATGACGCGATTGAGCGTCGAGGTCGTCAGGGCGATGATCGAGCCCAACGCCATTTGGACCAAGCCCAGTCGGGCGATCCCCAGCCAGGAAAGACCGGCAGTCTTCATGAAGTGATTCCAGACGCCAGATCATTGCGCAGGGCAAAGGCGCAGACCAGCATGCCGAGAACATAAAGGGTGGTGCCGGTCGCATTATACCAGGGCGCTCGCTGCTTCGGTTGCCGCAACAGGCGGTCCATCAACAGGAACTGCGCGAAAAGCAGAATGGCGACAAAAAGCGCGAACACGGGCAGATCCCACGCCATCAAAAGGACGATGACGAAGGCCTGCGGTACCGCCATGACAAAACAGGCGAACTTGGCGGCCCGCTCCACGCCAAGCTTGACGGGCAGGGAACCGATGCCGGTTTGCCGATCGCCTTCGACCGATTTGAAATCGTTGAGCGTCATGATGCCATGAGCTCCGACACTATAGAGAAGAGCGATGACGACGATCCGCCGGTCGGGCAAGGCCGCCAGCATGATCGCAGCCCCGGTGAACCAGGGCAGGCCCTCATAGCACAGGGCGACAGCACTGTTACCCCACCAGCCGTTCTGCTTGAGCCTGAAAGGCGGCGCACTATAGGCCCAGGCGAGTACCAGGCCGAAAAGTGCCGCACCGAAGGCCCAAAGGCCCAGGATCGAGGCCACGGCCACCGAGAGTGCGGTCCAGCCGAGCGCCATGTAGAAGCCCCAGCGGCCGGGCATGCGGCCGGACGGGATCGGCCGGTTGGGTTCGTTAATGGCATCGACATCGCGATCGTACCAATCGTTGACAGCCTGGCTGGTGGCACAGACCAAGGGTCCGGCCAGAACCACACCCGCGATAATGATAGGCCAGCGATCGGCCGCCGAAACACCCGATGACACAACGCCGCAAGCAAATGCCCACATCGGCGCGAACCATGTTATGGGCTTCAGCAATTCCAGCATTGCGGCGGGTTTGGGACGTGCCATATCGCTAGTCGTAAGCGGCCCCCTGCATAGCGTCAATTAAAGTTTACACTTTAGCGGATTGCAAAAAGTGACACTTGGCGGAGGCTTTCATCATGGATCGTCATGCGCCGATCCTGCCACGAGCGATTGAGGCGGATCGTCATCAATTCGAAGGTCGCGCCGGCAGCCTTGCCTATTATGTCGATGGTCCGGACAATGCCGCGACCGTGCCTCCCCTATTGTTGATTCACAGCGTCAACGCCGCCGCCTCCGCCTTCGAAGTCCACCCGATCTTCAAGGAGATGCGCAGGTCGCGTCGGGTCTACGCGATGGATCTGCCCGGCTATGGGTTTTCGGATCGTTCGGCACGCAACTATCGACCCCGGCTCTTTGTCGACGGTGTCAAGGACATGGTGGACCGCATCAATCTTGAAGAGAATGTGCCGCGCATTGACGCTCTGGCGATCTCCCTCTCTTCCGAGTTTCTCGGCCGGGCCGCGACCGAAATGCCCGACGCCTTGCGCACACTAACACTCGTCACGCCCACCGGGTTCTCAAAACGAATGGGCGGCAAGCCCGGCCCCAAGGGCGCAACAGGGGAAGTGCCGGGCCTTTATGCGACGCTCACCTTCAGGCCTTGGAAAAAAGGGATCTTCGGCCTTCTGACCAGCCGCAGCAGCATTCGCTTCTTTCTGAGGAAGACATTCGGGCGCAAAGATATCGACGAGGGGTTTGTCGAGTATGATTATCTGACGAGCCATCAGTCCGGTGCAGAACATGCACCTTTCGCCTTTGTTTCAGGACGTCTTTTCAGCCGCGATATCCGCAGGGTCTATGAGCAATTGGCGATGCCGATCTGGATGCCGCATGGCACCAAGGGTGATTTCAAGGATTTCAGTGCAGCCGGCTGGCTGCAAACACGACCGAACTGGCAGCTAACCCCATTTGAAACCGGCGCCCTGCCGCATTTCGAGGAACCGGCGGCATTCAACGAGGCCCTGAGGCACTTTCTCGATAGCATTCCGACGGCGGATCAGTCGGTTGGCTCGCCGTCGCTCGAGGCATCCGCCAGTCCATAGCGACGCAGCTTGACATAAAGGCTCTGGCGACTGAGGCCGAGCAGTTCGGCGGCGGAAGCGCGGTTATCCCCGGTCAGTTCGAGTGCCGCCTCGATACATAGGCGCTCGATCTCGTCCACGGTTTCGCGAACCAGTTCCTTGAGCGGGACCCGCCCGACCAGTTCCGTCAATTGATGAACCGATCGTTGCATGCCCTGGCCGACTGCCGGACTATCGCCGCGCGGCCGCTGATCGACATTGCGGATCATGTAGCCGAAATGGAGTTCGACTCCTTGGTCGACGGCTACGGCGGAAATCTCGACATTGACCGCCGTGCCATAATCGCTGCGCAGCACCGTCGGGTAGAGCCTGACCGAACCGTGCTGGCGCAAATTGACGACCAGGACATTGAGATCGACGCCGGGTCGACCGAGCCAGTTCTCGAACGGCTGACCGATCGCCAGCGCCGCATTGGCCAGCTGCACCAGATCCAGAAACGCAGGATTGCATGACACGATGCGGGAGGCCGCGTCGGTGATGACGAGGGCATCCGGCGACTTCTCGATGACGTTCAGCAAATTGCTCGAGGCGGCAGGCGGCGCCGCCGGCTGAGCGGCGCTTGCCGGCGCCTTGAGCCGAAGCAGAATCAACGACGCATTGTCCTGCCGGAAGAGCGACGAGGAGAGCATGACCGTTCCGCCGCCGCCCTTCAGTTTGGTGCGGACATCGTCGCTTCGTCCGGTCGCGCGAACGCTGTTGAAATAGGCGATCGCCTCGCCTCGCGAGGTCTCATCCAGGACATCGACAAAAGTCTGGTTCTGCAACGCATCGATATCCCCGCCGAGGAGATGCTCGGCGGCAGGATTGGCTTCGACGACCTTCCAGCTATTGGCGTCGAGAACGAGAATCGCTTCCGTCGTTACCTGGAACAACAGGCGATAGCGCGCCTCGACATGGCGCAGTTTCGAATAGTGCCGCTCCATCGATTGCTGGGCATTGACCAATCGCTGCTGCAGCAGCGAGGTCGACCACAATTCCCGGCCGCAGGCGACGATCGGCCCGGTCTCGCCGATCATCAAAGCGGTATAGGAAACCGGCACATCAGCGCCCCAGGACGAAGGATGGTTCACCTGCCGCCAGCGGGGCGGCATTTTCGCCCGGGCATCGGCGAGGAGACTTTCGATTTTGGACCGGCTCTCGATGGTGACGGTGTCGATCATAGCTTGACCGAGCCACTTGCCATACCACTCGGACGACCATTCGTCGTTGCCGAAGGCGAGGTCGTAAATGACCCCCTCGAGGTCCAGCACCAGGGCAATATCGGAACTCGTCGATATCAGACTGCCGATTGCCTCCGGATCTATGTCCTTGAGGGATTCTTTGGGAGCCCTGAAATGCTTCACTTCGTTTCAGGCCCCCAACACCGGCGCCGGGTCGGGTAATGGCCCACAGGACTTCTTCCGCTGTTGCGTTAATCTTGATTCGGACCTGGGGAAGTGTATGTCGAGCGCTCAGCGAGTGTCAATTAAAGTTGCGTCTAATTTAGTTGACAGTTTGGCCCGCCGGGCCGACGCCACGATCTTAACAAGACCGCCGCCGACCCGCGACACTTTGTACCAATGGCCGAGGTCTCAAACCAGGGCCTGGGCCTTGGCTACGGCATCCCGCGCGTCGATGGCGGTGTCGTCGGCACCGACCTCTGCGGCAAGACCGGGTTGGTCGATGAAGACACGTCCACCCACCAGAATCGACATTGAAGAGTTACAGGTGTGCCGACGTACGGATTGGATGCTCGAGGCCAAGCGCTGCAAATGGGAATCGGCGCTGACCGAGTAACCGATGACCGAGAAGGCCTCCCGCCGGACGAGGTCATTGAGTTCGGTCTGCGAGCGTACCGGATCCGTGAACGCATCCCAGCCGGCCTGCCGGAAAAATTCGGCGACGAGCAGCAGTCCGAAACTATGCTGTTCCCCGGGAATCGGAATGAGCAAAATCCGGTGCGGCGCAACGCCCGTCAATGGTGAATAAGGCACGAAAGACGGGCTCAACTCGTGCAGGAATTCCTGCAACCGCGAGAGACCGACGGCGACATCCACAAGGGTCGCGGTATCATCCGCCCAGCGGTCGCCAAGTTGGCGCGCAGTCGGCGTGAAAAGATCCAAATAGATCGTGTCGATGCCGACGCCACGTCGCCGCAAACCCTGGACAAAGTCCCAAGCCGTCGTGGTTTCCTGTTCCAGGATCAGATCGGCGAACCGCGTTACTTGCGCATCGCCCGGCCTATAGTCAGCCGATTGTTCCGCGGTCCCGTTGGGCGGTTCATGCCGATGTGCCGAGACTAGTTTGGGAACAATCTGGTTCTGGATGGTCGTCGCCAATTGCGGATGTGCGGCAGACGAACCGTTAAAACGCTGCTGCGTTTTCGGCTGCTTTTCTTGACCGTTTCCATTTTTGGCAAAGAGATTTTTCCGGGTCGACTCCTGGTTTCTGATCACCTTGGTTTCCGCCCCCAATAGGCGATGCCAATGTGTGCATCGCGGCCCCCCGCACCGATTTCCCTACAATGAGGCTCAGCGTGTGCTCAAGCCCAATAATGCGATCGGTTTTCCATTTTTCGCGCGCACAACGTGGCAGGCGAACAGCGCTTGATCGATCAAGGCGGGATCCTGACTGTCAATGCAAATTGACGTATAGTTTTGTTGACACTCTCTGTGCGCTCGCGTTAGATCGATGTCATTGGCAACCGGGCAGGGAGGATCCTTATGGAGCGTGTTTCAAACGCACACGCCGGGATCCAGACACTTTACACGGCAGAAGAGCGCCGGCGCCGTGACGCTTCCAAGTGGACGATGGTGCAAGGCATTCTCGCACCCGTGCAGTTCCTGGTTTTCCTCGTCAGTCTCGGTCTCGTCCTTAACTATCTCGTGACCGGCGATGGCTTCGTCGCCGCCACGGCCTCGATCGTCATCAAGACGGCCGTCCTCTACACCATCATGGTCACCGGCTCGATCTGGGAACGCGAGGTCTTCGGACAGTATCTCTTTGCCCGTTCTTTCTTCTGGGAAGATGTGGTCAGCATGCTGGTGCTGGCCCTGCACACGGCCTACCTCGTAGCCCTGCTGACGGGCTGGTTGAGCGACTACGGACAAATGATGTTGGCGCTGGCCGCTTATGCCAGTTACGTCATCAATGCGGCACAATTCGTCTTGAAGTTGCGCGCCGCCAGGCTTCAGGGCTCGTCCCATCAAACCGTTTCCGAACTATCCCCGGAGCCGTCATTGGGGGCGGCGTCTTGAGCCAGAGCACCACCGTCTACGACATTGCCGACCGCCCGCGTGCGGCCGTCACCGGATGCGAAGACCGTCCGGTGCTCAAGGAGCGCGGCCAACGCGAGGTCTTTTGCGGCCTGACCGGGATCATCTGGCTGCATCGCAAGATCCAGGACGCGTTCTTCCTGATCGTCGGCTCGCGCACCTGCGCCCACCTGATGCAATCGGCCGCCGGGGTGATGATTTTCGCCGAGCCGCGTTTCGGCACCGCCATCATCGATGAGCGGGATCTCGCCGGCCTCGCCGATGCCAATGAAGAGCTCGACAAGGTGGTCGGCCGGCTGTTGTCCCGCCGCCCGGATATCAAGCTGCTGTTCCTCGTCGGCTCCTGCCCGTCGGAGGTCATCAAGCTCGATCTGAGCCGTGCCGCGGGCCGGCTGTCGAAGCAACACAGCCCCGATGTGCGGGTGCTCAATTATTCGGGCAGCGGCATCGAGACCACCTTCACCCAAGGCGAGGATGCCTGCCTCGCCTCGCTGGTCCCGGAATTGCCGGAGGCCGCGGCCAATGCCGCCCCTTCGCTGCTGATCGCCGGAGCGCTCGCCGATATCGTCGAGGATCAGTTCAAGCGCCTCTTCGACGAACTCGGCATCGGCAGTGTGCACTTCCTGCCGCCGCGCAACTCCAAGGCATTGCCGCCGGTCGGCCCGAATACCCGCTATCTTCTGGCGCAGCCCTTCCTTGCCGACACCGCACGGGCCTTGGAAGAGCGCGGTGCGGTGCGGCTCGAAGCACCGTTCCCGCTCGGCATCGAAGGTACCACAGGGTGGCTCAAGGCGGCCGCCGATGCGTTCGGTATCGACGAGGCTCGGTTCCAGGCGGTGATCCAGCCGCAAACCGAACGGGCCCAGAAGGCGCTTTCGCACTACCGCGACCGGCTCGAAGGCAAGCGGATTTTCTTCTTCCCGGATTCCCAGCTCGAGGTACCGCTCGCCCGATTTCTCGCGCGCGAAATGGGCATGGAGCTGGTCGAGGTCGGGACACCCTATCTGCATCGCCAGCATCTTTCCGTCGAACTCGACTGGCTGCCAGAGAACGTCCGGCTGAGCGAAGGCCAGCATGTCGAGAACCAGCTCGACCGCTGCCGCGCCGCGGGCCCCGATCTGGTGGTTTGCGGTCTCGGTCTCGCCAACCCGCTGGAGGCGGAAGGCATCACCACCAAATGGTCGATCGAGTTGCTGTTCACGCCGTTGCAGGGCTTCGACCAGGCCGGCGATCTGGCCGAACTCTTCGTCCGCCCGTTGGCGCGGCGCACGCGGTTGAGGGTCTAGGCGATGCAACTCACCGTCTGGACCTATGAAGGCCCGCCGCATGTCGGTGCGATGCGCATCGCAACCGCGATGAACGGGCTGCACTACGTCCTGCATGCGCCGCAGGGCGACACCTACGCCGATCTCCTGTTCACGATGATCGAGCGGCGGCCGATGCGCCCGCCGGTTACCTACACCACGTTCCAGGCGCGCGATCTCGGTAGTGACACGGCGGAACTCTTCAAAACTGCCGCCGCCGAGGCCTATGAGCGGTTTCGCCCGGAAGCGATGATCGTCGGCGCTTCCTGCACGGCCGAACTGATCCAGGACGATCCGGGCGGCCTCGCCAAGGCGCTCGATCTGCCGATCCCGGTCGTGCCGCTGGAACTCCCCGCCTATCAGCGGAAAGAAAACTGGGGCGCTGCCGAGACCTTCTATCATCTGGTTCGGACGTTCTGCAGCGGGATCGAGGTCGAGCGTGCCGTTTCCGATCGCCCGCGCTGCAACATCCTGGGGGCGACGGCCCTCGGCTTCCGGCATCGCGACGACGTCCATGAGATCAAGGGCCTGCTCGAAAATTTCGGGATCGACGTTCATGTGACCGCACCGCTTGGCGCTTCGCCCTCGGATCTGGCGCGCATTCCGGAAGCCGATTTCAATGTCGTCCTCTATCCCGAGATCGCCGAGACGACGGCCCGCTGGCTCGAGCGGACCTTCAAGCAGCCGCGCACCAAGACCGTCCCGATCGGCGTGGGTGCGACCCGGGCCTTCATCGAGGAAATCGCCGAGATCACGGGCATCGACCCGAAACCGGTCCTGCTCGGCATCGATTCGCGTCTGCCCTGGTACTCGCGCTCGATCGATTCGACCTATCTCACCGCCAAGCGGGTGTTCATCTTCGGCGATGCCACCCATGCCATAGCCGCCGCCAAGGTCGCCTCCGAGGAGTTCGGCTTCGAGGTCGTGGGGCTCGGCACCTATTCCCGCGAGTTCGCCCGCGAGGTTCGCGCCGCCGCCAGTGAGCTTGGTCTCGAGGCGCTGATCACCGACGATTATCTGGATGTCGAGGAAGCCGTCGAGGCGCTCGAGCCCGAACTCGTTCTGGGCACCCAGATGGAGCGCCATATCGCCAAGCGGCACGGCATTCCCTGTGCGGTGATCTCGGCCCCCGTCCATGTGCAGGACTTTCCGGCCCGCTACTCGCCGCAGATGGGGTTCGAGGGTGCGAACGTCCTTTGGGACACCTGGGTCCATCCCTTGATGATGGGCCTCGAAGAGCATCTCTTGGGCATGTTCCGCGAGGACTTCGAGTTCTCGGACAACGCCGGTGCTTCCCATTTGGGTGCCGGCCACAGCCAACCTGCCGAGACGGCGAAAATCGAATCCGAGCCTGCTCTTGATGGGCCAATCGTTTGGGCCGTCGACGCCCAGTCCGAACTCAAAAAAATCCCGTTCTTCGTGCGCGGCAAAGCACGAAAGAATACCGAGCGCTTTGCCAATGAGCGTGGCGTTGCCACCATAACGGTCGAGACACTTTATGATGCAAAAGCCCATTTCGGCCGCTGAGATGATGCCCTCGGCGGCGACGCCGGTGCGTGTCGTCATCGTCACGCTCGATCGGCATCTGGCGAGCACGGTGGAACGCGCCCGCGACGTCCTGGCGCCGGAACTGCCGGGCTTGCAACTGAGCCTCCATGCCGCCGCCGAGTGGGCCACCGATGAGGAAGCCCTGGCGCGTTGCGAGGACGACATCGCCAATGGTGACATCATCATCGCCACGATGTTGTTCCTAGAAGACCATGTGCAGGCGGTGCTGCCGGCCTTGCAGGCGCGGCGCGATCACTGCGATGCCATGGCCGGCATGGTCTCGGTCGGCGACGTCATGAAGCTGACGCGGCTCGGCAAGTTTTCGATGGACAAGCCGCAGCGCGGGCCGATGGCGCTGCTTTCGAGGCTTCGCGGCAAGAACAAGAAGACCGGCGGCAGCTCGGGTGCGAAGCAGGCCGCCATGCTGCGCCGAATCCCCAAGATCCTCCGCTTCATTCCCGGTGCTGCCCAGGATGTCCGGGCATATTTCCTGACCATGCAGTACTGGCTGGCGGGCTCGGACGACAACGTCATCAACATGGTCCGGTTCCTGATCGGCCGTTATGCCGATGGCGAGAGACGCCAACTGCGCGAGGCGATCGAGATCAAGGCGCCGACGATCTATCCCGATGTCGGGCTCTATCACCCGCGCATGGCCGGGAAGTTCGGCGAGGATCTGGCCAAGCTCCCGAAAGTCGGCCGTAATGGCACGGTCGGTGTGATCGTCACCCGCTCCTACGTGCTGGCCAATGACGCCGGCCACTATGACGGCGTGATCGCAGCGCTCGAAGCCAAGGGGCTGAACGTCATCCCGGCCTTCTCCAGCGGCTTCGACGCACGGCCCGTGGTCGAGCGCTTCTTCATGAAGAACGGCAGTGCTACGGTCGATGCGGTGATCTCGCTGACCGGCTTCTCGCTGATCGGCGGGCCGGCCTACAACGACGCCAAGGCCGCCGAGGAATTGCTCGCCAGTCTCGACGTGCCCTATCTCGCCGCCCACGCGCTCGAATTGCAGACGCTCGAACAGTGGCGGTCCTCCGAGCGCGGTCTGATGCCGGTCGAAGCGACCATGATGGTGGCCATTCCCGAACTCGACGGCGCCACCACCCCGATGATCTTCGGCGGCCGTTCCGGCGATCCGGCCAACGGCCGCGAGATGAAGGTGCTGCAAGAACGCGCCGACGCCTTGGCGGCAAAGACGGCGAAGCTGGTTGCCTTGAGGCGGGCCGAGGCCGCGGAACGCAAGCTCGCAGTGGTCCTCTTCAACTTCCCGCCCAATGGCGGTGCCACCGGCACGGCAGCCTATCTCTCGGTCTTCGAATCGCTCTTCAACACGCTGAACTCGCTGAAGTCCGCAGGCTATCGGGTCGAGGTGCCGGCCTCGGTCGACGCCCTGCGCGATGCCGTGCTCGAGGGCAATGCGTCGTTGCACGGCACGGACGCCAATGTCGCCGCCCGCATCGGCGTCGACGATCACATTCGCCGCGAGCGCTACCTCAACGAGATCGAGGCGCAATGGGGCCCGGCTCCGGGCCGGCAGCAGTGCGACGGAGCCTCGATCCAAGTGCTGGGCGCCTCCTTCGGCAATATCTTCGTCGGTGTGCAGCCCGCCTTCGGTTACGAGGGCGATCCGATGCGGCTCTTGTTCGAGGGCAGTTTCGCGCCGACCCACGCGTTTTCGGCATTCTATCGCTGGCTGCGCGAGGATTTCGGCGCCCATGCCGTGCTGCACTACGGCACGCACGGAGCGCTCGAGTTCATGCCGGGCAAACAGACCGGGCTCTCGGAGGCTTGCTGGCCGGAGCGGCTGATCGGCGATCTGCCCAATTTCTACCTTTATGCCGCCAATAATCCTTCGGAAGGCACCATCGCCAAACGCCGCTCGGGCGCCACGCTGATCACCTATATGACGCCGCCCGTGGGCCATGCCGGGCTCTATCGCGGGCTGCAGGATCTGAAAGCCTCGCTCGACCGCTACCGCGCCCTCAGCCCGGAAGCCCATGACGAGCGCGCGCAATTGGTCGAGCTGATCCAGACCCAGGCGGCCGAGCTCGAGCTGGTTCAGGCCGAACCCACTTGGAACGGTCATGCGGAGCTCGCCATCGCCAGGTTGCAGCAGGACGTCCTGGAGCTCGAATACTCGCTGATCCCGCATGGGCTGCATGTGGTCGGCGCCGTGCCCTCCATCGAGGAGCGGGCCGAGCTGCTGCAGACGATCGCCGAGGTAGCGGGGCACGAAAGCCCGAACAAGGCCTCGATGATGGCACTCGCCCAGGGCCAGACACCGGAAGACGTTTCGGGCAGTGCTGGCGAAGAGCGAACCATCGAGCTCTTCCGCAAGCTTGCAACGACCGCGGCGATGCTCGCCGAAGACCATGAATCGGATGCGCTGCTGCATGCGCTCGACGGCAGGTTCGTGCGGCCGGCGCCGGGCGGCGATCTCGTGCGCACGCCCGAAGTGATGCCGACCGGCCGTAACCTGCACGGCTTCGATCCCTTCAAGATCCCGAGTGCCTTCGCGATGAAGGATGGCGCAGCACAGGCCGAACGGCTGATCGAGCGGCATCTGGCGGACGGCAATCCGTTCCCGGAGAGCATCGCCCTCGTGCTTTGGGGCACCGACAACCTCAAGACCGAAGGCGGGCCGATCGCCCAGGCGCTGGCACTCCTCGGCGCCAAACCGCGTTTCGACAGCTATGGCCGGCTGGCGGGGGCGACCTTGATCCCGCTCGAGGAATTGGGGCGGCCGCGCATCGATGTGGTGGTCACACTCTCGGGCATTTTCCGCGATCTCCTGCCGTTGCAGACGAAGCTGCTGGCCGAGGCGACGTTCCTTGCGGCCTCCGTCGACGAGCCGCTCGAGCACAATTTCGTTCGCGCCCACGCTCTCACTTACCAGGCGGCGCATGACTGCGATCTCGAGACGGCATCGCTTCGGGTCTTCAGCAATGCCGAGGGTGTATACGGCTCGAACGTCAATCAGCTGATCGACAGCGGCGCCTGGCAGGACGAGGACGAACTGGCCGAGACCTACTCGAACCGCAAGTGCTTCGCCTATGGCCGTACCGGCAAGGCCCAGCGACAATCCGAGCTGCTGCAGAGCGTGCTGGCCGACATTCACCTCGCCTATCAAAACCTCGAATCGGTCGAGCTTGGTGTCACCACCGTCGATCATTACTTCGACACGCTCGGCGGCATCGGCCGCTCGGTCAGCCGGGCCCAGGGCAAGACCGTGCCGATCTATATCGGCGATCAGACCCGGGGCGAGGGCAAATTCCGGACGCTCGGCGAGCAGGTCGCGCTCGAGACCCGCACGCGGATGCTCAATCCGCGCTGGTACGAGGGCATGCTGAAGCACGGCTATGAAGGTGTCCGCCAGATCGAGGCCGGCATCACCAACACCATGGGCTGGTCGGCCACCACCGGCGGCGTCGCACCCTGGGTCTATCAGCAGCTGACCCAGACCTACGTGCTCGACGAGACGATGCGCGAACGGCTGGCGAAGCTCAACCCGAAGGCTTCGGCCAAGGTCGCGAACCGGCTGCTCGAGGCCCACGAACGCAATTATTGGTCACCCGATGAAGCGATGCTCGCGGCACTGAGGCGCGCCGGCGACGAGCTTGAGGACCGCCTCGAGGGCATTATCGAGGGTGCCCCCGCCTAAAGCCGCGCCGAAGTCCCAGAGGAGAGAGAATTTGTCAGCCATCGAAGTCCATAACCGCCCCAAAGCCAAGGGCTTCATGCCGACCAGGCGCGACGACGGCGAAGGCAGCGTCCAGGTCAGGCTGGACCCCAAGGTTAAGATCGAGGGGGCGAAAGTCTTCGCCGTTTATGGCAAGGGCGGGATCGGCAAGAGCACGACCTCGTCCAATCTCTCCGTGGCGTTTTCCAAGCTCGGCAAGCGGGTCCTGCAGATCGGCTGCGATCCGAAGCACGACAGCACCTTCACGCTCACCAAATGCCTGATGCCGACAGTGATCGACGTGCTCGAATCGGTGGATTTCCACCCCGAAGAGCTGCGCGTCGAGGACTTCGTCTATGAGGGCTATAACGGCGTGATGTGCGTCGAGGCGGGCGGCCCGCCCGCCGGCACCGGCTGCGGCGGCTATGTCGTCGGGCAGACGGTCAAGCTCTTGAAGGAACACCATCTGCTCGAGGACACCGATGTCGTCATTTTCGATGTCCTGGGCGATGTCGTCTGCGGCGGCTTTGCAGCACCCTTGCAGCATGCCGACAAGGCCTTGATCGTCACCGCCAACGATTTCGATTCGATCTATGCGATGAACCGCATCCTTGCCGCCATTCTGGCAAAATCGAAGAATTACGATGTCAGGCTCGGCGGCGTCATCGCCAATCGCAGTGCCGCCACCGACCAGATCGACAAATTCAACGACATGGTCGGGCTCAAGAAGGCGGCCCACTTCCCCGATCTCGACATCATCCGCAAGAGCCGGCTGAAGAAGGCGACCCTGTTCGAGCTCGAGCCGACGCCCGAACTCGAAGCGGTGCAGCAGGAATATATGAGGCTCGCAGCCGCCCTCTATGCCGGCACCGACGAGCCGGTGACGCCCAAGCCGATGAAGGATCGGGACATCTTCGAATTGCTGGGTTTCGATTGATGAGCACGGCTGCCTACGAGACCCGGCGCGCCGAGCTCGAGCACTATTTCGACCGCACCGCGGTCAAGGCCTGGGAGCAGCTGACCTCGGATGCGCCGGTGAGCGGCATTCGCGCCACCGTGCGGGCCGGCCGCGACCGGATGCGCGCGACACTCCTCTCCTGGCTGCCGGAAGATCTCGAGGGTTGCCGGGTGCTCGATGCCGGTTGCGGCACGGGTGCTCTGGCCGTCGAGGCGGCCCGCAAGGGTGCGAAGGTTACGGCGATCGACATCTCGCCCAAGCTCGTCGCCATCGCGCAGGAGCGGGCACCGGTCGATCTCGGGCCGGGTGCGATCACCTTCGAGGTCGGCGACATGCTGGATCCGTCGCTGGGCAGCTTCGATTACGTCGTCGCCATGGATTCGCTCATTCATTATGACGCCGGCGACATCCAGCGGGTCGTTGCGAGTTTGGCGGATCGCACCACGAAAGCGATGGTCTTCACCTTCGCACCCTGGACGCCGATGCTGGCGGCGATGCATGGCGTCGGCAAACTCTTTCCCAAGTCCGACCGGGCCCCGGCGATCAAGCCCGTCAAACAGCCGCATCTGCGCCGGCGTTTGTCCGGCGATCCGGCACTGGCAGCCTGGCAGCTCGGCCGTCACGAGCGCGTGACGGCAGGCTTTTACATCAGCCACGCCCAGGAGCTTTGCCGGCGATGATCGGGCTGAGCCGCCAATTCGGCCGGAAATGGACGCGGGTCGGCGTTCAGTTCCTGCCGTTTGCCGATGCGGCGAGCCCCGAACTGCCACTCACCCAGATTCTGCGCCTGTCGCTCTTCCAGGTTAGTGTCGGCATGGCGATCGTGCTCCTGAGCGGCACGCTCAACCGGGTCATGATCGTCGAGCTCGGGGTCTCGACCTGGCTCGTCGCCCTGATGGTGGCCTTGCCGCTCGTCTTCGCGCCGTTCCGGGCGCTGATCGGCTTTCGCTCGGATCATCATCGCTCGTTTCTCGGCTGGCGCCGTGTGCCCTATATCTGGATGGGCACGCTGCTGCAGTTCGGCGGCTTCGCCATCATGCCGTTCGCGCTACTGATCCTCTCCGGCGGCGCCAATGGCCCGATCATCTTCGGCCATATCGGGGCGGCACTCGCGTTCCTCTTGGTCGGTGCCGGACTGCACACCACGCAGACCGCGGGATTGGCGTTGGCGACGGATCTCGCGAGCGAGGAGAGCCGCCCGCGGGTCGTGGCCCTGCTCTATGTGATGCTGCTCGTCGGCATGGTTGCAAGTGCTTTGATCTTCGGTCTGGCCTTGGGCGATTTCAGTCACAAGCGTCTCATCCAGGTCATCCAGGGTGCTGCCGTCGTCACGATGGTCTTGAACCTGATCGCTCTGTGGAAGCAGGAGCCGCGCGATCCCTCGCGGACCCTCCACACGGCGCCGAGGCCGAGCTTCTCGGGCAGCTGGCGGGAATTCAGCAGGGGCGGACGGGCCGCCCGGGTGCTGGTGGCGGTCGGGCTCGGCACGGCGGCCTTCAGCATGCAGGACATCCTGCTCGAGCCCTATGGCGGGCAGATCCTGCACCTCACCGTTGGCGGTACGACCGTGCTTACGGCGATTCTGGCGGCAGGCTCGCTCCTCGGCTTTGCGCTCGCCGCACGCTGGCTCGGTCGCGGTTTCGATCCCTATCGCCTTGCCGGCACCGGGGTCGTGATCGGTCTGGTCGCCTTTTCGGCGGTGATCTTCTCGGCACCGCTGCAATCGCCCTCGTTGTTCCGTGCCGGCACATTCCTGATCGGCCTCGGCGGCGGGCTCTTCGCCGTCAGCATGATGACTGCGGCAATGGGATTGGCGCGCGGTGGCCAGAGTGGCCTTGCCCAAAACGGTTTGGCCCTGGGTGCTTGGGGTGCCGTGCAGGCATCGGCTGCGGGGATCGCCATTGCGCTCGGCGGCGCCATTCGAGACGTCGCCTCATCTCTTGCCGAACGTGGGCTGCTTGGCCCGGCCCTGACCGATCCGTCTACCGGCTACGGCATCGTCTACCACATCGAAATCCTGCTTTTGTTCGCCACCCTCGTCGCCGTCGGGCCCTTGGTGCGTCCGGCCGGTTTCGCCAAACGTTCAACCCCTGAAGCTCGGTTCGGTCTCGAAGAATTTCCGGCCTAGTTTCATGATTCTGGAGTGCGTGTCATGTTGATCGAAGGTCTTACCGACCAATTGGATTTGGGGATCGTTACCCTCTATGTCTTTTGGCTGTTTTTCGCCGGGCTGATTTTCTATCTTCGCCGCGAGGACCGGCGCGAGGGCTATCCGCTGGTGGCCGATCCGCCCCGCACCGGCCGCCCGGTCGGCGCCGAAATTTTTCCGATGATCCCAAGTCCCAAGAGTTACCATCTGGAAAGCGGCGAAACCGTTCAACTGCCGGCCGCCACCGAGAAGGATACCCGCGAGATCAATGCCCGGAAGATAGCACCCTGGCCTGGAGCGCCGATGGAGCCGCTGGGCGATCCGATGGTCGACGGCGTCGGTCCGGCGGCCTGGGCAATGCGCTCGGACGTGCCCGATCGGACCTTTGACGGCCTGCCCAAGATCGTGCCGCTGCGGGCGCTGGATCATTATACCGTCGAGGAGAGAGACTACGATCCACGCGGGATGAAGGTGGTCGGACTGGACTACGAGGTCGCCGGTACCGTCAGCGAAATCTGGGCCGACCGGTCCGAGTTGATCATCCGCTATCTCGAAGTCGATGCAGGCGGGCGTTCGGTTCTGGTGCCGATGACGCTGTGCAGCGTTCATGGCAGCCGCGGCGAGGTCGAGGTCGATTCCGTCAGGGCCGCCCATTTCGCCAAGGCGCCGACCATTGTCGGGCCGGACCAAGTGACGCTGCTCGAAGAGGACAAGATTGTCGCCTTCTTTGCGGGCGGTCATCTTTACGGATCACCGGATCGGATGGAGCCCCTATTCTAGGGGGCGATTCCATTTCGAGATTTTGCAGCGGAGGCACAGGTGAGAGAACACGACGACGAACCGATCCCCGG
The DNA here is from genome assembly GCA_041750975.1 of Geminicoccaceae bacterium. Classification (GTDB taxonomy): domain Bacteria; phylum Pseudomonadota; class Alphaproteobacteria; order Geminicoccales; family Geminicoccaceae; genus JBGSYN01. Next base: position 21,231 of record JBGSYN010000010.1, on the reverse strand, counting down.
CCTGCCGGAACGGTTGCCGGAGGGCGAGGCGATTTTGTGGCAGGGCAAGCCGCAATGGAAAGGGCTCGCGAGGCGCGCTTTTCATGCCAGGACGATCGCCATCTATCTGGCCGTGCTCCTGGTCTGGCACGCCGCCAACGGACTTTGGTGGGGCAACTCCGTGACAACGGTCGCCTCCGACATGATGCTGCCGATCGTCGTGGCACTCCTGGGTGTCGCCATCGTGACCGGCATGGCCTGGCTGACGACGCACTTCACGCTCTACACCATCACCGACCGCCGCCTCGTCGTTCGATTCGGTATCGCCATCCCGATGACGATCAACCTGCCCTATAAAGTCATCGGCTCGGCGTCGTTCACGAAATTCGAGAATGGCAGCGGCGACATCCCGCTGCAACTCTTGGGCACGAACAGGATCGCCTATCTCCATCTCTGGCCGAATGTGCGGCCCTGGCGCTTCAAGGACACGCAGCCGATGCTGCGCTCGATCCCCGAGGTCGAGCAAGTCAGCCGGATTCTCGCGAGTGCGCTGCGAACCGAAACGCTTCGGCAGCAGCACCGGCACCGCGTGCCGAGCATGCCGAAACACTATCCCGATGCCGCAATGGTAGCGGCTGAATAGGAATCGACCATGGCTGACGACTTCTTCCAGAAAAAGTTTCCCAAGGGACCGCTGCTCGCCGCCGGAGTGATGATCGCGTTCTCCCTGGCAGCAGCGTCGACCGCGAGGCTCGGCGATATCGGCACCGTCGCACTTGCGGATGCCGAGCCTGTGGTGGTTCGGGAATTGCGCTTCGAGGACAGGGACGATGGCGGCATCGATGTCGTCGAAATGCCAGAAGCTCGGCTGATCGATACGATTCAGCCGGAAACCAACGGTTTCATCCGTGGTGTATTGCGCGGGTTCGCGCGGCAGCGCCACCTCGAGAAAATGAGCGACAAGCCGCCGTTCATTTTGACGGGCTGGAGTGACGGGACGATGTCGCTCGAGGATCCGCTGACCGGGCGCAGGGTGCCGCTCGACGCGTTCGGTCCGACCAACGCCGAAGCCTTTGCTCGCCTCTTGACCGCGGGACAAGAGCAGACATGATCAATGCATGGGCATCATGGCGATGATCTTCGGCGAGAGGGAAAGCTTCGAGGTGGACTGTACCGTCGAGGTCGAGAACAGCTTCGACAGCCTCTTCACCCATGTGGCGCTGCCCGATCATGTCCTGGTCGAGCCCGGCGACGAGGTCCAGGTGTTGGGTAGCCCGATCGCGGTTCCCTATGGCGAATCGGCGATGTTCGAACGGCGCGCCAAGGTGATCCGCGCGCGTCCCGTCGAGCGCATGTGGACGCGCCTTACCGGCGATCTCGAATTCATGGAGCTCTTGGAGTTCAGCTTTTCCTCGGGCAGGAAACTCTGATGGCTGGAAGGAACGATTGATGGCGACTGTTGCGGCCAGACTACCGAACGAAACGACCAAGCAGGCGCAAGAGGACACGATCCTCAGTCCGCGTTTCTACACGACCGATTTCGAGGCGATGGACCGGCTCGATGTGACCCCCATACGCAAGGATTGGGACGAGCTGATCGCCGAGATGAAGAGCGACCCCAATAAGGGCCATTTCAATCGCGACGATGCGTGGGAGGCCGACCTCGCCAAGCTTCCACCGAGCCTGCGGAAGGAATTTCTGGATTTTCTCGTGAGTTCGCTGACCGCCGAATTTTCAGGCTGCGTGCTCTATGCCGAGATCAAGAAGCGGGTCAAGAACCCGGACGTGAAGGAATTGTTCCAATACATGAGCCGGGATGAGTCGCGCCACGCCGGGTTCATCAACGATTCGCTAAAGGATTTCGATGTCGGCGTCGATCTCGGCTTCCTGACCAAGACCAAGAAATACACGTTCTTCAAGCCTAAGTTCATCTTCTACGCGACCTATCTTTCCGAAAAGATCGGCTACGCCCGCTATATCACGATCTATCGCCATTTCGAGCGCAACCCGGACAAGCGCTTCCATCCGATCTTCAGGTGGTTCGAAAAGTGGTGCAACGACGAGTTCCGCCATGGCGAAGCCTTTGCCCTCCTGATGCGGGCCAACCCCGAATATCTCAGCGGCCTCAATAAACTCTGGGTTCGTTTCTTCCTGCTCGCGGTCTTTGCGACGATGTATGTGCGCGATCATGCGCGCCCCGAGTTTTACGAGGCCGTCGGCATGGATCCGACCGAATACGATCATACGGTCTTTCGGATCACCACCGAAATCTCGGAGCAGGTGTTCCCGGTCAAGCTCGATCTCGATAGTCCCAAGTTCAGGGCGGGTCTCGAACGGCTTCGGCACATTTCGAATGGTATCGGCGAGGCCAAGGCGCAAGGCGGCATTGTCGGCAACGTCAAGCGTGCCGGCCTGAGCGTCGCCGCCGGCCTGGCGTTTGCGCGGCTCTATCTGCTCCGCCCGAAGCAGAATGCCCTGCCGGAGCGCATCCGTCTGGCTCCGGCCTACTGAGTTTCGCACCGATGGATTACGCCCTGCCCGCGTTATTCACGATTTTTCTCTGGTGGTTCAGCACCGGGCTGATTCTGCTGCTGGTGAGGCTCCCGCTTCGAACCTATGGCTGGAGCCTCGCCGGTATGACACTATTGGCGGGCCTCGCTTATCTGACCGTTGCCGGAACGCGCGATCTGACGACGGTCGGTGCGGCTTATGCCGCTTTCACCGCAGCGATCGTCATCTGGGGATGGCTGGAGATGACGTTTCTTACCGGGATCGTCACCGGCCCGGCCCGGGACGAGGAAGCACCTGCGGCCACCGGTTGGCGCCACGCCTGGCACGCGGCACAAGCCATTCTCTACCACGAACTGATGCTCGTCGCGGCCGGGGCGCTTTTGCTGTCCCTCGTTTGGGAAAGTGCGAATCAGCACGCCTTCTGGACCTTTTTTGCTTTATGGGTGCTGCGGCTTAGTGCCAAGTTGAATATCTTTTTGGGGGTCCCGAGTTTCAGCGACACTATGCTGCCGGCCCGCTTGAATCATTTGCGACGCTACTTCACCAAGGCACCGATGAACCTGCTTTTCCCGCTTTCGGTCTCGATCGGCGCCGGTGCCGTGGCCCTGCTGATTGCCGCAGGCCTGAACGCACCGCCAGGCGGCTTCGTAATGACAAGCATGCTGCTTCTCGCAACGATCACGGGGCTCGGTGTCATCGAGCATTGGTTCATGGTGATCAGGCTTCCCGACAGCGCACTTTGGAGCTGGTTCCTGAAGACCCGTGAAAGCACAGCCGTAACCACCGGCGCATCTGGATAAGAGGCGAAGATGAATTACGAACACTTTTTCCGCCAGCAACTCGACGGACTTCGACATGAGGGGCGTTATCGGGTTTTCGCCGATCTCGAGCGCCAGCGCGGCGCCTTTCCCCGGGCGAGGCATCATTGCGACGGGGGTCCGTCCCAGGTGACGGTCTGGTGCTCCAATGATTATCTTTGCATGGGCCAGCATCCCGATGTCATCGCGGCAATGCATCAGGCGCTCGACCATTGCGGCGCCGGCGCCGGCGGCACCCGCAATATTTCCGGGACCAGTCACTATCACGTCCTGCTCGAGGAAGAACTCGCCGACCTCCACCGGAAGGAAGCGGCACTCCTTTTCACCTCAGGCTACGTGTCCAACTGGGCGGCACTCGGCACGCTGGCGTCCAGGATCCCCGGCTGCATCGTGCTCTCGGATGCCGCCAACCACGCCTCCATGATCGAGGGCATTCGCCACAGCCGTGCGGAAAAGCACCTTTTCGCCCACAACGATCCCGAGGATCTGGAGCGCAAACTTACGGCACTCGATCCTTCGGCACCGAAACTCGTGGCATTCGAATCGGTCTACTCGATGGATGGCGATATTTCGCCGATGGCCGAGATCTGCGATGTCGCCGAAGCCCATGCGGCCATGACCTATCTCGACGAGGTTCATGCCGTCGGGCTCTACGGCCCGCGCGGCGGCGGTATCGCCGAACGCGAAGGCCTGATGGACCGCATCACAGTGATCGAGGGCACGCTCGGCAAGGCCTTCGGCGTATTGGGCGGCTACATCGCCGGCAGTGCCGCGATGTGCGATTTCGTCCGCAGCTTCGCCTCGGGCTTCATCTTCACAACGGCCCTGCCGCCGGCGGTCGCCGCCGGCGCCATCACCAGCATCAGGCATCTGAAGGAGAGCTCGGCCGAACGGATGCGGCAGCGCGACCGGGTCGCCAGGCTGCGGGCGAAGCTCGATGCCGCCGGTCTGCCGCACCTTGCCAATGACAGCCACATCGTCCCGGTGATGGTGGGCGATCCCAAGCGTTGCAAGGCGATCAGCGACATCCTCCTGGATCATTACGGGATCTACGTGCAGCCGATCAACTACCCGACCGTACCGCGTGGCACAGAACGGCTCCGCTTCACCCCCTCGCCCCTGCACACCGACGAGGATATCGACCGCCTCGTCGCCTCGCTCGAGGTCGTGTTCCAGGATGTCGGCCTGCGCCAGGCGGCCTGAAAAGCGGGGAACGCCCCTACCTGGCAATTGGTGGCGCTGTCCTTGCGCTATGAGGCAGGTCCTGCGGGAACCGTCGTCACCGGCACATAGTTCAGGGCAATGTCATTGCCCTCCCGGACGTAGAGCTGGCTCAGATAATTGGTGAAGCTCGTCATCGTTTCGGTGAAGGGGCGATCGGCTCCCAATTGCGGATCGGCGCCGGCTACGACCACGATCATTTCCTCGCCGAAAGGTGCCGCGACCTCGGCCTTGGTGACGAACGCCGAACGCCTGAGACCTTCGGAAAGCCTGATCGGCCGGAGATTGACGACCTGGCCGTAGACGTCGACATAGCTGACGCTCAAGACCGGAAGATCGGCGGGCGCCTCGATGTCCAACACGATCTGCTCGCCTTCCCGGATCTGCCGGCCGCCCCCGAGCGGAGCGATACCGACATCGTGTCGCCAGTCGCGCGCCTGCACGAAGTCGACCAGTTCGCAATAGGCGGCCTGGCTGCCGCCGACGCAGACATCGGGCGTCGTCAACGGACCCGAGGTCGAAACCGGCGCTGGCGCCGAAAGCGGCCTGGGCGCGGACGCCACCACGGTCGGCTCCACACCGAACGCCGCCCGTACCGTTTCCGCGATCGAGGTCTCGAGCACGCCCTTGCTGACGCAGGTGGTGCCGATGTCGAAACTGTCGCTGCCGCCACTCGAAAAACTGATCACTTCCGGATTGGTCGAAATCAATTCTCCGCTGGAATCGAAGGCGTCGACATTCTTGACGACGACATAGTCGACACGCTGGTCCAGTCGGGTCGAGCCGGGCGTATCGTCGAGTTCGATCGTCGTCCTGGCGTAAAGATCGAGCCTCCGCTCTAGCCGGATATTTTCGCCTTGGCCGGCCGCCACAGAAACCGTCCGAGCGGCGGCAGACCTAGGCTCGATGCCGCGGAATGCATAGGTGCCGCAATCGATGTAGCGATCGGGAGCGCCTCGATAGGTGGCGACGATCAGATCCGATTCCGGTCGCTCTTCGACTTCGAACCCGGCGAGCGAGAGGCTGTTCTCGACGACATCGCGCACACCCTCAGGCTCCGCGCTGACACTCACCGGCGTGATCCCTCGGGTCGGGCTCGAGGGCGGGCTGTAGGTGATCGAATCGCGCTCGATCGAGGTCGGAGTGGAACTGGTCGAACAGGCGCCGGTCAGCGTCACGACGGTGCAACCCGCGAGAACGGAAAACAGCCTTCGATGCAGTTGGTGCTTTGCCGTTACCATGGTCGAAAAATCCCTAAATGCCTGATCCCGAAGGGCGAGAGTTGGAAAAAGCGCTGCGATCAATAGAGATCGACGAGAGTTGGTGCCGCGAAGCTATCGCCTGGTCCGGCGGCCGGCTGAATGCTGCAGCCCGATCCCTGCAGATCGATCGAGAGCTCGACGACGCAGCGGAACGCATCCGAGGCGAACTGCCCGGTCGGGTTCCGGTTGAGGTAGGTCTCGTAAGCCTCAAGCGTCCCGACACTCTTGGCCTGCTGCCAGGCGATATCGTCCGGGCCGGTTTGCCCCACCGCCCGCTGCCCAAAGGGGGCTCCGGACAGGGTTGTCCCCATCAGCAACAATTTGAGCCAGCGCAGGCGGTCGAGACCAGCTTTCACGGTACTTCCCCAGTACGTTTCGGCGAGCCCATCCAGTGTCGAGGGATGGGATCATCCACGGTCGTTGGCACCGGTTACGGTGTAATACAGGACGGCACCGAAACTTATCGGATGACCATTCCTCGTCAAGCGAGATACCTAATAGCGCCTATACAAACGTCGCCCTTATGACGAATGTCACAGTTGGGGGCGCCTGGTTGAGGTTTGCGGCGACAGCGCCACCTCACCAGCGCGCCATGCGGCGGGGGATTCGCGGTGCATCGCGAATGGACATCAGACTGAGCGCATGGAGCGAGATCAGCGACGCCGCGTGGTCCGCGCCATTCGGGCACGGCAGCGAGGCCATGCGCGAGCGCATGAAATCGCGCTGCATGGGCTCGCGCAAACGTTCGAGCGCCCAGATCATCCGCGCCTGATCGTCCGACGGGACATGGAAAGCGACGCCGAGACGCTCCGCAAAAGCCGCCCTTGCCTCCTGCTCGTCCATCATCGGGTTCTCGTTGGGAACGAATATCGTCGGCAGGCGGGCGTTCAGCAGTTCATGGAAACTGTTGTAACCGCAGGCGCTGACCGCGAGGTCGAACGCGTTGAAGAAGCGAGCCAGCGGATAGCCGCGCAGGCGGCGGTGGCGATGATCGTGGCCGGCGCCGGGATCGCTGCCGTCGGCGGCGATCAGATAGGTCACCGAGCGTACATGGGTGCCGCGCTCGCGGGCGCAGTGGTCGAGCACGCAACGCCACATCGCCTCCATCGAGAAATTATTGCCCGAGCCGAGCTGGACGAGCACGGCATGGGCGTCGGGCGGCAGGTCCAGAGCCTGCCGCGCTGCCTTGCGCGACAGCATTTCCTCATCCTGCAACAGAATGATGGGTGCGACGCGGACCAGATCGCGCTCGGTCGAGGTCCGGCCGACATCCATCGAGCCCGCGAGATCCTCGGGCTCGATGATGAGATCGAAATTTTCGGCCCGGTTGATCGCTTCAGCACCGACGCCGAAGCGCCAAAGGCCGCGCCGCAGCCAGAGGAATGTCCGGTCTGGGGCCTCCCGCCTCGCCCTGACCAGCCCGAGATAAGGAAAATTGCCGTCGAAAACGACTGCCCGGGCGTCGTAGAAGCCCATGGCGTCAAGCAGACGCTGGCTGAATTCATTGGTCCAGTCATTCTGATCGACGCCGACGGCATGCGGACCGGGCATGTATTCGTAGTGAAAGCCGAAATCCGCCACCACGCTCACGGCTTGCGACATGCTCACGAAGACCGGCTCGACTTCCGGCGGCAGACGCCGGGAAATGGCCAGTTGCCTTGTCAGATGACCCATGCCGATGCCGTTCGGCGAAAGCATCAGCACGCGCGCTTTCGAGCGCACCATCGGGCGCGAGACGATCACCGGAGGCTTCGGCTTGGTCAGCGAGGGAGCAAGCGCCGAGAGGTATTCGATCCACAATTCCGGATCGGCACCGGCGCCCGGCAACGCATCCTCCTGGACGATCACGTCATCGGCGGTTTGCGGCAGCTGGACACCGTTCCTCGCCTTCGCCAGCTCAGGCGCTTTGCCGAAGATTCGGCCGGCGCGGTCGATCACGGTACTCAGCGGGCAGATCTGCCGCGGTTCGGAGCCAATCCAGGACCGATCGACCCGCAGCAACGCCCGGTCGCAGGTCAGCCGCGGCTGTCGGTCGAACTCGCCCAGAAACGGCAACAGGTGCCAGCCTAGCCCAACGCGGACGCGGCACGGCCGGGAGGTGCTCAAGAGATGGACCTTGCCGCTTTCCAGCAAATCGGCCAGTTCGCGGCCGATCTTGGCGCGGATCGAGTTTTCCGACCACATGACCGGCAGCAATGCTACAAGCCAACCGGCCCGGACCATTGCATCCATGGCATTTGCCAAATCTTTCGCCTGCGCTCTATTGAGGCGGGGATCCGCAACGACAACGATATCGATCATGAGTGGCTCAAACATTCCCGATCCCAGCCTCGATCCCCAACCTCATCCTCGCCCCGATCCTCGACCTGATCCGGGAGCGACCCGACATCGCCACATCATCGTCTATCCGGATTACCGGACGGCCAACCCCTATCAACGCCTGCTCTATCGGGGCATCGACCCGCTTTTCTTGCCGGAATTGACCAATGACTGGCAACAGAGCCTGCACCGTGCAAGCGAGCCATTCGTCTTTCATCTGCATTGGGAGGATGCGATCTATCGGATGCAGCCCGATCCCGGTGCGGCGCACATCCAGGCGCAGCGCTTCGTCGACGCGATCAGCCGGTTCAAGGATCGGGGCGGCCAGTTGCTCTGGACCATACATAATCAACGTCCCCATGACGGCCGCTACATCGAGGTTTACGAGGCGCTGAGCCGCGCCCTGGAGCCGATGGTCGAACTGTTCCTGACGCATCATCCGACCGCAAGCGCCTTCGTCGAGCAAACGTACGGTGTGCCCCCCTCGAAGATCGCGGTCGTTCCGCACGGCAACTTCGCGGACGAGTACAGCCCCTTGTGCTCCGGCCGCTCGCAGAGGCGGCACGATGCAGGCTATCGGGCCGAAGATCGGCTGCTGCTGCTGTTCGGCCGGCTCGACAGCTACAAGGGCGCGCGCGAATTGCTCCAGGCCGTCGCGACGATCGACGATCCGAGGCTGCACCTTCTGATCGCAGGCAAGCAAGTCGACAATCTCTCAACTGCATTGGCCGCCCTGCCGGAGCCCATCCGCGAACGGATCGCGGTTCGCGACGGTTTCGTGCCGAACGACCAGGTGGCGGAATTGTTCGACCTCGCCGATGTCGTCGCCACTCCCTATCGGGCGATCCTGACCTCCGGTACGGCAATGCTGGCGCTGTCCATGCGGCGGCCGGTGCTGGCGCCCGATCTGCCGGGCATCAAGGAATGGATCACGGACGGCAAGGACGGCCTGCTCTATCCCTCCGATCGCGACGAGGGCCTCGGCGAAGCGCTCCGTCGATTTCTCAACCTCGAGGCCTCGCAATTGGAATGGATGCAGGATCAGGCGCGGACCTCGGCGCTGCGCCATCAATGGGCCTCGGTGAGCAACCTTCTCAACGGGATCTATGCCGGCTGCGCCCTCCGCCAGAAACCGCCGCGGCTGGCATCCTCCATTGGCTGGCACACACTGGACTAAGATTCGATTAGGCCCCGGCTCATTCACTGACGCCATAGAGATAGCGCCATGCGGGATCGAGCACGAAGCTGTCGCCGGATTTCGGCGACACACCTCCGGCCCTCACCGAGCTGTGCGGATTGCTGGTGTCGATCCCGGTGACCAGGCGATGGCTGTCGCCATAGGGTGGATTGTTGATATCGACGTCGACCACGGCTCCTGGCAGACCCAGGGCCTCGAACGCTGCCAAATGGCCCTGATATTGTTCGTCGTTCCGATGCGTCAGACCGTAATAGCGATCGATCGGGGTGAGCGCCGGGTCGTTCAGCCAGGATTGACCCGTATCGTAGGGGCCGGCGAGCATGACGACCCGGTCGAGCTGGCGGACCATGCCGATCAAGCTCGCGGTGCTGGCCCCGTGAGAATGGCCGGTGAGGATGATCTTCCGCCAAATCGCAGCGCCATCGTCATCGAGGAACCGATCCCAACCCAAATGGGGCTGCAACGCCTGCAGATAAAGCAGGCCTTTGGCGATCCGTCGCTCGATGCTGTCGGCAGGGGCGATGTCGATGAAGGCATGGTGGTCGCGACCTTCGAAGGCCTCGAGCCTGCAGCCCTCGATGTCCGTGCCGCAATTCTCGACGCCGTAGTCGCTGACATAACAGGGGCTGAACACGTGAAAGCCGTAACCGGCAAGTATCTGTAAATGCGCCGCCGGTCCGCAGCTTTCATTGGAACCCGCGCCATGCAAGAAAACGACAAGTTGGTTCCTGGTCTTGGTGCTACCGTCGAAAAACGCCCGCTGCTGCCCCAGCGCCTGCGTCGCCTCGGGATCGGCCTGATCGGCCGTGAAGGTGATCTTGAGCAATTGCCCACCGTCCGCCGCCCGAACCGGGGGAGAGCCCGACCCCAAGAACGACAGAAAGACCAATCCGGATAGGAGCAGCCTTGCTTTCATGCCGAACCACCACATTGCGGTCCCCCGATCTTTCAACTAAAGGTAGCAATCGTACTGATTCACAGGAACTTTACTACGGAGCGGTAAAATCCCAGGCCGAATGATTCTCATCGCGACGCATCATAAGACCGGCACGGTCTGGATGGGTCGGTTGTTCCAATCCATCGCCAAGCGGCTCGATTACCCATTTCGACGCCTCAAGGACCATGAGCCGGTCGACTCGACGGCATTGCGGGCGGGCCATTCGCTGGCCTTCCTTTTCCAGGATCATGCGCGCTTCGATCCCGACCTCGCGCTTTCGGCCGAGGATCGCGGTTGGCATTTGATCCGCGACCCGCGCGATGTGCTGATCTCGGGCGCCAACTATCATGGCTGGTCGCACGAGCCGTGGCTGCATCAGCCTCGGGAGAAGTTCGAAGGACGCAGCTATCAGCAGCAGATTCGGCCCTTGTCATTCGAGGATGCCGTCCGTTTCGAGATGGATCGCTCCACCGGACAGGCGGTACGCGACATGCTGAGTTTCGATCGCCGTCAGGGATCGATCCGCGATATCGCCTTCGAGGATCTTCGCCTGGATCATCAAGGGGATATGGCGATCGGCCTGTTTTGCGAGCTCGGTTTCGACGATCACGCTCTGGCGATCTGTCTGGAGTGCTACCGCGAGGAGCATGTGGGTGCCATTGGCGATGACAGTCTGGCTCTGCGGCAGCATATTCAAAGCGCCGATTGCGCTCAGTGGCGGTACCTGTTCACGGCGGAATTGCTCGACGATCTCGAACGCAAGCTGCCTCGGGCCTGCGAGCGGCTCGGCTATCCGCCATCCGATCCCGCATTGCTGGTTGACGACCAACCCCGCCGCGAAGCCTACCTCGCCCGGTTTCTGGCCAATCGCGGCGCGACCGAACCCGCCCTCGCAAGGCTCGAAACGGCACTCCTCAACCATCCGAGCGATCCCAACCTGGCAGCGATGCGTGAGCTGATCAGTCGTTCGGATCGAACTCGACCCGCGCCGGGCGCGTGACCATCGAAGCGAGGCGGGCAATCAGTTCCGGTGAATCCGCGGCTTCCGCCGTGAACCCGCGGGTGAAGCCGATTTGGCCGATAGCGGAACGGGTTCGCGGACCCGCCCTGCCATCGGGCACACCGACATCATAGCCAAGGTCGTTCAGCCATTCCTGGGTCGCCCTGGTACGCTCTTCGCTGCTGAGCAACGTCTCCAGACGTTCTCTGGCCGAACCTGCTGCACCCTGGTCGCCCGACTGGATGGCGAGCCCGAGATACCGTGCCGCTGCCACCGGATCGCGCGCTACCATCTGGCCTTGAGCAAAGACGATGCCGAGATCCCGTTGCGCCCAAGGATTGCCGCCGTCTGCCGCTAGCGTCATCCATTCCAAGCCGGCAGCCGGATCAGGGACTACGCCATCGCCGCGCCAAAGCGCATTGGCAATATCGCGCATCGACCAGACATTGCCGCCTTCGGCCGCCAGTTGGTGATAGCGCAACGCCAGCGCCGGGTCGGGTGCGCCGAGCTGGTTGGTTTCATAGAGCTTGGCGAGCACGCGGGCGGCCGAATTATTGTTGCGTTCGACCGCACGCGTCAGGAGGGCGACGATCTGGCTTTCGTCGGCGTTCAGCTCGTCGTTTTCGAGATAAAGCTTGCTGAGATAGAGAGGCGCCCACGGGTCTCCATTCGCATCCGCCTTTTCGTACCAGTAAACCGCCTGCTCGAGCCGAGGCTCTGACCCCGGATATTCCTCGTAGAACTGGCCAAGCGCCTTTTGCCCCTCGGGCATGCCGGTGCCGGCGACGGCAAGAAATAGCTCCAGTGCCTCGTCGGGGTTCTGTTCGACACCGGCTCCCGCCATAAAGATCCGCGCGAGGCGGATCTGTGCGGTCAGTTCGCCCGCGGCGGCGGCACCCCGGTAATACTCGACCGCACGGGTCATATCGCGGTCGAAGCCGCGCCCATCCTCGTAGAGACGCGCCAGACGGGTACCGGCATAGGCGTTGCCGAGAGCGATGCCGTTACGATACCACTCGGCCGCCTCGGCATAATCCTGCTGGACGCCGAGACCGGCCTCATACAACTCGCCGATGCGCAAGGCCGAGGCAGGATTGCCGGCCGCATAGGCTTGACGGAACAACGCCATCGCGCGCTCGTAATCGGGCTCGGTGCCGTTGCCCCGCATCAAGAGCGTGCCGAGTTGGCTGATGCCCGGCGGATAATCCCGATCGGCCGCATTGGTCGCCCATTGCAACGCCTCCTCGTAGCGCTGGTCGGACCGGTAGGTCCGCGCCAGCAGGGCGGCGAACCGTACGACATCGGGAAAGTCGGCGACGGCCTGCTCGCAGGCGCTGATCGCCGGCTCCGGATCGAGATTGAGGATCGCTTGCTGCACGCCGTCCCAGACCCGGTCCGGCGCGTGACGGAAGCCCGCCAGGAGATCGCAAGGGTGGATCTGGCTCTCGACGCTGACGGCGATCGATCGTTCGGGGCCGCTGCCGAGCGGCTGCAGCACGAGTTGCTCCTCGAGACCGACATTCTTCGTGCCGACCTGCGGCAGGAAGCGCAGACCCTCGAGTTCGTCCTTGCTGACGAGCTGCGATTCGTGAATGCGGGTCTCATCGGGTCTGAAGAAGCTTCCCGACGTCGGGACTTTGGTGACTTGATAGCCCAAAATGTCGGTCGAGCGGGTGATTTCGGCGGGAAAGCGAAGCTGCACCGGACCGATGCCGAGATAGGCGATCTGGGTCGCCTCCTCGTCGACCACCCGCGCCGGCAACGCGCCCTTGGTTTCGAGCGTGTCGAGGTTCTCGCGCGCCTGATCGACATAGACGCCATCCGGATAGCGGGCGAGATAGGCTCGGAGATCGGTGGCATCGCCGCTTGCGGTTACGACCTGCCAGAAAGCATCCTCGACCAGACGCCGCGGCGGGGCGAGCCCGAGCTGACGGGTGTCGTCATCCTGCCGGGTCATGGCCTCCTCAAGGGAAGTGGAATCATCCTCCAGGGCAGGCCGGAAATAGAATTCGCTCTCCAGCGTACTCGCCGTCCAGGGGATCTGGAATCCGTCCGTCGCTTCGCGCACCGTCGCGCGCACCCGCCTGAACATGGTGCCGATTTCGAGCCCGGGCGTGTTGATGTGCTCCAACAGGGCCGAGGTGTAGGGACTGTTGCCTTCGAGGCCATCGAGGGCCACCGTGCCCGGGGCGGTCGAATAACCGACGACGGTCTCGACCCGCCCGGTGCTCATCGGCGCCAGGCCCCCGGTCGACCGGACGATGACGTCGGTATTGGCGGAACCCTGGATAAGTGCGGGGTCGAGTTGGGCAATCTGTTGCGCCAGGGAGGATTGCGACACGACAAAGGGATTGTCGCGGCAGGCGTCGAGAATGACGACATTGATCCGGGCCTCGCTATTGCCCATGAGCCCGACGATCTCGTTGGCGTCGACCACCTGGTTGTTGAGATCGTTGACATCTTCGACCCTGGTCGAGACCGGTAACAGGTAGTTGGCACCGTTGATCTGCACGCCATGGCCCGCGTAGAAGAAGACCGCGTCGCTGCCTTTCTGGATCCGCTTGGCGAAGGTCGCGATTGCTGCCACCATCTCCTCGCGGTCGGCGTCGATGAGTTCGATGGTCTCGAAGCCCGCCTGCCAAAGTGCGGCGGCCATGCCTTGGGCGTCGTTGTAAGGGTTCTCGAGCGACGGCAGATAGTCGTAGCGGCTATTGCCGATGACCAGGGCGACCCGGTCCCGGTTTTCGGACTCAACGGCCGAACTCGACGCGGGCAGGGCCAGCACGAGAAGAGCCGCAGCCACAGCGATCATCGCTTGCGGGCGATAATCGACCCAGATTCGAGCGAGACGTGCGTACATGAGAAAGCTCCAAGGCGCGAAAGCGAATGGATTTCACCGCCCGAGATGCGGCAAAATCATAACCCGGCTAATATTTGCAACATGTCGGCTGCGATGGGAAGGGAACGATGTGTGACGAAAATCACAATCCACCGAGACCGGTACTGCTGGCGCAGATGCCGAACGGGGAATCGTTCAGGGCCGATATCATCGACGCCGTGCGGATCGTCGAGGATGAGACGTTAATCGATTCGGACCTGATGCGGTTCGCCGTCATCCTGCACTTCGCGGACAAGCAGACCCATTGCATCGGGGCCCGCCTCAAGGCGAGGGAGGCCAAGACCTTTGCGGAACAAGCGACCCAGGAAATCAATGCCAAGCGTACAGCGCTTCCTTGAGCGATTGCGTCGTGCCGCCTCGAGGCGACCGGCCGTACCGACGCCGACAGCATCCGAGCCGCTACCGCCGAATCCGCCGGGGCCCGAGCCGACCGACCCGCCGAAGCGGCATATCGCGGTGGTCGTCGAAGGTCTCGCGGGCGAGGACCTCGAACGGGTCTTCGATATCATCTGGGATCAGAGTGCTGCGCGCGGGCTCAAGCCGGTCATCATCACCATGACGGCCGATCTGCAACGCATCCGCGCCCGCAAATGGCCGGTCGAGATCGTCCTCGACATCCATCGCCAGCGTCTCGACGACCTGCCGATGGAGCTACGCCTCGAGCAACAGCTGCAAGGGATCGTCCGCCTTTGGCAGCCGGCGGTGATCACGAGCTTCGCGAGTTTCAACGCGGCGCATCTGGCCCAACGGCTTCGAGCCCTGGCCGGGCTGACCGAAGCACCGCAGTGAGGCGACAATTCCAGCCGCACCACCTGATGTTGACGCTACCACCGCCCGCCACCATGATGGATCCGCTTTATCGAGGGAGGCTGCAGCACACACATGCGGATTCATAAGGTCCAAGCATTTCCGATCCGCATCAAGCGCGAAACCGGCTGGCTCGCGGGTCAGGAGAGCCGCGATATTACCGATTACGGCGACTACTTCATCGACAATGCCTTCTTCACCTCGATCTATCCGAAACATCACGAAACGGCGGTCGTCCGGATCGAGACCGACAGCGGCATTGTCGGCTGGGGCGAGAGTTTCGCACCCGTAGGCGACCGCGCCACGGCGCAAATCGTCGAGGATCTGGTCGCCCCAATCGTCCTGCGGCAGGACCCGTTCGATGCCGAATTCCTCTGGTATCGCGCCTACAGCGCCATGCGCGAGCGGGGCCATGCCACGGGCTTTTATGTCGATGCGCTCTCGGGCGTCGATCAGGCCCTCTACGACATCATCGGCAAGGCCATCGACAAGCCCGCCGCCAAGGTCCTGGGCGGGGTCTGCCGCAGCAAGGTCCGGGTCTATGCAGGCTTCGGCGGCACCGATCCCGACGACATGGCAAGGCGCGCCAAAGAGCTCATCGGCTTCGGCTACACCGCCTTGAAGCTGCATCTCCGGGTCTCGAACGCCGAGATCGAGGAAATCGTCAAGGCCGTGCGCGGCACGATCGGACCCTATGTCGAGATCATGGTCGACGTCCACACGACTCGCGACGTGTCGGAGGCGATCTCGCTGGGCCGCAGGCTCGAAGCATGGAATGTGCGCTGGCTCGAAAGTCCGACGGGACCCGAGGACATCGACGGTCAGGCCGAGATCGCCCGTGCCCTCGATATGCAGGTGGCCTCGGCCGAATGGGTGCGCACCGCCTATGAGTGGCGTTGGTGGCTCGAAAAGCGCGGGGTCGATTGCGCCATGCCCGATATCGGCCGCACCGGCCTCACCGAAGGCCGCCGCATCGCCCATCTCTGCGATGTCTACAATGTGCCGGTTGCACCCCATGTCGGCGCCGGCGGCATCCTCGCGATTGCAGCCGGCATCCAGCTCTCGGCGACGATCCCTAAATTCCAGATCCTCGAGCACGGCCACCATGCGCTGGCGGTCAAAGCCGCCTTCGCGAGCGAGTATCCGCAACCGGTCGATGGCCATTTCATCCTCGACGACAAACCCGGCCTCGGCGTGACGGTCGATGAAAACAAGCTCGCGGAGATGGTGATCTCCTGATAACTTGCCTGACAACCAAGCTCGAAACAGGGAGCAGAAGATGAAACATTCCTTGGACCTGTCAGCCGGCCTGCTGGCTGCCGCATTAATGGCGGCGCCGATGGCCGTAGCCCAAGACTACAACCAGGCGCCGATGCTCGATCCGCTCGTCGAAGCGGGCGAGCTCCCGCCGGTGGCGGAACGGCTGCCGGCCGAGCCCTATGTCGAGGAAGTCCAGGAGAGAGTCGGCGATTATGGCGGCACTTGGCGACGTGCCATACGGGGCGGCGGCGACCAGCACAATATGGTCCGCAGCATCGGCTACCATAACCTCGTCCGCTGGAGCCGGGACTGGACCGAGGTCCAGCCGCATATCGCCAAGGACGTTGAGGTCAGCGACGACGCAACCGAATTCACATTCACGCTGCGTGACGGCATGAAATGGTCGGACGGCGAGCCCTTCGATGCCGACGACATCATGTTCTGGTACGAGGACGTTTTGACCAACCCGGCGCTGACGCCCGGCATCGATCCCTTGTGGACCGTCGGCGGCGAGCCCGTCACCGTCGAGAAGATCGACGACCAGACCGTGGTCTTCAAATTCACCCAGCCCTATGCCACTTTCCTCGACCGCATCGCCTATGGGTTCGGCTCACCGCCGACAACCCATCCGCGCCACTATCTCGAGCAATTTCACGAGGACTACAATCCCGACATCCAGGCGTTGATCGACGCGACCGACGGCGTCGATGACTGGGTCGGGCTCTTCAACAGCAAGATCGGCCCGATCTGGACCACGACCTATTGGCAGAACCCGGAGCTGCCGACACTCCATCCCTGGCGCCTCACCAATGCCTATGGCGAAGCCCAGCGGATCATCGCCGAGCGCAATCCCTATTTCTGGAAGGTCGATGCCGAGGGCAATCAGCTGCCCTATATCGACCGCGTCGTCTACGATCAGGTCGAGGACAACGAGGTCATTCTCTTAAAAGCCCTCAATGGCGAGATCGACTATCAGCTGCGCCACCTCGGCGAGCCGCAGAACAAGGCCGTCTTGTTCGACAATCAGCAGAGCGGCGATTATCGCTTCTTCGATGTCCAGGCCTCGAACGCCAACCAACCGACGATCTATCTCAATCTCTCGCACCCTGATCCGGTCCTGCGCGAAATCTTCAACAACAAGGATTTCCGCATCGGCCTGAGCCACGCCATCGACCGCGAAGAGATCATCGACCTCGTCTATTTCGGTCAGGGTGAGGTCAGCCAGGCGGCACCGCGACCGGAGTCGCCTTTTTATGTCGAGCGTCTGGCCAAGCAATATATCGAGTTCGACCCCGATCTCGCCAACGAGCATCTGGACCAGGCGGGATTTGCCGAACGTGACGCCAATGGCTGGCGGCTTGGACCGAACGGCGAGCCGATCTCCTTCGTCGTTCTTGCGACCGATGGCGACGGTCGCACCGAGACCATGGAGCTGGTGCAGCAATATTGGCAGGATGTCGGCATCAATGCCCAATTTCGTCCGGTCGATCGGGCCTTCATGACGACGACGCTGATCGGCAATGCGCACGATGCCTATATCTGGGACGCGCCCGGCGGCATGAGCGACAGCATCACCGATCCTCGCGGCTTCATGCCGTTCAACACGACGGTCATTCATATCGCCCCGCTCTGGGCCGAGTGGGTGATGAATCCCGAGGACGGCGAAGAGCCCCCTGCCGAGATCGTCGAACAGGTCGAACTCTACCGCACGATCGATACCATCGCCGATCCCCAGGAACGGATCGAGACGATGAAGCAGGTGCTGGAGATGGCCGCGGATCAGTTCTACTCGATCGGTATCCGCCAGCCGCCGAACGGTTTCGGTATCGCCCGCAACAATATGAAGAACATCATCGATCCGTTGGCGATGTCGGGGCCGCTCTGGCATCCCTCCCCTAACACCGTGCAGTTCTTCTTCGAGGGCGGTGAAGGCAACGAGTAACAGGCATATTCCGGCACCCGCGGGCGCCGGCGGCAGGTTCGGATCGGGCTGATGGGCGGGTTCATCCTCAGACGAGTGCTGTATATGATCCCGACCGTCATCGTGATCTCGATGATCTCGTTCGCCATCATCCAGTTGCCGCCGGGCGATTATCTGTCATCGCTGGTGGCGGAGCTTGCCTCATCGGGCGAGACCATGGACAACGCCGCCGTCGCCGCGCTGCGCGAACGCTACGGGCTCGATCGGCCCTTTTATGTGCAATATTGGAAGTGGATCGAGGGCATCATTTTTCGCGGCGATTTCGGCCAGTCCTTCGAATGGAACCGGCCGGTCAGCGAGATGATCTGGGAGCGCCTCGGCCTTACCTTCGCCGTGTCGTTCACAACCTTGCTCTTCATCTGGGCCGTTTCGATTCCGATCGGCATCTATTCGGCGGTGCGGCAATATTCGTTCGGGGATTATCTTTTCACCTTCATCGGCTTTATCGGCCTCGCCATCCCCAATTTTCTCCTGGCCCTCGTCTTGATGTATCTGTCGTTCAAATATTTGGGCCAGAGCGTCGGCGGACTGTTCTCGCCACAGTTCATCGAGGCCCCCTGGAGCCTCGCCAAATTCTGGGACATGCTCTCCCATCTCTGGGTGCCGGTGATCGTCATCGGCACCGCCGGAATGGCCGCCCTGATCCGCATCATGCGCGCCAATCTCCTGGACGAGCTCTATAAGCCCTATGTCGTCACCTGCCGCGCCAAGGGCATGCCGGAATGGCGGCTCATTCTCGAATATCCCGTGCGCGTCGCCCTCAATCCCTTCGTCAGCACGATCGGTTGGATCCTGCCCACCCTCGTCTCGGGGGCCGTGATCGTCGCCGTCGTCTTGAGCCTGCCGACGACGGGGCCATTGCTGCTGAAGTCCTTGATCGCCCAGGACATGTACCTCGCCGGCACGATGATCATGATGCTGAGCATCCTTACCGTCATCGGCACGCTGATCTCGGATATCCTTTTGGCCTGGCTCGATCCCAGGATCCGCTACCAGTGAGCACGGAACTTGCGGCCGCTGTCCCGGAAACGCGGGCGCCCGACGAGGAAACCCGGATCGAGGTGGCCGGGCAGTGGAAGCTAGTCTGGCTCCGCTTCCGCAAGCATAAGCTCGCCATGGCGAGCCTGGTCGTCGTCCTGCTGATCTATCTGGTGGCGCTCCTGGCGGAGTTCGTGGCACCCTTCGATCCTGCGGAAACCAGCCGGCGTGGCACTTTTGCGCCGCCACAATCGCTGCACTTCATTCTGGAAGGTGCGGACGGCGGCTGGCGCTTCGCCCCTCATGTCTTCGGCTATACCTCGAAGATGGACCCGATCGCCCTCCGCCGGGAATACGTGGTCGACGAAAGCGAAGTCATTCCGATCGGCTTTTTCGTGCGCTCCGAGCCCTATCTGCTGGCTGGGCTCGTGCCGATGTCGTTCAAGCTGATGGGGCCCGTCAATCCACGCGACCGCTTCTATCTGCTCGGCGCCGACCGCCTTGGCCGTGACCTTTTCAGCCGGCTCGTTTATGGCACCCGCGTCTCGATGTCGATCGGCCTCGTCGGCGTCACTATCAGCCTCGTCCTCGGCGTCCTGCTTGGCGGCATTTCAGGCTATTATGGGGGGCTCGTCGACAACCTCATCCAGCGCCTGATCGAGCTTCTGCGATCGATCCCGACCATTCCGCTCTGGATGGGGTTCGCCGCGGCGATCCCGCTCACCTGGAGCCCGCTCACCGTCTATTTCATCATCACGCTGATCCTGTCCCTGATCGGCTGGACCAGTCTGGCGCGCGAGGTCCGCGGCAAGTTCATGGCCCTGAAGCACGAGGATTTCGTGACGGCCGCCCGGCTCGATGGACTCTCGGAGCTCAGCATCATCTGGGGCCATATGGTGCCCTCGTTCACCAGCCACATCATCGCCTCGGTGACCCTGGCGATCCCGCTGATGATCCTCTCGGAGACCGCCCTCAGCTTTCTCGGCATCGGCCTGCGACCGCCCGTGATCAGCTGGGGCGTGCTGTTGCAGGACGCGCAGAATATTCGGGCTGTGGCGACGGCACCCTGGCTGTTCTGGCCCGGGGCTGCCGTGGTCGTGGCTGTGCTGTCCTTGAACTTCCTCGGCGACGGGCTGCGCGATGCGGCGGATCCCTATGCGCAGTGAGCCCATGCGTGATCCGCTGATCGAGATCGAGGATCTTCACACCTATTTCTTCACGGATGAAGGCGTCGTCAAAGCGATCGAAGGGGTCTCCTTCGACGTCCCGCGCGGCAAGACCCTCTGCGTCGTCGGCGAATCGGGCTGCGGCAAGTCCGTCACCGGGCGATCGATCCTGCAGATCGTCGACCGGCCCGGCCGCATCGTCGAGGGGTCCATTCGGTTCTACCCGAAGCCCGGCGAGCCGATCGAGATCAGGGGGCTGTCGCCCGCGAGCCGGCAGATGCGCGCCATCCGGGGCGGCGAAATCGGCATGATTTTTCAGGAGCCGATGACCTCGCTCGGCCCGATCCAGACCATCGGCAAGCAGATCGGCGAGACCATCCGCATGCATCGGGGCGTCTCAAAGGCGGAGGCGCGCACGCAGACAGCGGAAATCCTCGGCCATGTCGGCATTCCGGACGCCGAATCGAGGCTGGAGGCCTATCCGTTTCAGCTCTCGGGCGGCATGCGGCAACGGGCGATGATCGCCCTGGCCCTTTCCTGTCAGCCCAAGCTCTTGATCGCCGACGAGCCGACGACGGCTCTCGATGTCACGACCCAGGCCGTCATTCTCGATCTCATCCGCGGCCTTCAGGCCGAATTCGGCATGGCCGTGATGTTCATCACCCATGATCTGGGTGTGGTCGCCGAAATCGCCGACGAGGTCGTCGTCATGTATCTGGGCCAGGTGGTCGAACGCGGTTCGGTCGAGCAGATCTTCGAGGACCCCAGGCACCCCTACACCCAGGCATTGCTGCGCTCGATCCCCCGGCTCGGCGGCTCGCGCGAACCCTTGGCCGCCATTCGCGGCATGGTCCCCCACCCCTCGAGACGGCCCGGCGGCTGCCGCTTTCATCCG
>JBGSYN010000009.1:0-166796 GCA_041750975.1 Geminicoccaceae bacterium | reverse complement strand
CCGAGGCCGGCAAACTGCTCGATGATCTCGCCCGGATGCGCTTGATCGAGCCAGAAATCTGAGCCTCCATCGACCTGTTGCACGTCCGACACAGTGGCGTTGGAATGGCAACAGCAGTCGGTTGTGCTTGCTTGCGTCGGGAAAGCCGCCGGTGAATATAGCGAGGCTTGCAAGACGGGATGTTTCGCGTCTTTCCGCTGGTGGCGCCGATGGTGCCGAAATGGCAAATCCCGAATGGGTGTTGAGGAGAGAAATTAATGGTTAGTCGTAAGGTATTGTTGGGCACCACAGCCCTCATCGGTGCCGGCGCTCTGCTCGCTAGCGAGTCTGCCCAGGCACAGGACTGGGAGGTCGGCATTGTCGGCTTCAGTCGCTTTACTGTCGGCGTCGGCGACCTTCCCAGCCGCTATCAGGCGGACAGCGTTGCCAACCACAACTTCCGCGTCGACAACGAAGTTCACGTCGACTTCACGCAGACCGACGACGAGACCGGCATCCGCTATGGTGGCCGGATCGAGTTCGAGGCCAATGCCAACGAGGTTGCGGACAGCAGCGATCACATCGACGAGAGCTGGGTCTTCATCGAAGGCGATTTCGGTCAGTTCCGCTTCGGTGACGAAGATGGCGCTGCCGACAATTTGAAGGTGACGGCGGGCAATATCGCTGCTGGTACGGGCGGTATCGACGGTGCCGGTGAAGTTGCTGCTGGCACGAGCTTCTTCTTCACGAATTCCGGCGACGACACCAAGATCGTCTACTACACGCCCGAGATCGCGGGCTTCCAGCTCGGTGTCAGCTACACCGCCAACAGCAACGCGAAGGGCGACCGCGAACCCAATGCTCAGAGCACGCAGACCGACGGCGAGTTCCAGCGATGGGTTGAGGGTGGCATCGTCTACACCAATAGCTTCGGCGCATTTGACGTGCAGGCGGCGGCGGTTGGTGGTTGGGCGGAAGCTCAGACCAACGGGGAAGACAGCGACGATATTGAAAACTACGGCGCGGGTCTGGCGCTCGGCTTTGCCGGCTTCCAGGTCGCCGGTTCGTATTCGTACGATAATCCCGCCGACGCCGATATTTGGACCGCTGGCGTTGCCTATTCCCTGGGGAACGTGAATACGTCGCTGACCTACGCTTATGACGATAATAGTAGCGCTTCGAGCACACACAACGCCGTGCTCAGCGCCGACACCGGTATTCTTCCCGGTGTCTCGCTCCAGGGCGATGTGGGTTACTTCTGGGATTACGAGGGTGATCGCGACTCGAGCGGCACCACCGGCGTTATTCGTCTCGACTTCAGCTATTGATGTAACGCGCTCAATCTGAGCGAATCGGGCGGCGGGCTCCTCGGGGTCCGCCGCCTTTTTTACTTGTGTCCGATTTGCCGCTCGCCGCGAATTTCAATTCCGTGGTTCGGCGGAACGACTTGAATTAGCTGGTAAATAATCATATTTTGCAGCTGCGTAGGTTTCGGCGGTTGTTAATGTTTCAAGCTGTGTCTGTAGTCCGCTCAATAGTTTCGGGATTGCTGGTTACGGTTTCGCTTGCAGTGCTGAGCGACGCCGCGAAATCTGCCGAACTTGTCGTCGGTGGATACCAGGGTGCCCCCATCACAAGTCTGTCGTCGAGATTCGATGGACCGGATCTTAGCCGGTTTCATGCGAGTGAGCCGCAGGATGACGGCACGCTTTCGTTCGATTTCACGCCGCGGCAGTCCGGTTCGATGTTCGGCGCAGTCACGAGCCGCATTCCGGCGAAGCGTCTCGTCATCGGCTCCGGCGTCAACGATCCGGCCGCACTTCGCGGCGATTTCACGAGTGTCGGACTTGCCGAGGATGACGATGCCGAGAACCGATTCTCGATCGGCGGAGCCCTCGAGTTCGAAAGCTTTCGGGTCTTGGGCGGCTATTCCCGCGTCGATTTGATGGGCCGGCCTTCGGACATCATCGCTGCCGGCGTCGATTACGGCCGGATCACGGCGAAATTGGGTTTCGGGCAGACCGACGACAGCGAATCGGATAGCTCCGACGTCGTGATGTTCACGACCGACCTTTCGGCCCTTTCCTGGTTGACCCTCGAAAGCAATGTCGCCTTCGGCAGTGACGAGCGGGACGAATCGGTTACTGCGGGTCGGATCGGTCTCCGCCTGGATTTTTAAATCGCGAGTTTTTGCTCGCCACTCGAATTGTCAGCGCTATGGTGCGGGCGCAGGATATATGGTTCGAGGGGAGTTCTTTTGTGAGTTCGGTAATCTCGCATCGAGGCATGAGATTTTTGGTATTGGCGCTCGGGGCCGTCGCGATGACGGCGTGTGCCGACCCGGAAATCAGGCCGTCAAGCGACACGATTGCAGGGCAGACCAGCGGATTGAGCCGCCGCGACTACGAGCGGCAGCAGGAAGTCGGGACACTTTTCGGTCCCGACACTCTGACTTTTTCAACCCGCCGTGACCCCAATGAAGAAGCGGCCGGCGGGGGCATCGGCGTCAATGCGTTTCTATGGCGGGGATCGCTCGAGACCGTCGATTTCATTCCGCTGGCCTCAGCTGATCCGTTCGGCGGACTGATCATCACGGATTGGTACCAGTCATCCGAAAATCCGAATGAGCGCCTCAAGGTGCAGATCCTCATTAGGGACACGACATTGCGCGCCGACGGCGTCAAGGCTTTCGTCTACCGCCAGGTGCGGAGCGACGAGGGCGACTGGCTCGATGCGCCTGCCGATCCGGCAACCAGCCGCGGCATCGAGGATCGTATCTTGACCCGTGCTCGAGAGTTGCGCATCGCTTCCGTGCAGACCACAAGCTAGGCGCTCAA
The DNA here is from genome assembly GCA_041750975.1 of Geminicoccaceae bacterium. Lineage (GTDB taxonomy): Bacteria > Pseudomonadota > Alphaproteobacteria > Geminicoccales > Geminicoccaceae > JBGSYN01. The sequence continues at coordinate 163,980 of JBGSYN010000009.1, read as the reverse complement.
CCCCGGTCGACGTTTCCAAAGAACCGGCCCAAGCGACAGCGCCGGCCCAATTTGTTGAGCGAGGAATCGATGTCACGGTATCCGTTTCGGGCCGCTGAATCCCGGTGGCAGCGCACTTGGCAGGAGCGCCGCTGCTTTGCGACCGAGATGAACCCGGACAAGCCCAAATATTACGTGCTCGAGATGTTCCCCTATCCCTCGGGCCGCCTCCATATGGGCCATGTCCGCAATTATGTGATGGGCGACGTCGTCGCCCGCTTCCGGCGGGCGCAAGGCTATAATGTGCTGCACCCGATGGGCTGGGATGCCTTCGGCCTTCCTGCCGAGAATGCCGCCATGCAGCAGCGCGTCCATCCGGCCAAATGGACGTACGAAAATATCAAGGAAATGCGCGACAAGCTCGACATGATGGGCCTGACGCTCGATTGGGACCGCGAGATCGCAACCTGCGATCCCGACTACTACAAGCACGAGCAGGCGATGTTCCTGGACATGCTCGAGAAGGGCCTGGTCTATCGCAAGAAAAGCTGGGTCAACTGGGACCCGGTCGACCAGACTGTGCTCGCCAACGAGCAGGTGATCGACGGGCGTGGCTGGCGTTCGGGTGCGGAGGTCGAGCGCCGCCTGCTGCCGCAATGGTTTTTCCGGATCACGGCATTCGCCGACGAGCTCCTGGAGGCCCTGCAGGGGCTCGACCGATGGCCCGAAAAAGTCCGGACCATGCAGCAGAATTGGATCGGTCGATCCGAGGGGGCCCGCATTCGTTTCGAGATCGAAGGCAGAAGCGATCGCCTCGAAGTCTTCACGACCCGACCCGACACGCTCTTCGGCGCCAGCTTCATGGCGATTGCACCGGATCATCCCCTGGCGGCCGAACTGGCCAAAGGCGATGAAGGTCTTCGGATTTTTGCCGCCGAGTGCCTGCGGGGCGGCACCAGCGAGGAGGCGATCGAGCGGGCCGAGAAACGGGGCTATGACACCGGACTGCACTGCCGTCATCCTTTCAACTCCGACATCGAGCTGCCGGTCTATGTCGCCAATTTCGTACTGATGGGCTACGGCACCGGGGCGATTTTCGGTTGTCCGGCGCACGATCAGCGTGACCTCGAATTTGCCCGGAAATATGGCCGGCCGGTAATTCCTGTCGTGCTGCCGCCCGATGCCGATCCGACGCAATTTGCGATCGGCGACGAGGCCTATATCGGCGATGGCCGGATCGTCAATTCGGACTTCCTCGATGGGTTGAGCGTGCCCGGGGCCAAATCGGCGGTGATCGAACGGCTCGAAGCGACGGGCGTCGGGACCGCCGAGACAGTTTTCCGGCTGCGCGATTGGGGTGCCTCGCGGCAGCGCTATTGGGGTTGTCCGATCCCGATCATCCATCTCGAAGACGGCACGATCGTGCCGGTGCCGCGCGAGCAGCTGCCGGTGACCCTGCCGGACGATGTCGATTTCAACGGGTCCGGCAACCCGCTCGACCGCCACCCCACCTGGAAATACGTGACCTTGGCCGATGGCCGAAAGGGCGTGCGCGAGACGGACACCTTCGACACCTTCGTCGAGAGCTCCTGGTATTTTGCACGGTTCTGTTCGCCCCGGGACGAGACATCGCCGGTCGCTCGGGAAGCAGCATCCTATTGGCTGCCGGTCGATCAATATATCGGCGGTGTCGAGCACGCCGTGCTGCATCTGCTCTATTCCCGCTTTTTCATGCGCGCCATGACCGCGACCGGCCATATCGACCTCGCCGAGCCGTTTGCCGGGCTCTTCACCCAGGGCATGGTCACGCATCAGACGTTTCGGGACGAGGATGGCAACTGGCTCGAGCCGGGCGAGGTCGCACCGGACAATGAGGGCAATTGGGTCGCTATGGCCGACCGCCGGCCGGTCACAGTCGGCCGCATCGAGAAGATGAGCAAATCGAAGCGCAACACGGTCGATCCGAAGGATATCGTCGAGGCCTACGGCGCCGATACCGCCCGCCTCTTCATGCTGTCGGACAGCCCGCCCGAGCGCGATCTGGAGTGGACCGACGCCGGCATCGATGGGGCGTTCCGCTACATCAACCGGGCTTGGAGACTGGTGCAGAACCGGCTCGACGGGCTCGCCGAGCCTGGCGCCGTCGCCACCTCGCTGGAATTGGCCGAGGACCGCCAGCTGAAACGCCGCATCCATCAAAGCATCCGCGACGTCACCGACGGCTTCGAGCGGCTGCACTTCAACAAATGCGTGGCCCTGATCCGCGAGCTTTCGAATGCGATCGAGGACTATGAGGGTGCTTCGGCGCAAGCCCAGGTCCTGGTTCGCGAAGCTCTGGAAGTGCTGGTGCGGCTGCTGGGACCGGTGACTCCCCATCTCGGCGAAGAGCTATGGCAGGCGCTCGACCACAACACGCTGCTGATCGATACGGCTTGGCCGAAGCTCGATCCCGCCTGGCTCGAGGAGGACAATGTCACCATTGCGGTTCAGGTGAATGGCAAGCGGCGCGGCGAGATCAGCCTGCCCAAAGGCGCCGACAAGGCGGATATCGAGACCGCGGCCCTGGCCGAGGAAGGTGTGGTCCGCGCCATGGCCGGCAAGACGGCGCGGCGCGTCATCGTCGTGCCCGACAAGATCGTCAATGTCGTTCTCTAGGCTGGCTCTTCCGATAGCGCTGGCAGCCAGCCTCCTGGTCGGCGGCTGCTGGCTCAAGCCGCTCTACGGGCCGAATGGCGTGGACAATGTCCCGGTCCAGAACGAGCTCGCCGCGATCGAGGTCAGAACCTCGAACAACGAGCTTGCGCACATTCTCCGCAACCAGCTGATCGACGACCTCAATCCCGCCGGCATCTCCAGCGTCGCAGACGACTTCACGCTCGATATCAACACCCGCGAGACCAGCAACGCGCTCCTGATCCAGCTCGACGACACCATCAGCCGGTTCGATCTCACGGTCGCCGCCGAATACACGCTGCGGCGCCGGAGCGACGATCGGATTGTCTTCCGCTCGGCCGTCAGGCGGGTCGCCAGTTATAACGTCATTGACGATACCTATGCGACACTAGTCGCCCGACGTGATGCGCAGCGCCGGGCTTCGGCGGAGGTCAGCCGCGCCATCCGCACCTCGCTTGCCGTCTATTTCCGCGACGCGGAGACATGAAGCTCACCGGCGGCAGGATTGAAAGCTTCGTCCGGCGGCCCGATCCCGCGATCCCGACGGTCCTGCTCTATGGACCGGATCAGGGCCTCGTGGGCGAGCGCGCGAAGCGGCTGATTGCCGGGGTCATTGCAGACCCTGCCGATCCATTCCTCTCGACTGATGTCGACGGCGAGATGCTGCGCCAGCATCCGGGCCGGCTGGTCGAGGAGGCCCAGGCCTTGTCGCTGATGGGTGGCCGGCGCGCCATACGCCTGCGGGAATCCGCCGAAATCGCGCATAAAGCCGTAGCCCAGCTGCTGGAACTCGACGACCAGGAGGCGTTCGTCGTCATCGAGGCCGGCGAGCTTGGCCCGGGCACACCCCTGCGCAAGATGATCGAGCGCGCCGGGAACGCCATGGCGATCCCGTGCTACCGCGAGGAGGGTCGGGGCCTTGCCTCCAGCATCCGCTCCTTGCTCGAGCAGGAAAAGCTGCGGCTCGAGCCCGATGCGCTCGCCTATCTGAACGAGCATCTGGGTTCCGACCATGGCATCACCCGTCGCGAGATCGAAAAGCTCGCGACATTTGCCGGTCCCAACACTCCGAAGCTGGGCCTCGAAGACGTCGCCTCCGTCGTCGGCGATGCCTCCGCGCTCAGTCTCGACGATCTGATCTTCGCCGTGCTCGGCCGCGACACGGAAGCTGCGGCAATTGCACTCGACCGCCTGTTCCTGGAGGGCAGCAATCCAATTGCCGTATTGCGGCCGCTCGCCAAATTCCTGATGCGTCTCTATAGCATGGCGGCCGAAATCGAGGCCGGCACATCGCTTCAGAAGGTCGTCGATCAGGCCCGCCCGCCGCTGCATTTCCGCACTAAGGATCAGGTGCGGAAAGCGCTTCAAACCTGGTCCTGCAGAGAGTTTGCGGACGCCATCGACCGCCTCGGCCAGGCCGAGCTTCTGGTCAAGCGGACCGGCTCGCCGTCACAGCTCTGCTGCCGCAGGATCATCCCCGATCTGGCCCTGGCACACGCCTGATCGCGCGGCCCATCGGCGGGCTTTCATTGTGCGGGCTCTGCTGCTTAGATCAGCCCAGACGTGAGCCGGGGGCACCAGCAGGGAGGCGTCGTGCTGCTTCATTACGTATTCCGCCGCATCCTTTTGATGTTTCCGACGCTGATCGCGATCAGCGCGCTCACTTTCATCATCATCCAACTGCCGCCCGGCGATTTCCTCTCCACCCAGATCGCCGAGATGCAGGCCCAGGGCGAATCGATCCAGGGCGAGAAGATCCAGTATCTGCGGGAACAATACGGCCTCGACGATCCGCTCTGGCTGCAATACGTCAACTGGATAACCGGTTTCGTACAGGGCGATTTCGGCTACTCGTTCGAATATGACCGCCCCGTCACCGAAGTTATCGGCGACCGCTTCTTTTTGACCTTCGTCGTGGCCTTCGCGACGGTCATTTTCACCTGGATCGTGTCGTTCCCGATCGCGATTTATTCGGCGACCCACAAATATAGCTGGGGCGATCACGGCCTGACGCTGTTGGGCTATCTCGGCCTCGCCACGCCTAATTTCCTCCTGGCCCTGGTGATGCTCTATTTCGCCAATGTCTGGTTCGGCACCTCGATCGGCGGCCTCTACGGCACACAGTACATCGATCAGCCGATGAACTGGGGCAAGTTCGTCTCGGTGCTCGAGCATCTTTGGATTCCGGTGATCGTGATCGGCACGTCGGGCACTGCGGGCATGATCCGAAGGCTACGGGCCAACCTTCTCGACGAGCTACAAAAGCCCTATGTCGTCACCGCCAAGGCCAAGGGCATGCACCGCCACCGGGCGCTGCTCAAATATCCGCTTCGGATGTCGATCAATCCCTTCATCGCCGATATTGGCAACCTTTTGCCGGAGATGATCTCGGGCTCCGCACTGGTCGCCATCGTTCTCTCTCTGCCGCTCAACGGCCCGATCCTCGTGCGCGCCCTGCAAAGCCAGGACATGTACCTCGCGGGCTCCTTCCTGATGCTCGAGGCCCTCCTGGTCGTCGCCGGCGTGCTGGTCTCGGATCTGCTTCTCGCCGTGCTCGATCCGCGCATCCGGCTCGGCGGGGGGCGCGTGCAATGACCCGCCACGCCGTCGACCCTGATGTCGACCACTATGTCGATAAGGAGCCCTTCGATCCGCACGCGACCGAGGTCCTCACCCCAGAGCAACAGCGCTTCTACGAGGCCTCGCAATGGCAGCTCATGTGGTGGCGCTTCAAGCGCCATCGCCTCGCCATGGTCTCGATGTGGATCCTCATCGTCTTCTATGTCTGCGTGCTCTTCGCCGAGATCATCGCTCCCTACAACTATACCTCGCGCAATCCCAATGCGATCTACATGCCGCCGCAAGGCGTCCACATTTTCCATGAAGGCAGGCTCGTCGCACCCTTCGTCTACGGCTTTACCATGACCCTTAACATGGACACGCTGAAACGCGACTACGCCCCGGACCCCGAGAACGTGCAGCCGCTGCGCTTCCTATGCCTCGGCGAGCCCTATGGATTCTGGGGCCAGATCGAAAGCCGCTTCCACCTTGTCTGTCCTGCCGAAGGCGGCACCTTCTTTTTGATGGGAACCGACCGGCTCGGCCGCGACCTCTTCTCCCGCATCATCCAGGGTGCCCGCATTTCCCTGACCGTCGGCCTCGTCGGCATCTCGATCAGCTTCTTCTTCGGCATCACCCTGGGCGGCATCTCCGGCTACTATGGCGGCTTCCTCGACAGCGTTATCCAGCGTCTGATCGAGGTCATCAGAAGCTTTCCGCAAATCCCCCTCTGGATGGCGCTCAGCGCCGCCATCCCGATCTATTGGGATCCCATCTGGGTCTATTTCGGCATCACCGTCATCCTTGGCCTCGTCGACTGGACCGGCCTCGCCCGCGCCGTCCGCTCCAAGGTCCTGGCCCTGCGCGAGGAAGATTTTGCCAGTGCCGCCCGCCTAATGGGTGCGAGGCCCGCACGCATCATCGGCCGCCATCTAGTCCCGAGCTTCATGAGCCACCTCATCGCCTCGGCCACGCTCTCGATCCCGGCCATGATCCTGGCTGAAACGGCACTCTCCTTTCTTGGTCTCGGGGTCAGGGCACCCATGACATCCTGGGGTGTCCTCCTCAACGACGCCCAGAACGTCAACGTCATCTCGCTTTATCCCTGGCTGATGTTCCCCGTCGTCCCGGTCATCATCGTCGTCCTCGCCTTCAACTTCATGGGCGACGGCCTCAGAGACGCCGCCGACCCCTATAGTTGAGGAAGGGTTTTACGAAAGGGACTAACCCCCTCGCCCTCTACCTGGGAGATGCTTAATCGGGACGCCGCCGGCGGCGCAGCAAAGGCTGCCGGAGTCGTTTCAGCCCGTTGAACAAGAGCAAATGCCGGAGATCGAGCAGGGGCCGGATGAGCCGAATCGAAACAGCCAGCCGGACACCCACATTAACGTAGCGTGAGTTGAGGTTTAATGATTCAGTGGGTGTCAGGAGGTGACGCGATGGATACCAAGGGCCTTTTCAGTCTTTCCGGACATCTTGAGAAACTCGGCGAGCATGGTAACCCGCTGCAGGTTCTCGAACGGACGGCGAGAAAGCGGCCACCAAGCAGGGCAAGTCGGCCAAGCAGATCTGACCCGTTGAGCCGAGTGAATCCGCCAGAAAGACACTCGTGCGCGCTGAACGGTGAAGATCGGCGGCAAGACCCGCTAGTGCGATGACGGCACATCTCAGCCGATGATCGCGATCCCGACATTCGGGTCTAAATCGCACATCGCCATCGCTCGTCTCTTCGGATTCATTCGTGCCACTGCGACGACCTCATCGACCTATGTCGAAGGCGAAATGCTCCGGCAGCCGGTCACGACCGACAACATCAGTTCCGAAGTCTGGGCGGATAGCGCCTATCGTTCAAAGGCCAACGAGGCGTGGTTGGCGAACCACATGGTCAAGAGCCAGATCCATCGCAGGAAGCCTGCGAACCCGGCCGATGTTCCATGAATGGCGTCAGGCGAGCGAATCAATGCGTTCAAAATCTGCAGAACTGACTCGGTCGGAGGTGTAAACCTCGAATGAAGCGCTGCCTTGGGCCGGAAATAAACCCGTTTAACGCCTCAACCCGAACAAGAACACAAGCCCACGCCAATTCCACACGTTAGTATTACGGCTATCCAGATTGAAGCGCCACTCATCAGGATCAGATCCTCTTCATTTAAAGATGAGCACAAATGACTATGCCCACACCAAACAGCGAAACTCAAAAAGCAAAAAATAAAGACATCTCTCTATGTATCATAAACTTCAATGGCTCTAATTTTTTACCAGATACTTTAGAGTCGGCGCAAAATTTGAGCCAAAACTTTGATGAAATTATCTTTGTCGACAATGGATCGACCGATAATAGTGTCGATATCGTCGCAACGGACTACCCAAGCGTACGAATAGTTCGTTTGGGCCGCAATCTAGGGGCCGCTGGTGCACGAAACGCCGGCATAGAAGCGGCAGGAACACGCTTCTTACTCTTCCTAGACAATGATGTGCTTCTTCTTGAAAACTGCACCGAAGCATTGATGACAGCCATAGCATCATGTCCGGATGCCAGTCTCGCAGCACCCTGCGTGCGTTATCGAAATGAACCGGAAAAGATCCAATTTTGCGGCGCCGATAATCATTTTCTCGGTTTAATGATCCTACATGAAGAGAATAAGCAGGTCGCCGACATATCGCTCCAAACACGACAAACAGATTCTGTGGTTACGGCAGCTTTTCTGGTCGATCGTGCCAAGCTCAGTGCGGATAATCGTTTTGACGAAGTATACTTCTATCAGATGGAAGATCACGATTTTGGCGTCCGTCAGCGACTATCGGGTCACCGAATATTGGCTGTTCCTACCGCACAAGTCCTGCACGGGGAAGGCGCACAAGGCCTCTCCATAAGAAGAACCGGTGAATACAGCGATGCCAGAATTTTTGGACTCATTCGCAATCGATGGCTTTTCATCCTCAAATTTTATGAATGGAAGACAATAACCCTTTTTATTCCAATTTTCGCTGTCTATGAACTGGCTCAATTAATGATCGTTATCAAGAAAGGGTGGTTCACCCAGTGGCGACGTTCATTAAGATGGATCTTCAGCAATTGGGGCCTCATCATGAAAAGCCGCGCAAAATTGCAGGCTGTAAGACAGGTTTCTGATCGCGCATTTCTGAAAGGCGGTCCAATTCCTCATCGCGAAGAACTTACTGCGGGCCCTATCGAGTCCACAGCTCGATCATTGCTAAATTACGCGGTAGCCGGCTATTGGAGGATTATTAACGGATTCATCTAGCGAGCAATTGCTTGAGATGCTTCGCGAGTCGAATAGTGAGTGAAACCACGGTAAGCGTCGGGTTTGCATGGCCCCCTGTCGGAAATACAGCCCCTCCGGCAATAAATAGATTGCTGACGGTGTGGACGCGACAATCAGCATCTACCACTCCATTACACGGATCAACCGACATCCGTGCGGTACCCAGATGGTGTGACGCATCATTGTATTGAAATGGTCCGTCATCTCTGGCAACCACACCCAAATTATTGGATCGAAGTGCCGAGTCGATACAATCTTCGAGCACGCAAATGTTTCTGGCAACAGCTTCATCTATCTGCCAATCGAATCTCACTCGGCGCATTCCGAGCCGGTCCACTGTGTCCGCAAGTGTTATTCTGCTTGTCGCAGACGGCGGTTGTTCACAGAAATAAACTATCGCGTAGCGTCGAGATTGCCGCTTTCTTGGAAACCGACGTTTAGCTGTCGTGATTGTGCGATACAGCCAATGTGGCATGATTTCTTTAGGCGACAGGAGATAAATAAGGCTCTCATTAGTCTTGGTTCTCAACGCATGTGCGAGATTCCACCTATTGCCACGATGTCCTTTGCCTATCAATACCTTCATGACCTCAACAAATGGCTGATAGGATTGTTGGACATAGCCCGACGTTTCCTCTTCAAACGTGCAATAGTGGTTAAGGAGTCCGTGTCTTCGGATGAATTCATCGCTCATGCGAAAACCTAACTGTACCTTTCCACTGGCGATCGGGAGACCTCGAGAAAGATTGAGTTCTACTCCAGGATTCAGTACGGCTCGTCCTCGAACCGCGCGCGGATGATCCATAAAGAATCGCCCGACATGACCTCTACTATTGCCGAGACCCTCGCCCTGAGGGCCGGGGCTGTTGAGTAAAAGTCTCGGCGTTTCGATTCCACCACACGCAATGACATAGGCTTGAGCCCGGACTATGCAGGTCCGGCCGTCCAAAGAGGCGACCGTTAGCCCCTCGATAGCATCACCTCGCTCATTTGTTCTCAATCCCGTCACATTCGCATTGAGAAAAAGCTGAACCCCGGGAGCCCGGGCTAACTCCTTTTCATAGATCTCGCCAAAGCGCTTTGGCCTTACGGCCCATAGTGATATTGCCGGTGCCAATTCACCCTGAGAGAGAATGGTCGCTTCCGCTGGGGTCAACTTTGAACGATGTACGGCGATGTCGAAATTTTTCTTTGCCGGGAGACCGAGATATTGACCAGCTGCTTCAAGATGTTCATCGATCTCTCTAAATTCTATTGGCCAGCCCCCGTAGATGGAAGATGACGGCCCGTCAAAATCGATCGACTGCAATAGCATGCTGCGGCCCGCCCAAATCGAAGTGCTACCTCCGAGCATCCGAAGCCTCGGATAGTAGCCCGCCCGATGAGGGTAACCAACATACTCCATATCATAAAGCTTTTGAGTTTCCGGATTGGCGCGTTGGCTTCCGCTTTCGAGAAGGCAAACTGAGCGACCGGAACCCTGAAGTTCAAGTGCCAGTGTAATTCCTGCTGCACCCGCGCCAACTATCGCGATGTCCGCGCTAAGCGTTTCGGGCGCCGGCATTGTCTGGAAATCATAGGTGGTCACGGGAGTACCGGAGAAATCACGAAACCCTTATTTTGCCAACTCGGGTTGCCGCGCAGATCGCTTGCTCCAGTCCGACTATTCAGGTCCAAACCAAGGTTAGCCCGCCTTTTCACGAAAACTTCGGCGACGCCTAGGAGAATATCAGAAAGATGTATGGCGTCCCCAGGGGGACTCGAACCCCCGTTTCCGCCGTGAGAGGGCGGCGTCCTGGACCGCTAGACGATGGGGACAGCGGACGGCTGTGTATAGACAGGCAATCCAATGGAATCAAGGCTTGGAATTTTGCCTCCCGCGCCTTTACGGTTCCGTCTCACGCCCGTTCGAACAGGGCAGCAATCTCAATTTCCACCGAATACAGGAACTGGTCGAGAACGGACAATTCCCGCAGGACAAAGCCCCCGTCAATCAATCTCTTCGCATCTCGGGCAAAACTGCCCGGATGACAAGAAACATAGATTATTCTAGTGATAGCGGCCCGGACCAACGTCTCAATCTGCTGCGGCGCCCCGGCTCGCGGCGGATCGAGGATTACAGTCGAGAAACGTTCGAGTTCGGCAATTTGCAGAGGATTTTTGTAAAGATCGCGCACCTGCGCATCCATTCGCGCTCCTAAGGCGCGTGAAGCCACGGCTCTGAGTGTGGCGATTGCCGATTGGTCCACGTCAAGAGCCATCACTTTGCGACGGTTCATCGCTAGCCCCAGCGAGAGCGCCCCAAATCCGGAGAATAGGTCAAGAATGGGACCACGCTCGTGCGTCGATCTCGCGACAAAGCTGCGTAGCTTTTCTTCGCACCACCTTGTGGCTTGAAGAAAGCTCGTTGGCGCTATGGCAACGAGAGTGCCTTCGACAGTCACGGCCATCGGATACCGTTCCAGAATAGTCAGCGCATCGCGCTCTCCGATCGGGCGCCAAGAGATACGAGCAAGATTCTCTTCTTGGGCAAACACCGCTAATTCTTCGATATCTGCTATCGAGGGTTTGGTGCAATCCAACAAGACCAGTTCGATTCCTGGGTTGCCTTGGGTAAGCATTAATTCAACAGGCTTCCCGACGCATTCCAGTCTTGCGAGTAAGCGACGCAACGGTTGAATGAGTGCATCGATCTCTGAAACAGCGATCGGACAGGCCTCGACCGCGACGATGTCCCTGGAGTTTGCAGCCCTGAAACCTAATTGTGCCGACCCATCAATTTTTGTGTAAGCCATGCGTATGCGACGCCGCGACCGCAATGGTGCAATCTCGACTTCAGGCAGCTCGACCGAGAAAAGCTGATGTTGATCCAGCGCGCGACGTAACCGGAGCGCTTTGAACCGGCGATAGATTTGCGGTGGCAGGTGCTGCAGTTTGCAACCACCACATCTGCCAAAGTGCTTGCAGATAGGTGTTTGCTCGTCAACCTGAAACAGGCGTTCGATCGGCTCAATTACAAATCCACGACGATTTCGCCTCGTAACTTTCAACCGCCAAAATTCGCCGGGCAAAGCTCGCGGGACAAATACACTCTGGCCCTCAAATTGAGCGACACCGTCTCCGCCGCTGCCAAGGGCGAGAATTTCCGATTCCACGAAAATGGAATTCTCAGGCATTACAGCGGGTCATTATTGACTGGGATGAGAACTATGCCGGACTGCTCGTTCATATCGATTCTTGCCAATGAGCTTCCACCATCCCGCAGTTTCAACAATAAGTAGATATCCTGAGACGTAGCGACCATCTGGCGAATCGTGCTGCCTACAGGTAGTTGGATGTTTTCGGGACTTTCGGCTGGGCTGGCTTGACTTCTCTTGGCATATTCGGCCTCATCCCGTGTGGCCAACAGCCATAAGAGATAGGCAGTACCAAACACCAGGACGATACCGCCGACGACAACGAAAACCTTTAGTGTTCTGATGAGAACTTCCATTGAGATCACCCGATCAAATCGACACTACCGAAACGTTCCAGTTCTTCGTGCCAGAAGAAGCTATGGGACTGCGCCTGGACAATTTTCTCGTCAGTAATCTTAACGGGTATTCGCGATCGCGGCTCCAAAAGCTTGTAAAAAGCGGCAACGTAAAGTGCCAAAATGAATACATTCTGGACCCGGCTTTTCGCCTAAAATCTGGCGAAATCGTTTCTCTGGTCGTTTCGCCTGCCGAGGTCTCGACGACACCAGCGCAATCCATGAAATTGAACATTCTTTTTGAGGACGACGATGTGCTCGTTCTCGAAAAACCAGCTGGTCTCGTTGTCCACCCGGCACCTGGGCATGCGGACGCCACATTGGTTAATGCGTTGTTGGCCCATTGCGGCGAAAGTCTTTCAGGAATCGGAGGCATAAAGCGACCAGGAATTGTCCATCGGCTGGACAAGGATGTGAGTGGTGTCATGGTCGTGGCCAAGAACGATCGAGCTCATGTTCGATTAGCGTCTCAGTTCAGCATACACAGCATCGATCGTCGGTACGAGGCCTTGGTCTGGGGGCTTCCGGAGAGCGCCGCCGGAACTATAGAGGGTGCAATAGGTAGGCATCCTCGAGATCGAAAAAGGATGGCCATGGTACAGAAAGGAGGAAAGCCCGCAAAAACTACCTTTCGTGTGATCTCCACCTCTGGAACATATGCATCCAAGTTGGAGTTCAGATTAGAGACTGGACGAACCCATCAGATACGTGTGCATTCAACTTTCTTAGGTCATCCCATTCTTGGGGACACCATTTACTGCCCTCGAAGAATGCCTTTTCTAAGCGAAGCAGTGCGGGCCGAGTTGGGAGGGTTCAAACGGATTGCCCTTCACGCAAAGCAGCTCGGATTTGATCATCCGGCGACCGGCAATCGGCTCACCTTCGAAGTACCTGTGCCTGAGGCCTTCGATCGGCTCTTTGCGTGCTTGGCATCTTAAGCTAATTCGAGGGCACTCTTTGGAATTATGGTCGTCATCTTGCGGCCCTTCTCCGTCGAAATCTTCTAGTATTGCTCACGTTAACCCGCCTTTTCTTTCCCCTTGGAGAGCCTAGACCATGGCCAGTTTGCCTGTTGTTCCGACTGAGGGTACCGGGCTCGCTCGATACCTCACGGAGATCCGACGGTTTCCGATGCTTGAGGCTCAAGAAGAGTTCATGCTTGCCAAAAGTTGGCGTGAACACGAAGACGTCGAAGCAGCTCACAAACTCGTTACGAGCCACCTCCGCCTCGTCGCCAAGATTGCGATGGGATATCGAGGTTACGGCCTGCCAATGAATGAGATCATTTCGGAAGGAAATGTCGGGCTAATGCAAGCCGTCAAGCGCTTCGACCCCGATCGAGGTTTCCGTCTTGCAACTTACGCGATGTGGTGGATCCGCGCTGCTATCCAAGAATACATCCTGCATTCGTGGTCGTTGGTCAAGCTCGGTACAACAGCCGCCCAAAAGAAGCTTTTCTTCAATCTTCGGCGCCTGAAAGGCCAGATGCAAGCCATCGAGGAGGGTGATCTCAGCCCCGAGTCCGTGCGCAAGATCGCGCAGACCCTCGAGGTCACCGAGCAAGATGTTGTTGATATGAATAGAAGACTCGAAGGTCCTGACCACTCCCTGAATGCGGTTCTTCGTGCCGAAAGCGACACTGAATGGCAGGATTGGCTTGTCGACGATCGGTCGACGCAAGACACGCTTATCGCAGATGAAGACGAACTTGATCATCGTCGAGGGCTACTCACGCAGGCAATGAACGTCCTGAATGAGCGCGAACGTCATATTTTGACCGAACGAAGGCTGAAAGAAAATGCCACGACGCTTGAAGAACTAAGTACACAATACGGGATTTCTCGCGAGAGAGTGCGGCAGATTGAAGTGCGGGCGTTTGAAAAGCTGCAAAAAGCTATCAAGGGCCTCGAAGCGGATGGTCTCGCGCGTTCGGAGGATGCCCGAATTAGTTCGGAGCCTGCCAACTAACGGAGTTTCCAGTCGTCATTTGAAGGCCTACGCGTGACCTGCAGTAGATGACAAAAGCGATGGATCGACGCCAATTAGCCCCAACGCCCGATGCCATTTCGATGACACCTCACCATCGAAAATGATCTCTTCATTGGCTGGTGTGACAAGCCATCCGTTGGCCTGTATCTCCGCGTCGAGTTGACCAGGCGCCCACCCAGTGTAACCGAGCGCAAAAATACAGCGTCGCGGGCCATTACCTTCGAATAGCGACTTAAGGCCCTCCACAGTGGTGGTGAGGGCGCAATCCTCGCTGATTAGTAGTGACGACGAATTCACGAGTTCGGGCGTATGCAACAAAAATCCCCGGCTGATTTCGACCGGACCTCCTGCCAGCACCGGAACGTCACTTCGGATCCGATGACCTGATATTCCAAGCTGGAGTATGATATCGCTTATCGTCATTGGGCTTCTCGGGCCATTTATCGTGAGACCCATTGCGCCCTCGTCCGAATGAGCACAAAGGAAAATCACCGATCGAGAAAAGCGCTCATCCGGCATGGATGGCATTGCCACTAGAAGTTGGCCGGAAAGACCCGAACCCTTTCTTTCTGGATCGTTCATGCAGTCATAGTTAGGGTTGAAGGGTCGAAGCAACAAGCAACCCTCGTTTTCCTCGCCAAATCGCGCACCCAGAAAGTTTGACATTGATCCGTCATTGGACGGCTGTCATCATTGACGTGTGAAATAAATGTCACGGTGCAAGTGGCGCCTCTCCAAGGGAAAAAGTTATGTCTATCGAAGTCGGGGATCGATTGCCGAACCAGGCATTTAAGGTCATTGGCGAACAGGGACCGGCAGACAAAACTACGGGAGAACTATTCGCGGGTCGAAAAGTCGTTCTTTTTGCGGTACCGGGCGCATTCACCCCCACCTGTAATCTCAAGCATTTGCCGGACTATCTTGAGAATAACGCAGCCCTTCGACAAAAAGGTGTCGAAGAAATTTTCTGCGTCGCTGTCAACGATCCATTCGTAATGAAAGCTTGGGGAGACACCAGTCATGCGGAGGGAAAGGTAATTATGCTCTCCGACCATGATGGGTCGTTTACTCGTGCCCTAGGTCTCGAATTCGACGGCACCGGCGCGGGGTTGGGAATCCGCTCCAAGCGCTATGCAATGCTTGTTGAGGATGGGGTCGTCAAAGCCCTTAATGTTGAAGAAGCTCCAGCGACTATGGATGCCAGCAGTGCTGCGAATATACTAGCGGTCCTCTAGAATTTGCTGATCCAGCAGCGTTATTACTCCGCTACGTTTTTATTCGCTATGGCCGAACGAGCCAGTTCATCCGCTCGTTCGTTCTCGCGGGTACCCGCATGTCCCTTGGTCCATCGCCAATCAATGTCGAAACGTCCGGCCAACTCCCCCAATTTTTCCCAAAGATCGCGGTTCTTGACTGACTTTTTGTCGGATGTGCGCCAACCATTAGCGCGCCATTTTTGCATCCATTGCGTTACACCCTGACGCAGATACATGCTGTCGGTAACTATTTGCACGCCAACGGGTCGCTTGAGTGCCTCCAGTGCGGCGATAGCGGCCATTAGCTCCATGCGATTGTTGGTCGTTTCAGGTTCGAACCCCGAAATTTCTCTAATTTCTTCGCCCCATTTGAGAATGGCTCCGTAGCCGCCTGGACCAGGATTTCCGCTACAGGCACCATCTGTGAATATCACGACCTGAGGTTTTGCCTTAGGCGATGCCATATGCGCTCGGCCCTTGAACACTGCGATGAAAACGGAGCTTTAGAAGGTATTCACGGGGGTCCTTGGGCTTAACCAAGGCACCATCCACTGAATGTACCGAATCGTAGAGTCGAGTTAGAAGAAATCGTAGACATGCACCACGATTTAGCATCGGCAAGGCTTTCAACTCGGCTTTCGAAAGCGGCCTTGTTTCATGATAGGCACTGGTAAGCGCGCGGGCTTTAGTGATGTTGAACTCGGCGCCTTCCTCGAAACACCAAGCGTTGAGACAGATTGCCAAATCATATGCAAGGATATCGCTGCACGCGAAATAGAAATCTATTAAGCCGGATACTCGCCTGCCCTCAAAAAATACATTGTCGGGGAAAAGATCGGCATGGACAATGCCTTCAGGAAGGTCCAGCGGCCATCCTGAAATCACATTGTGCACTTCAGCATCAAGTTCCTCCATTAGCTCTCGGACCTCTTGAACATCAGTCTCGCGGCAAGCTCGCCAGAGTTCTCGCCAGGAACCAAGTGATAGTGCGTTGTGACGAGTCGAATCAAACGAACTTGCCGCCAAATGGAGGTCTGCAAGTGCACCGCCTATGCTGCTGCAATGCTCGACTGTTAGTCGACGCGGTGAGTTTCCAAGAAGAAAAGTGACAATCGCCGCTGGTTTACCATTCAGCTCCCCGAGAACTTCTCCATTTTTCGCGATGACGGGTAACGGACTAGGGACGCCATTGGCTGCTAGATGGCGCATCAATCCTAAGAAAAACGGCAGGTCATTACGATCGACGCGACGCTCGTAGAGTGTAAGAACAAAACGCCCCCGACACGTCTCGAGAAAAAAATTGGTATTCTCAACGCCTTGTCGAATTCCGGTATGTGACCGGTACGTCCCCAGTTCGTAATTTTCGAGAAAACCTTCGACTTCTCGCGAACTGACCGGAGTAAAGACGGCCATTAAGCCTCTAGTGTAGGCATCAATCGTGCCGTTCCCTGTTCAGTAGTACGCTGCCGGGGAATAGGAGGAGAACGGAAATAGACATTCTCTTTTTTCGTTGGGTCGTCCTGGACTTCGATGTCGAAGTGCTCACGACATAGCTCGATGATCTCTGAGACCAGAATTTCAGGTGCCGAAGCTCCCGCACTGATTCCAAGCGTTCGAACACCTTTTAGCCATTTCAATTGAAAATCGTTTCGACCGGCGACCAAATGAGCGTCGTCGCAGCCGCTATCGCGCGCGACTTCGACGAGCCGCTTCGAATTGGACGAATTCTCGGCACCGACAACAATGAGCGCGTCTACCCGCGATGCTATTGCACCGACGGCTTCCTGACGGTTCGTCGTCGCATAGCAAATGTCTTCATCGCGCGGGCCCACGATAGCAGGGAATCTTAGCCGCAGAGCCGATACGATAGATCTCGTGTCACGCACGGAGAGAGTAGTCTGGGTTGCGTAGGCTAGCCTCCGTGGATCGCAAATTTGAACAGACTCAGCGTCATTCACTGTTTCCACTAAGATTACCGAGCCTTCGGCCACTTGTCCCATTGTCCCTACAACCTCAGGATGGCCTGTGTGGCCAATCAACAAAACAGTTCGCCCCTCACGAGCATGGCGCTCAACTTCGCGGTGAACTTTGCTCACGAGTGGACAGGTTGCATCGACAAACACCATTTTGCGCCGCTTGGCTTCATCGGGCACTGACTTCGGAACTCCATGCGCGGAGAAAACGACCATACCGTGTTCTGGCACTTCGTCGAGTTCATCGACGAATATCGCTCCAAGGTCACGAAGTTCATCTACGACGTGCTTATTGTGGACGATTTCATGTCGGACATAAACCGGAGCACCATTCTCGGCTAAGGCACTCCTCACAATTGCAATCGCCCGCTCGACTCCGGCGCAGAAGCCTCTTGGCGTCGCCAAAAGAATTTTCAGTTTTGGTTTGCCGGTACCGACAATTGGAACAGCCATAGAAACCTTTCTTGAGAGACACCCGACGTCCTTTACCCGGTCACTTGCTAACACGCTATACCGAGGAGATCGAGATGGAAGATCAGATCTTCAAGGTCACTTCTGTTGCAGTGCAGCATGGGAGGAGTTAAGGCACGGTTCTCGAGCGCTCGCTGAACAAAGAATTTGAACCGGATCGATTGGATGCATTCGATGAAGCCCGTTACGAAACCACGAAATCCGTGTTTCGGCTCTGGTCCTACCGCCAAACGCCCCGGATGGAGCCACGATTGCCTAGCGGGAGCGATCATTGGACGTTCACATCGTTCCTCTGTTGCCCAAGAACAACTGCGACGCGTCATCGACAAATCGATGGCAATTCTTCAGATCCCCGAGGATTACCGCGTGGGAATCGTTCCGGCATCCGACACGGGAGCCTATGAGATGGCTATGTGGTCGTTACTAGGCGCGCGCGGTGTCGATGTTCTCGCATGGGAAAGCTTCAGTACCGGTTGGCTCGTGGACGTTACGCGCGAACTGTCAATCGAAGATGTTCGGACCATAACGGCCGACTATGGAGATCTCCCCGACCTGACCAAGGTTGATTGTGACCGGGACGTCGTCTTTGTATGGAACGGCACCACATCCGGTGTCCGTGTCGTTGACGGTTCGTGGATCCCCTCAAATCGTCGAGGGTTGACGCTTTGCGACGCCACATCCGCGGCGTTTGCTATGCCGCTCCCGTGGGAAAAGTTAGATGTAGCGACGTGGTCCTGGCAAAAGGTACTTGGCGGTGAAGCTCAGCATGGGATGATTGCACTGAGTCCACGTGCCGTAGAACGTTTGGAATCATTTCAAGTCGACCGGCCGCTTCCAAAAATCTTTCGAATGGCGAAGAACGGAACGCTGATAGAGGGAATTTTCAAGGGGGAAACCATCAATACCCCCTCAATGCTCGCAGTGGCCGACGTCCTTGATGCGCTATCTTGGGCGGAGGGAATTGGCGGGCTGGATAAATTGATCGCCCGCTCTCAAGAAAACCTTCGGGTGATCGAAAACTGGCTCAAGTCCTCAGAGTGGGCCGATTTCCTGGCTCGAGAGCCCGCTACCCGCTCATCGACTTCGATCTGTCTAAAAATTATCGATCCAGGAATCTCCGCAACATCAATGGCTGAGCAGAAGAAGTTTGTGCAACACATGACTGATAGTCTCGCGAAGGCAGAGGTCGCCTACGACATATCAGCATATCGAGATGCCCCTCCAGGTCTACGAGTTTGGGGCGGCGCCACAGTAGAAACGGATGATATCCGGCGCCTTTTGCCGTGGCTCGATTGGGCGTTTGATGAAACGGCGCCTAAGTTTTTTTGAAAGTTCGGAACTGGTTTCGTAGTTGGCATAGCTACTCAAGAGGTTTGCTCGATGTTACGCGTTCTGATTGCTGACGAACTCAGCCTAGGTGCGGCAGAGTTGTTGAACGCCCGCGGCATTCATACAGATACTCGGACCGGCCTCACTCCAGCGGAACTAGCCGAGATCATCGACCTCTACGACGGTCTCGCCGTACGTTCCGCGACGAAGGTCACCAGAGATATACTGAACGCGGGCGCGCGCCTGAAGATTATCGGCCGTGCTGGAATTGGTGTCGACAACATCGACGTAGAGGCGGCCACAGAATTCGGCGTGGTCGTAATGAACACACCGTTCGGCAACTCTATCACGACCGCCGAGCACACAGTCGCAATGATGATGGCATTGGCGCGTCAACTCGGTGCTGCAGACCGTTCAACCCGAGCTGGCAAATGGGAGAAATCCCGCTTCATGGGCGTCGAACTTTACGGCAAAACACTTGGACTGATTGGTTGCGGCAACATCGGATCCATCGTCGCAGATCGTGCACTAGGTTTGAAAATGCGAGTATTGGTGTTCGATCCATTCCTATCGGCGGAAAGAGCGAGCGATCTCGGAGTCGAGAGCGTGCCCCTCGAGACTTTGCTTGGGCGCGCGGATATCATCACCTTGCACACTCCACTGAATGATCAGACTAAAAACATCATCAATGCAGAACGTCTCGCGATGACTAAGCCCGGTGTTCGCATCATCAATTGTGCACGCGGCGGATTAGTGGACGAAATTGCTCTCAGCGATAGTCTACGATCAGGTCACGTTGCAGGCGCTGCGCTCGATGTCTTTGTCACCGAACCAGCTAGAGGATCGCCGCTTTTCGAATTTGACGAGGTGATCGTCACGCCCCACCTTGGTGCGTCGACGGCCGAGGCACAAGAGAACGTTGCGATCCAGATTGCAGAGCAAATAGCGGATTATCTGGAGACGGGCGCGATAGCCAATGCCATCAATATGCCATCGATTACCAGTGAGGAAGCACCGCGCATTCGTCCTTACATGGAACTTGCAAGACAGCTGGGATCATTCGCTGGGCAGCTTACCGAGACCGGTCTGCAGAAAGTAACGATCACATACGGAGGCCATGTCTCGACTGTTAATACCCGTCCGATCACTCAAATACTACTCACCGGTCTGCTAAGTCCAATTCTAGACAGCGTGAACATGGTGAATGCACCTAAAATTGCTCGCTCTCGCAACATTGAAGTCACTACGATCGAGCGTGAGAACCTTGAGGGCTACCAGACACTGATCACTGTGGAAGTCGATACGGCACGTGGTCGGCGCAGTGTTGCAGGGACCCTTGTCCAAGCTAGCGAGCCCAGGATCGTTAGGATTAAGGATATCGACATCGAGGCTAAGTTGAGTAGTCATGTACTTTTCGTGCGCAACAGCGACCGTCCGGGGTTCATCGGTGCTCTTGGCCAACTGCTGGGTGATGCGGGCATCAATATTGCGACGTTTAATCTTGGCCGTGAAGCTGCGGGCGGAGAAGCCGTTGCGCTCATCAATATTGACCAGCCTGCTCCGGAAGAGATTCTGTCCCAGGTTCGTGCACTTCCTCATGTAATTCAGGCAAAATCCCTGGCATTCTAAAACTCGAGGGCGCGGCAGTGTCGTGCTGATTTGCTGCGTGAGGTAGTCTGCCATGTCCAATGTCACGGTTGTCGGCTCTCAGTGGGGTGATGAAGGTAAGGGCAAGATCGTCGATTGGCTTTCGGAGAGAGCCGACGTCGTCGTGCGTTTTCAAGGGGGGCACAATGCCGGGCATACCTTGGTTATCGACAATGTCACTTACAAGCTAAGCCTACTTCCCTCTGGTGTCGTCAGACCCGGCAAGCTTTCGATTATCGGCAACGGGGTCGTCGTCGACCCGTGGGCACTACTCAAAGAAATCGAGACGCTCAAGAATCAGGGGGTCTCGGTTGGCCCAGACACACTTCGAATCTCCGAAAGCGTGGCACTTATCCTGCCGCTTCATGGAGAAATTGATCGGGCGAGAGAAGAGTTTCGGGCTGCTAGTAGTGAGGGCTCAGGGCCAATTGGCACGACTGGGCGAGGCATTGGGCCCGCCTACGAAGACAAAATTGCCCGGCGAGCGATTCGCTTGTGCGATCTGGCCGATCCAGACCTGCTGAAAGTCAGAATTCACGATCTTCTGATTCATCACAATGCGCTTCGCCGAGGGTTCGGTATCATGGAAGTTGACGGTGATAAGCTTTCACATGAATTGACCGCGATCGCGCCCAAACTTCTTTCCTTCGCCGAACCTATTTGGCTGAGGCTCTTAGAATTAAAACGTGCCGGCAAAAGAATCTTGTTCGAAGGTGCACAGGGAGCAATGCTGGATGTAGATCATGGCACTTTCCCCTTCGTCACGTCCTCAAACACGGTGGCCGCGAATGCCGCAATCGGATCTGGCATGGGCCCGGAAAGTGTTGGTTTCGTCCTGGGCATAACGAAGGCCTATACGACCCGTGTTGGTGCCGGTCCCTTCCCAACAGAGCTCAATGACGAAATTGGTATGAGGCTGGGCGAACGCGGAAACGAGTTCGGTACCGTTACCGGTCGACGACGTCGATGCGGTTGGTTTGATGCTGTGCTGGTACGTCAAGCAATTGGCTTGGGCGGAATTACCGGATTGGCGTTGACCAAACTGGATGTGCTCGACGGCATGAACACGCTCAAGGTCTGCACATCCTATTCGCTCCGCGGACAAACACTCGATCATCTTCCGGCCAATCCTGCCGCACAGGCTTTGGCTCAACCCATTTATGAAGAGATGGACGGCTGGCAGGAGAGTACACGGGGCGCCAGAAGCTTTGCGGAATTACCGGCAAACGCCGTGAAATACGTGAAGCGTCTGGAAGAACTCGTCGAAGCGCCGGTGGCCCTGTTATCGACAAGCCCGCTACGTGAGGATACCATACTGATGCGCGATCCGTTTGCGGACTAATAGCGCTGAACTTATTGCGTAAGATTTTTGCGGATTTGGTCATAATCTAACAGATGCCCATGTCGCCCAACTGCGACCGCCGTTGGTCGAGGCATGCCGAACAGTCGGGCACCGACCCGTCGAATATCCGCCTGCGCCACGGAGTCGATGCGCTCGATAATTTCATCCAATTCGATCCGTCTTCCAAAAATAAGCTCATGTCGTGCAAGGTCCTCGCAGACGGAGCTGCAGCTTTCTAGTGACATCATCAAACTGGCCTTAAGCTGATTGCGCGCCCGGTTCAGCTCGCTCTCCGTCACGCTGGAAGCCAACCCAACAGAAACGTCGCAAAGTAGGGGGACGAGGTCTGGGAGATCGGCTTCGTTTGTTCCCGCGTACACGCCCAGCATTCCCGTCTCTCTGAAGCATGACGTGAAGGAAAACACCGAGTAGGCGAGCCCGCGCTTCTCTCTTATCTCCTGGAACAATCGCGATGACATGCCGCCGCCCAGCATCGTCGAGAAAATCTGCAGGGCGAAATAGTCGCTGTCATGAAGAGACATCGCCTCCAAGCCGAGAATGACGTGAACCTGATCAAGATCCCGGTCAACCAGCCGCAAGCCACCGCGATAAATGCCAGGCTCGGGACCAGACCCGCTCTCGGCCCTTAGATTTCCAAGAAAAGTGCCCGCCAATTCGACAAGCATTTCATGCTCAACCTCACCGGCTCCGGCGACAACCAAATTCTCCGCATTGTAGAACTTTGCCATGAAACCGAGGAGCGAATCGCGTCGCATTGCGGAAACGACTTCAAGCGGGCCGAGGACTGACCTCCCCAGCGCCTGATCCGGATAAGCACATTCTTGAAATATATCGAATATCAGATCGTCGGGCGTATCCTGGACTTGTCCGATTTCTTGAAGGACGACGCCTCTTTCCCGAGCGAGTTCACCTTCATCGAACAAGGAATGTTGGAGAATATCTGCAATAATGTCGCCAGCCAGCCTCACATCAGTTGAGAGCACTCGTGCATAATATGCCGTGTGCTCCCTAGAGGTATAGGCATTCAGATGGCCGCCAACGTCTTCGATTTCCTCAGCTATTCGTTGGGCATTGCGTCGCTCTGTTCCCTTGAATGCCATATGCTCCAGCATGTGGGCCACGCCATTCTCTTTTGGGAGTTCGTGTCGAGCACCTGCGTCGACCCATACTCCAACACTGGCAGTGCGCACATGCGGCAGCCGTTCGCTAACAACCCGTACACCGTTGTCCAATTTCGTTGCTCTGAATGAATCGGTATCGGTCAATGCTTTGCTGCCTGGACTTGTTGAATTTGTGACTTCAGGATATCTGCGTCGTTCGGAAGCTCCCCGTATCGTTCCCGGGCAGTTTCAATCCACTGAAGAGCCTGCGGCAGATCCGGTCGTACGTTGTTGGCACGTTCAACTGATTCCGGAAACTTGGCAGGATGGGCAGTAGCCAAATAAACGGAAGACGTCTGGTCAATTTCTGGTGGAACACGTCGACCGACCGATACGCCCACGGCTGTATGGGGATCAATCAACTCACCACATGACGCCAAAACCTCTCGCATAGCCTTGAGGGTCTCATCCTCGTTTGCTCGCCCCGCCCGAAATCGTGGGCGCAAGGCCTTCAGGTGCCCCCAATCCACTGAAATGCGGCGGGTTCGACCAAACGTCGACATTTGATCAGCCGTCAGAGTTCCATTACGATCGTTCGTTTCGAACAGCAGGCGCTCGAAATTGCTCGCCACTTGAATATCCATGCTCGGCGAAAGCGTCGCCTGGACAGTTTGGGCTTCGTAAACGCCGGAATCGAAAAACCGCGAAAGCAGATCGTTATTGTTGGTGGCAACAACAAGCTCAGTTATTGGCAGTCCCATCTGAGCCGCCGCATATCCTGCATAGACGTCGCCAAAGTTGCCCGTGGGCACGATGAATCGTAGTGGGTTTTCAAGTGCCCCCAAACGAATGCCAGCATAGATATAATAGACGATCTGTGCCGAGATCCTCGCCCAGTTGATGGAATTTATCGCGGCGAGGGATAATTTGCGGCGAAAATCGACGTCCGCAAACAACGATTTTACTAGCGCCTGGCAGTCATCGAACGTGCCATCGATAGCAAAACAGTGGACGTTGGAATCCATCACCGTAGTCATCTGACGGCGCTGAACTTCGGAAACGCGTCCTTTGGGAAACAGCACAAATATGTCGATATTGGCGCGACCTGCACAAGCGTGGATTGCCGCCGAACCGGTATCACCGGACGTTGCGCCAACGATTGTAATACGCTGACCTTTTCGCTCGAGTACCCGCTCGAACATCAATCCGAGCAGTCGCATCGCGAAGTCCTTGAATGCCAGTGTCGGACCGTGGAATAACTCAAGAAGCCATTCGCTGTGCCCGATCTGCTTGAGCGGCGCCGTGGCTGCGTGATTGAAGTCCTTGTAGGCTCCTCGACATAATTCTTCGAGCTCCTGGGGCTCGAAAGAATCACCGACAAGATTCCTCATTACGAAGGCAGCAGTTGTGGCGTAGTCCGCAGTTTTCAGTCCGCTTAGCTGATCGATATTGAAAGAGGGCCAACGGTTGGGAACGAAAAGCCCGCCGTCCATCGCTAGCCCTTCGATGAGGACGTCGTGGAACGGCAGCGGATCACTGCCGCCACGAGTGCTGATATAGTCCACGTGCCAAGTACTCCGGTGCTTGGGCACTTAGGCTTGCGTCGTGTTGAGATAACGCCGGTCGACGTGGTCAAGAAATGCCGTAGCACCAAGCGCCTTTCCCGAACTCGTTCTAATAAGGTCGCCGAGCTCGAGTGCTGAGCCATATTGATGGACGTGTTCGCGAAGCCAGCTCATGATCTGCTTAAAGTCTCCAAGTCCAAGATGCTGATCGAGATCCCCTAGATCTTCGCGAAGTCTCTCCGCGAGTTGCGCTGCCAAGAGTGCTCCCAGCGTGTAGCAGGGAAAATATCCGAATATGCCTTCTGACCAATGGATGTCCTGAAGGCATCCATCGCGATCATTGTCGGGCCGCACTCCAAGCATTTTCGCCATCAGATCGTTCCAGGCCATGGGCAATTCGTTTGGCTTTAGATCTCCGGACAACAAGGCCCGTTCCAGCCGATATCGCTGGATTACATGCAAGGGATAGGTAACCTCGTCAGCGTCGACCCGGACGAGTGTCCGTTCAACATGACGGTAGGAATTCTGAAGATTCCTCTCATTCCAGGCCTCTTCCTCTCCGAAGCTCTCCGTCAATACCCGTGACAAGAATGAAAGGAAGGCAGTAGAACGACAAATTTGCATTTCGATGAGTAGTGACTGGCTTTCATGGACAAGCATTCCATGCGACTGGCCAACCGGCTGGCTAACCCATTCCTCCGGTAATCCAGCCTCATAGAGTGCATGCCCGGTCTCGTGAAGAATGCCCATGAGGCCAGATGTGAGATCCGACGCATCATATCGAGTAGTGATGCGATGATCGGAGAAAACACCGCCACAAAACGGATGGATACTTTCGTCGAGACGACCGCGATGGAAATCAAAGCCGAGTTGTCTCATCAATAGCTTAAAAATGACGGCTTGTTCCGCGGGCGTTATGGTTCGGCTCTGAACAGAAAACGGTCTATTTGCTTCAATTGCAGCGTCAACACGCTCTGAAAGGGACGTTTCCAACGTCTCGAACAACGGCTTGAAGGATGCCTCACGCAAACCTGGTTGGTACTCGTCTAGTAGAGCGTCATAGGGCGTTAAACTAAGCGCCTCTGAAAGAGCTATGGCGGTTTCTCGAACTACCTGGACGACCTTCTC
Source organism: Geminicoccaceae bacterium (assembly GCA_041750975.1). GTDB lineage: Bacteria > Pseudomonadota > Alphaproteobacteria > Geminicoccales > Geminicoccaceae > JBGSYN01. The sequence continues at coordinate 138,129 of JBGSYN010000009.1, read as the reverse complement.
CAAATGCGGCTGAAATATACTATAGTTTGTTTCGGTTCGGGCTTGGCGCCACCCCATTTCCGCGTGTGCACAAACACGAACGCGATGGGCAACGAAGTCGGCATCGAGTGCTGTTGCTCGATCATAGGCGCGTTGCATCAATTGCTGATTGGCCCGATCAAGGACACCCGAATCGGCGGGTAGGATTTTCGCCGCGAGAAGATCACCCGTTTCTCTTGAAGACAGAAGCTCATGCGCAAGATGACCGAGAGTCGCCAATTGCTCTGCACGACTTTCGATGCTGCCGGCAGGCATTATCACTGCCTGATCCCAGTGAAGAATGGCAATCGCTTCGTGGATCCGAGAGATACGCTCGAAACGACGCTCAAGCGGGCCGCGGTGAAGCGTGGCCATTGTGTTCGATAGTGGATTTATTTAGCGACGAAACAGGACGTGCCACACCGTTCGTCAGCCAGAACAGTGACGCCAACATTCCGAAAATAAGGACAGCCAGAGCTTGATGCACCACGGCCAAAGGAATCGGGACGTACCACTCTATCAGCCCAGCACCGAGACTTACTTGAATGACGACAAGAAGTGATGCCGCGTTCGCAAGGGTACGCATTAGTTGATCATGAGCCCTCAACCGCCAGGCCAGCAAGAAGATCATGATCCCCAGTACCCCAGCGAGAATTCGATGCGTGGCATGGATTGCAATGGGCCAATCGCCGAAATCCGGTATCGATGTATCGTTGCAGAGCGGCCAAGAAGAACAGGCCAATGACGCACCGCTCTTCGCCGTCATTGCTGCTGTGGCCATCGTCGCCACTGCTACGATTAGAGCTAACGTAGCAAAAATCCGTAATCTCATCCCTGACGACGAGACCTTGCTTGGAGAGGTGCGCAGAGCGACGAATAGCAAAGCTGTGAGAAGTATCAGTGCATTCGTCAGATGAATTGCCACCGACCATGGACTGTTGCTGTCCAGCACTGTGAGACCCCCGAGGCCAGCCTGGACGAGGAGCAACATAGAAATCCAAACACCCGATAGCTTCAGACTGTGGTCGGCTCGCTGACACCAAGTCAGCAAAGCAATAAAAACAATTAATGGCCCAAGAACGACCCCTGCAATGAAGCGATGGATCCACTCTAACATGACCTGTCCATAAGTGAATCCTAGACCGGATGCGTCGACTACAGCAGGCGTGGGAAGCCAGACACCATAGCATGTCGGCCAATCGGGACAGGATAATCCTGACCCGGTCGTTCGGACTATAGCGCCAAGCACAATCAAAAGGTAGGTGACGCAGACAGCACTACTTGCACATATCCGAAGCGCGTTCATCGATCTATGACGCTCGCTGTGTAGAATACACGAAGAACACAATCACGAGCCCAATCGCCAGGCCGTACCAAGTTAGCGCATAGGATAAATGATTATTCGGCAGATCCATTTTCGCCGGAGATACATAGGGCAGCCGATCGTTCGGGTTCTGCACCGACTGACTGACGACTACAGGCAACACTGGATAACCAAGATTGGCCCCAATAGTAATAAGATCATACCAATAAAATCTGCGATCCAAAGGACGATTATCCGGCACAAAAGCGGGTTGAATGTCATTTGCTCGAAAGCGTGCAATCCCCTGGATCGACACCTCTCCCGCGACTTTGAGCCCACTAGGTACTTGCGGAGGCAGCAAATCCTCTGGCATCCAGCCACGCTCAATCAGAATGACATCGCCGTTCGTCAACAAAAGAGGCATTACCAGTATGCTGCCTAATACACCCGATCGGCCACGAGCGCCAAAAGCGAATGACCCCTCGTGAAGGTATGTGCCTTCCAGCTTCACTGGTCGAAAGTTCAAATTTTCGAGTTCTCCTAGATGATCTGCAATCCGGATTGGCTCTTGGCTCATCGCCTGTTCGATCTCTGTGATCAGATTCCGCTTCCACTCTAGTCTGTGAAGCTGCCACGTACCCAAGCCTATCAGGATGGCAAGAGCAGAAACAACCAGGATGGAAAGGAGAAAACCCGGCCGAAATTCTTTTCCGAAAACTAGGCTCAATCGTTGGAATCGTGAAGTAAGATTATCGGTCTGTCAGTTCTGGACAATGAACTGATGACTGCCTCCCCAGATATATATGCACACGAACAGAAACAGCCACACGACATCCACGAAATGCCAGTACCAAGCGGCAGCCTCGAAACCTACGTGTTTATGTGGTTTAAAGACTCCGTAGTATGCGCGCATCATACATACCAGAAGAAAGGTCGTACCGACTAGGACATGGAATCCATGAAAGCCTGTTGCCATGTAGAAAGTCGAGCCTGTGGTGCCAGATTGCAGTGTGAACCCTTCATGAATAGCTTCAATGTATTCAAAAACCTGAAGGCTCGTAAAAATTGCACCAAGCGCGCATGTCAATAGCAAGGCCTTGAAGCCTGTCTCGGTATCGTCCTCTTGAATTGCGTGGTGCGCCCAGGTCGCTGTAACGCCGGACAACAATAGTATGAGCGTGTTGAGAAACGGGATCTCCCAGGCGCTGGGTGGGTGAATACCCTCTGGCGGCCACTGCCAGTTGACCGTCTCGGGCGGAACAAGAGCAGCCCAGAAGAAGGCCCAAAAAAATGCGAAAAAGAACAGGACTTCGGACGTGATGAACAGCGCCATACCCAGGCGGAGACCTCGATCGACAGTCCTGCTATGAAACCCGGTGAAAGATTCGCGGAGTACATCCTTCCACCAGCGAAACATCGTGTAGAACACGCCTGCAAATCCCAATATTGTAGTGTAGGGACCCAGGGAATGGCCATGCATCCACATGACACCGCCGCCCGTCAGCAGAAGAGCCGACAAGCTGCCAACGACGGGCCATGGACTTGGATCTACGAGATGATAGGGATGTTTAGCATGTCCGTGCGCATGCTCAGGTGTCGCTACTTCGGCTGTATTCGCCATTATGCCTACTCGATCTCACGTCTCATTTGAAATTTCGGTAGCCCGGCCGGCAGATCGACGTTGTGCATCCGCTGTCGCCTCCTCATCAACGAAGAACGTGTATGAGAGGGTAATTTGCCTGACATCGCTTGTGTTCGGATCGTCCAGCATTTCAGCATCAACATAATAGGAGACTGGCAGCTGCGCAGTCTGGCCGGGTTCGAGTAATTGCCTCTCGAAGCAAAAACAGTCAATCTTTACAAAGTAATTGCCGATCTTGAGTGGCGTCACGTTGAAAACCGCGGTGCCGACTATTGGCGAGGAACCATCATTACGCGCTTCATAAAAGCTTAGCTTCTGCTCGCCTACGCTAATCTCGGTTCGCCTCTCGACCGGCTCGAAAGACCATGGAAGCCCAGGAGCAGTATCGGCGTCGAACAAGATCTCCACCGACCCCGAACCTTTTTCGGTCGGCGCCATTGCCGCGACCCGTGGCGTACCCGCCCAGCCGGTAGCACGGCAAATTATGTTGTATAAAGGGACGGATGCAGCGGTCAGCGCCGCCATGCCCACAATGATCAGCGAAAGATGCAGTGCCGTTCGGTTGTTCGAGCGGGATGGTGTCAACCTCAACCTCCACTCATTTTTACAAGCGTGACCAGATACACAAGCACAACAAACGCCAGCAATGCGAAACCTAAAGCCACGTTTCTTGCACGCAGGGGGTTCTTGTGGCCAGTGCTTTTCATGTGATCATAACCGACACAGGAGCAACACCCAGCGCTCTGTCGAGAATCATCGCAAAGAATAACGCGAACAAGTACACAATCGAAAAACGAAAGGCGCTCATGGCAACGGCATCACTGTCATCAACTAATACGCGAACCATCAACAATAGGAAATAGGCACTCGTTATAAGAGCTGCGAGGCAATACAGCCAACCGAGACCGGCAATCGGCGCCAATGCCATCGCCGCAAGGCATACTGCAACTGTGTAGCTAACCATCGCTTTTTCAGTCGCGCGACGCCCCACTACAATTGGCAGCATAGGCACACCAACACGTCGATAGTCATCAGTGCGCGACAACGCCAGCGCCCAAAAGTGCGGCGGGGTCCACAGAAAGATGATAGCAAACATAATGATCGGGGCCCAATCCAACGAGCCCGTTACGGCAACCCAGCCGATCACCGGAGGCAGGGCGCCTGCGGCACCGCCAATAACGATGTTTTGACAGGTTCGGCGCTTCAGCCACATCGTGTAGACAACGACGTAGAAAACGATTGTCAAAGCCAGGATCAATGCGGCCAACCAATTTGTCGAAAGCCCGAGCAGCATGACCGAGAGAATGCTCAAGGTCACACCGAAGCTTAGCGCCTCCGCGGGTGCTACACGTCCAGCCGCCGTCGGGCGATATTGCGTGCGTCCCATTCGCTTGTCGATATCGGCATCATACCAATTATTGATTGCGCCGCATGCACCAGCGCCGACGGCCATACACAAGACAGTGGTCACAGCCAGGATGGGATGCAATCGGCCTGGCGCAAGGTAGACACCGGCAGCACCTGTAAATACCGCCAGTTGCATGACGTTCGGCTTCAGCAGTGTCCAATAATCACGAACTCCAGCCTCAGAGCCTCCGTGATTGGCGCTGTGTAGCAGGGCCGCCGATGATTCTTGAGGTACCAAAAAAGACTCCTAGCGAACCTGCGGAAGTTCCTCAAAGGTATGGAAAGGCGGCGGTGAAGCTACTGACCACTCAAGTGTCGTCGCCCCCTCACCCCAGGGATTGGGAGCACACGCACGCCCAGCCGTAAATGTACGATAGAGCACGTAGATAAAGAACACAGCACTGGCGGCGGCAATAAACGAGCCGACCGACGCCAGCATATTCCAGCCCGCAAAGGCATCCGGATAGTCCGGAATACGGCGTGGCATACCTGATAGACCTGCGAAGTGCATCGGGAAAAATGTCAGGTTCACGCCGATAAAGGTAAGCCAGAAATGAACCTTCCCTAGACCCTCATCATATTGATGCCCGGTCATCTTGCCGACCCAATAGTAGAAGCCCATGAATATGCCGAACATCGCACCGAGGCTCAGCACATAATGAAAATGCGCCACTACATAGTAGGTGTCATGAAGTGCAGCGTCGACTCCGGCGTTGGAAAGCACCACGCCGGTGACCCCACCGACCGTGAAAAGAAAGATGAAACCGATTGCAAAAAGCATCGGAGTTGTGAAGCGTATGGATCCACCCCACATCGTCGCAATCCAACTAAAGATCTTGATGCCGGTCGGTACGGCGATCACCATCGTGGCTGCAGTGAAGTAGGCTTTGTAATCCACTCCCATTCCAACAGTGAACATGTGATGTGCCCATACGACAAAGCCGACCACTCCGATCGCGACCATGGCATACGCCATCCCCAGATAGCCGAAGACAGGCTTGTTCGAGAAAGTCGACACCACATGGCTGGTGATGCCGAAGGCCGGCAGAATCATGATGTAAACTTCGGGATGTCCGAAAAACCAAAATAGATGTTGAAACAGTACTGGGTCGCCGCCGCCGGCAGCGTCGAAGAAATGCGTTCCAAAATTCCGGTCCGTGAGAAGCATGGTTACAGCACCAGCCAACACTGGGACGGCCAGCAGCAACAGAAATGCGGTGACGAGGATCGACCAAGCGAACAACGGCATTTTGTTTAGGGTCATGCCTGGGGCGCGCATGTTAAATATGGTCGTTATGAAGTTAATCGCGCCAAGCAATGACGAAGCGCCGGCTAAATGCAAACTGAAGATCACCATGTCCATAGCCGGGCCCGGATGCCCGAGATTGGCTGAGAGCGGGGGATAGGCAGTCCAACCACCGCCAAAACCGCCCACCAGCGTGGATCCCAGAAGCAGACTTATTGCAGGAACCAACAGCCAGAAACTGATGTTGTTCATTCGGGGAAATGCCATGTCCGGCGCCCCAATCATCAGCGGCACCATCCAATTCCCGAACCCACCGATAAGCGCCGGCATAATAAAGAAAAAGACCATGATGACGCCATGGCCAGTCACGAGGACATTGTAGATATGATTGTCGTCGATGAACTGCGTTCCAGGAGCAAACAATTCGGCACGAAAGACGATGGACATTGTCATGCCGATCAGGCCCGCGCAGAACGCGAGGACCAAATACATCGTACCGATGTCTTTGTGATTCGTTGAATAAAGCCAACGGCGCCAGCCAGTTGGATGGTGCTCGTGATGATCGGCGTCGATCGCGTATGCCATCAGCCTGCCTTCGCTTTGGAGTATGCTTTCATTGGCCCGCTATATCGGCAAGCCGAACGTCACTTTTTCCTTGAGCGGCCTTCGTCTCTGCCACCCAGTTCTCGAACTCTTCCATGGACACTGCTTCGATGTTGATCGGCATATAGCCGTGCCGAATCCCGCAAAGTTCAGAACACTGCCCGTAGTACGTACCCGGCTCTTCAATGTTGATCCACACTTCATTAAGAAAGCCCGGAATGGCGTCGATTTTTATGCCCGCTGGGGGCATCGCCCAAGAGTGCAAAACATCGTTCGATGTCACGGTAATTTGTATGTTTGTCTCTACTGGTAAAATGACCGCGTTATCGGTCTGTAGCAAACGCGGCTGCCCGGGCTGCAGTTGGCTATCCTCGACAAGGTTCGCGTCGAACGAGATATTATCGTGATCAGGATATTCATAACTCCAATACCACTGATTACCCGTTGCTTTAACGGTCATTTCAGTTTCAGGAATAACATCCATGAAGTATAGCAACCTAAATGACGGAATTGCGATAATCACCAAAATCAAAACGGGGATGGCGGTCCAGCCAATCTCGAGAAGTGTATTGTGCGACCGGGTCGAAGGCGTTGGATTTTTTGATTCGCGGAAACGAAAACAGGTGTAAGCGAGTAATCCGAGTACAAAGATCACAATAGCAAAAATAATTACCAGGAGCAGGTTATGAAAACTTGTCAGCCGCTCCATTATCGGTGTCACGGCAGGCTGAAAATTCACCTGCCAATCGTGCGGTCCGACCGCAAAAGAGGATGATGAGCCCCCACTCACTAGGGCAAGTACCATTAGGAAGCGCGGACATTTTTGAGCAAAGGGAAACAAGCTACTCACCAAATCATCATGGAATTGGGCTAAATCAGAACGCTTTATAACTTAGCATGCGACCGCTTGAAACACTCACAAGATCGCAGACCAGAAGATAAGTTGCCAACATCAGACCATCTCCGTGCACATTGTCGCATAAATCCTCAGGTCTTAGCCCCCTCAAACCATTCAGGCGAAACCAGTTGACACCAAGAGACAGCGACAATTGCCGCTGTTTCGGTCCGCAAAATGCGTGAACCCAACGATACGCTGGTGATGTTCGCACAATTCTCCAGCATCAGGACCTCATCAGCATCGAATCCTCCTTCAGGTCCGATCATTACGGCAATTGACCCACGCATTTCGGCCAGCCTCGCGAGAGGTTGTCCGCGTCTTTCAATGGCGGCAATCATGGGCACATCAGAGTCGACGCGTCGTTCGATCACCTCGTTAATCCCCAATGGTTCTAGAAGGCTCATGAGGTCGAGGCGTTCGGCCTGCTCGGCTGCCTCTATCGCGATCCGCTGAAGCCGACCCGGGTCAGGCCATAGCGCCATCGTGCGTTTGGTTATCACAGGCTGGAACGTGCTGACACCTAGTTCCACTGCCTTCTCCACAACCAGTTCTAGACGACTTCGACGAATCGGCGCGATGCATAGATGGACACTCCGTGACGTTCGTGACTGAGGTCTCACTAGCTCCGAAACACGAACCCGCCCGTTGCGCGCGGACAATATCTCCACCCGTGCTAGCCACTCACCGTCCACGCCATTGAACAATCTGACAGCGTCACCGGGAGTAAGGCGCATAACCTTTCCAAGATATTGCGCCTGGTTTGAGTCCACAGGGACGGAAGTGCCAGGGGCAAGTTCGGCCGGAACGAACAACCTAGGGGCACGCAATGTGTTGGGCGTATGGACTATCTGTCTAGGGCTAGCCATGTAATCGCCTTGGATATTGACCAGTGTGGTGGGGACACGTCACAACGAAAAGCGTCATGGCCTCTGTTCTCGATCAACAAAATTCCTGGATCGACAAGTTTCCGCCTCGGATGCGGGATCTGGCGATGCTAGCGCGCTGGGATCGTCCTATCGGCACCTGGCTTTTGGTCATTCCCTGTTGGTGGGGCCAAGTGTTAGCGACATCGATGCCCAACATCTTCCTCTCGGTGATGTTCTTTGTTGGCGCATTTGCCATGCGCGGGGCTGGTTGCACAATTAATGATATTGTGGATCGGGATTTCGATCGTAACGTCGAGCGTACGCGGAATCGCCCTCTTGCAGCCGGGCGGCTCAGGATTTCGGAGGCGCTCTTGTTTACTGCAGCGCAGATGCTGGCGGGTCTGATCGTGCTCACCCAGCTACCCACGACCGCTCAAATCGTTGCACTTGCGAGTGTTCCCCTCATTCTCGTTTATCCATTCATGAAACGGCTCACCTACTGGCCGCAAGCGTTTCTCGGCCTGACATTCAATTGGGGCATCTTGGTCGGTTATGCGACCGAAAGCGGACAACTCAGTCTTGGTGCCCTGTTACTCTATGCCGCTGCCGTACTTTGGACCCTCGGTTATGATACTATCTATGCCCACCAAGACAAAGAGGACGACGTTCTAGTCGGTGTGAAGTCTCTTGCTTTATGGCTCGGTGACAGGACCAAACGCTGGCTATGGGGATTCTTCGGCATGATGATCGCCGGCATTCTGCTTGCCGGAATCGCATCCGGCAAATCGCTTCTCATCATTGTACCCCTGGCACCTGTCGCTCTTCTACTTGGAAGGCAGGTCCAAACTCTTCAACTGAACTCGGCGCAAGAGTGCCTGACAGCGTTTCGGTTTCACCGGGTCATTGGGCTGATGGTTCTGGTAGCACTCTGGATTGGCAGTTTCAGCTTGTGATCACCAATCCATGGCATTGGCTGGGTCAAAGCGCCGACTTTGTTACGGAACTCGCCGATCGATCACTCGATCTGCATCTGAGGTTGGCCGTCACCGGCCTTCGTCGAAGCGGCAAGACAGTATTCATTTCGAGTCTGGCTCACCATCTGATTGACGCCATCGACCTCCCGTTTGTGAAGGCAATACACGATGTTCGATATAGAGGTGCCCGGCTATCCGATAAGCAGCGAGACAACGCTTTCCCGATTACAACATTTCTCAAAGAGCTGAACTCAACACTGCCTCAATGGCCCCACGCGACTGATGATCTAAGTACGCTCACGCTAGAGATTGCCTATGAAACCAATGACACGCTCTGGCGGCAAATGCAGAGTGATTGGCGCCTTCGCCTTGAAATCATTGACTACCCGGGGGAGTGGCTTCTGGATTTGCCGCTCCTTGAAACCTCCTTCGACGAGTTCTGCCGAGATGCCGCCGATTGCCTTGAACTTGCGTCTCGCCGCAAACTAGCCACTGAATGGCTTAGCCATTTGGACCATCTAGATCTGGAAGGCTATCCAGATATCGAGCGGCTGGAGACAACGGTTTCCGCATTTCATCGCTACGCCATGCGGTGTCAAAAAGAGCTGGGCCTGAGTTTCATCCAGCCTGGCCGCCTCACCAGTCCAGGCGCCCTCGAAGGCAATGACGTCTTGAGATTGTCTCCTGTTCTACCCGATATGCTTGGAGATAACTGGGTCTGCCGAGAACTCCGGAAGCGATATGAGCGATATAGAAGCCAAGTCGTTCTGCCGTTCTACGAAGAGCAATTCCGATTCTTCGATCGGCAGATTGTTCTGATCGATCTTCTCGAGAACCTGAATTCAGGCCCAGACCAGTTCAAAGATACGAAGCAGTCCTTGGAAAGAATCCTCAAGAGTTTCAGATATGGTCGCCGGACGCTTTTAGACCGCCTATTTGCTCCCGCGATCGACAAAGTGCTGTTTGCTGTCAGCAAAGCAGATCATGTCGCATCGAACCAGCACCCAAACCTCAAACACCTACTGGAATTGCTGGTGCGGCCACGGTTGCAGGAGCTACGATTTCATGGCCTCGATCACGAGGTCATCGCTCTCGCGGCACTCCGCTGCACCGATGTCGTTAGAACCGAGCACGACGGTCAGGTGCTCTCGTGCGTTCGAGGTCGGCTCAAAAATGAAGACCGCGAAACGGTTCTGTTTCCTGGTGAAGTTCCTCCCGATTTGCCGGAACCGGACGACTGGACGAGCGATAGATTCAGATTTCGAGAGTTTGCGCCGAGACGGCTCGTACCTGGCAAGAAGGCGCAGCATATTCGGCTGGACCAGGCGATCGAATATCTCATTGGCGACAAACTCGCGTGACTGTCGAGCGAAAGAGGATGGGGCAGGAGATCCGGCCGTTCGAACTCGATCCCACTACGAACCTAGCGGTGGAAGTTGTTCCATCGGATCGGTGTGAAGGGGAGGAGGAACCAGCATTCGTTGAACGGCCCCGAAAAAAGTCCACAAATTGGCTGGGTTGGCTATATGGCTCCTCTTCACTAGCCCTTTTTCTCGTACTGGTCACGGAAACAGTACAATATGTTCGCACGCTTCTCCTAGAAGCGCCGATTCTAGGTCTGGCCCTCACTGTCCTGGTGGTTTTGGCGGTTGGCGCCGCTGTCGGCGGGATATCAGCGGAGATTCTTGCGCTCAGAAAACTACGACGCCACGAGAATATCCATCGACAGGCTGCGCGAATTGCGGATTCCTCGCTGCACGGTGAGGCGGCTCCGCTAATGGCCAATCTCATCGAGGACTACCGAGTCCGGCCCGATCTCCGTGGAGCGTTACGCACCTATCAGCAGATCATCAATGATGCGCATAATGATCGAGAAACGTTAGTCCTGTTCGAGCGGAATGTGCTCCGCCAACTCGATCGACAGGCTTATCGTATTGTCCTCGCAAGCAGTCGCGACATCGGGATCATTACTGCGTTGAGCCCCCTCGGGCTCATCGATAGCGCCTTGGTGCTGGTCCGGGCTCTTATGATGCTTCGAGCGATAGCCAGACTGTATGGTGTTCGGCCGGGTACTGTGGCGACATTTGCCTTGCTTCGGCGCTGCATCCGTAACGCAGCACTTGCTGGGCTCACGGATCTGGTTACTGACGCAGCCGTGGAAACAACGGGAGCATCATTGGCTTCCATGGTGTCCGCGCGAGCCGGCCAGGGGATGGGCAACGGACTGCTCGCGGGCAGGCTCGGTCTTGAAGCGATCAAGGTAACGAGACCCCTACCATTCATCGAAGAGGAGCAGCCGCGCCTCCGTCACATCCGCCAAAGCCTCTTCGATAAGAGAGCCGACGATTGAAGCCCGCGAAGCACAACGATCTATGCCACCGCCATCGCGGCTTCCTTGCGTACGGGGACATCGAGCTTATCCAAGAGTTCAACCGGGATGACCTGCCAGAACTTATCGATCTCCCGTTCGAACTCGCGAATCAGTTTCAAGCCGAGATCGCTTTGCGTATTTGTAACATGTTCGGCGATCTGCTTCCGCAATAGACTGGCGTAGTGATCAACTTCGATGCGCTGGTGAACTACCATATCCGCATTGATATGACGCGGAAGTAGATTTTCGGGATCGTAGACAAAGACCATCCCCCCGCTCATACCAGCCGAAAAGTTATCTCCAACAGTTCCCAGAATTACAGCGAGGCCACCAGTCATATACTCGCAGCCGTTGTCTCCACAGCCTTCGACGACAGTTATCGCCCCAGAATTTCGGACGGCGAACCTCTCACCTGCCTTGCCCGCCGCGAAAAGCCTTCCGGCGGTCGCACCATACAGGCACGTATTGCCGATGATCGTATTTTCACTGGCGATTAGCGGACTTGATACCATTGGCCGAACGACAATTGTGCCTCCCGAAAGGCCTTTGCCCACATAATCATTGGCATCACCAAAAACCTCGATCTTGATGCCCTGGACCGCAAAAGCGCCTAGTGACTGTCCCGCCGATCCGCGCAGGCGGATAGTCAGATGACCTGGCTGCAGACCGAACATGCCATAGCTACGCGTGATATGTGACGACAGTCGAGTACCTACGGCCCGATGCACATTGCGTACATTGTATTGCAATTGCATTTTTTGACCGTCTTCGAGGAGTGGTCCCGCATCTTCGATCATGCGGGCATCAAGGGTGTCAGGAACCTCGTTCCGTCCTTCGATCACGCACCGACTGGGATAATCACCAACGTCAATGCGCGCGAGTATGGGATTGAGGTCGAGATCATCGAGATCGGGACTGCCGCGACTGACCTGGCGAAGTAGATCCGTTCGTCCAACAGCCTCATTGAGGGAGCGCAGCCCCAAGGAGGCGAGAATTTCCCGAACCTCTTCCGCGATGAAGCTCATCAGATTGACGACCTTCTCGGGAGTACCCGCGAACTTTTCACGAAGATCCTGTCGCTGCGTGCAGACGCCGACAGGACAGGTATTCGAGTGGCATTGCCGAACCATAATGCAGCCCATCGCTACGAGCGACAGTGTGCCGATACCGTATTCCTCTGCGCCGAGCAGCGCTGCCATGACGATATCACGGCCGGTCTTGAGACCGCCGTCGGTGCGCAAGACCACCCGATGCCGGAGTCGATTGAGCATCAATAGTTGATGGGTTTCAGCAAGGCCCATCTCCCATGGAGCCCCCGCAAATTTGATGGAGGTTTGTGGGCTGGCACCCGTTCCACCGGAATGCCCTGAAATAAGGATTACATCCGCCTTGGCTTTGGCAACGCCAGCAGCGATGGTACCGATGCCAGTTTCCGAAACCAGCTTTACGCAAACCTTGGCATCGGGATTGATTTGCTTGAGATCATAGATCAGCTGCGCGAGATCTTCGATCGAATAAATATCGTGATGAGGCGGCGGCGAGATCAACGTCACACCGGGTGTTGCGTGCCGCAAACGCCCAATTTCCGCGGTGACCTTAAAGCCGGGTAGCTGGCCACCTTCGCCAGGTTTAGCCCCCTGCGCAATCTTAATCTCGATCTCTCTGCAGGCGTTCAGATACTCCGCAGTAACACCGAATCGACCGGATGCAACCTGCTTAATGGGAGAGTTTGGGTTGTCTCCGTTAGGTCGCGGCGTATAGCGTTCTTGTCCCTCACCACCCTCACCGCTATCGGATTTGGCGCCAATACGGTTCATCGCGATGGTAAGTGTTTCATGCGCTTCTGGTCCAAGCGCTCCGAGGGACATGCCTGGCGTTACGAAGCGCTTGCGGATTTCCGTGATACTCTCGACCTCGTCAATCGGCACCGAGTTCTCCGCACGCCTGAAGTCCAGGAGATCTCGGAGTGATACCGGACGTTGAGCATAGATGCCCTCCGCGAACCGTTTGTACGCAGCGTAGGAATCCGTGCTGACGGCGTGCTGGAGTTGATGAATCATCCGCGCTTCGAGAGCATGCTGCTCCCCACCACGACGATATCGGTAGAATCCACCGATCGATAAAACCGGAACGGCCTCCCCGAAAGCCCGTCGGTGCTGCTTGACAACCTTGTTGCGGATGCCGGTCAGGCCAATCCCAGAAATCCTTGTTACAAGCCCTGGGAAAAACTCACGGCACAAGGAGCGCGACAGTCCAACCGCTTCGAAATTGTAACCGCCTCGATAGGAAGCAATGATGGAGATGCCCATCTTGGACATAACTTTGAGCAGTCCCTGACTAACCGCCTCTTTGAAGCGATCCAGACACTCCTCAATGGTCAGCCCCGGGAATAATCGGCGTGCGTGGCGATGACGAATAGCTTGCTCGGCGAGATAGGCATTAACGGCTGTTGCCCCAACGCCGATCAGGACGGCGAAATGATGGACATCCGTGCACTCAGCTGAACGAACCGTGATTGAGCTGAAACTGCGCAGGCCTTGCCTAACCAAATGACTATGGACTGCGCCAGTAGCCAAAATCATCGGAATTGGAGCTTTTTCCAGCCCGACATGCTCGTCAGTTAGAATCAGATCGCGGCAACCTCCACGAACCGCTTCTTCAGCTTCCTGTCGAATACGCTCGAGCGCTTCGGATAAGTCCAAAGGACCATCTATACCAAAGGTACAATCGATAGATTTGATGTCATTGCCGAAATACGCGGAGACGGCATGCAAATCCGAATTCGTAAGCACCGGGCTTTCAAGTTGGAGAATACGGGTCTGGCTTGGATCCTCGTCATAAATATTCCCCAAATTCCCGAACCGGGTCTTGAGGCTCATGACGCGCCATTCACGCAACGGGTCAATTGGCGGATTGGTGACTTGACTGAATTGCTGGCGAAAGAAGTGATGCAAACCGCGATAATGCTTGGAGAGCACCGCCAGTGGAGTATCATCCCCCATCGAACCTACGGCTTCCTTTGCGTCAAGGACCATGGGAGCAATAATGAGTTCGATGTCTTCAATGCTAATATCGAATAGGGATTGGCGCCGCCGCAGATCCTCCTCGCTCAGTTCGATACCAACCTCGCTAGGGTCAACCAGATCTTCCAAATAGGTGATATTGCTGACCCATTGGCCATAAGGCTTCTGAGACGCGAGAAAGTCCTTCAACTCATGGTCATGGAAGAATGTGCCCGTATTGAGATCGACGCCAATCATCTCGCCGGGACCAACTCGGCCTTTTTCAACAATATCCGATTCGACTAGCGGGACCATCCCGCTTTCCGAGCCCACGACAAGCAGACCATCGCGGGTTCTGGAATACCTCATTGGCCGCAGGCCATTGCGGTCCATCCCCGCGATCACCCAGTTGTGAGCGGTGGCAACAACGGCGGCAGGACCGTCCCATGGCTCCATGATGCAATTACAATAGCTGAATAGATCCTTGTGCGGTTGCGGCATGGAGATGCGATTGCTCCAGGCCGGCGGCATCATCAGCGTCTTAACCATCGGCAAATCGCGACCGGCGCTGGAGAGTGCCTCGAAAACTTGATCCAGCGCGGCGCTGTCCGAACCGCCGGCCTGTATCACCGGCTTTATGTCCTCATTGAATTCACCGAAGACCTCGGTTGTCATGCGCATCTCATGGCTACGCATCCAATTAACGTTGCCGCGATAGGTGTTGATCTCGCCATTGTGGGCAAGAACGCGGAACGGCTGAGCAAGAGACCAGGAAGGCCATGTATTCGTCGAGTATCGCTGATGAAATACAATGTAGTTTGAAATAAAACGGGGATCGTTGAGATCGGGATAGAATACCGCAAGTTGTTCCGCGAGGAACAGCCCCTTGTAAACG
Source organism: Geminicoccaceae bacterium (assembly GCA_041750975.1). Classification (GTDB taxonomy): domain Bacteria; phylum Pseudomonadota; class Alphaproteobacteria; order Geminicoccales; family Geminicoccaceae; genus JBGSYN01. The sequence goes on along the minus strand of JBGSYN010000009.1, from coordinate 122,904 downwards.
ATGGAAAGGCACGACAACGAGCAGATATAGAAGTCCGAGATCGATTCGCGAAGCGCTTGTTTCTCAATACGCCTGCGGATCAGGTAAAGATGTCGTTCGAAAGTCTCCGCGTCCCGTTTGTGCGGGTTGCCGATGAGTATCTGCTCGATTTCCGGTCGGGTTTGCTGTGCCTTCTCGCCAATAACTGAAGTGTCGACAGGAACCTGTCGCCATCCGCGAATGGAATAGCCAAATCGCAATATCTCGCTTTCGACCAGGGTTCGGCAAAGTTCCTGGTGCGTGAAGTTATTGCGCGGCAGAAAAACCATACCGACGGCGATTTGCTCGTTGGTATCCTGCGCCCCCTTGATCTGCTCTCGGAAGAAGTCTTGTGGTATTTGCAGATGAATGCCCGCGCCGTCGCCGGTCTTGCCGTCAGCGTCAACTGCGCCACGATGCCAAACGGCCTTCAGCGCCTCGATACCGGCGAGCACGACCTCGCGACGCGGTTGTGCGTCGATAGCCACGACGCATCCAACGCCACAAGCGTCGCGCTCATTTACCGGGTCGTATAACCCACTTTGATGAAGATGAGTCGCTTCCGCGCGGTAATTTTGCAATGACTGCCGCGACAGCAATGACGTATTCATCCGGCGTTCTCCTGCACTCTCATGAAGCGAGCGCGAATTGCGGCGACTTTTCTTCCGCCTGTTGGGCGAGATAGCCACTAATTCCTCGTGCCGCATCGCGACCGTCGCGCACACCCCAGACGACTAGCGAAGCACCACGTACGATGTCGCCACCTGCAAAAACACCTGGCAATGAGGTCATCATTGTATCCCAATCGATCGTCACAGTGCCCCATCTCGTCAGTTTCAATTCCGGTTGCCCAAAAAGCCCCTCGAGATTCTCGGGATCGAATCCAAGAGCCTTGATGACAAGGTCGCATTGCATGGTAAAGGCCGATCCGGGAATTGGTTCTGGAGTACGTCTACCGGTCGCATCAGGAGCACCAAGCCGCATTCGGAATGCACGAACGGTTTCGACCTTTTCGATACCGAGAAACGCTTCTGGGGCTGCAAGCCAAATGAATTCTACGCCTTCCTCTTCTGCGTTCTCGACTTCCCGCATCGATCCGGGCATGTTTTCCCGATCACGACGATAGAGACAGCGTACCGATTTGGCACCTTGCCGGACCGCCGTTCGGACGCAGTCCATCGCGGTATCGCCACCGCCGACAACCACGACGTTTCGATCCTTGGCGTCCAGACGTCCATTGTCGAAATCGGGTACGTCGTCACCAAGCCCCTTGCGATTGCTTGCTGTAAGATACTCCAACGCCGGCACAACATTCCTGAGTTCAATTCCTGGAATATCTAACCCGCGCGCTTGGTACACCCCGGTGGCGACGAATACCGCATGATGACGGCGTCTCAATCCATCGAAAGTCAGCGCTTCGCCACCAATGTCGGCACCATAGTGGAACGTAACGCCACTCTGCTCCAGTCGCTTGGCCCGGCGAACAACTATGTCCTTCTCAAGCTTGAAGCCCGGAATACCGTAAATCAGGAGACCGCCAATTCGGTCGTAGCGGTCATACACATAGACTTGGTGCCCGGCTCGGCGGAGCTCTTCTGCGGCGGCAAGGCCCGCCGGACCTGCCCCAATTATCCCGACTGACGTATCAAGTTCACGCAACGGCTGGACCGGTTTGACCCAACCCATTTCAAAAGCGGTGTCGGTGATGTACCGCTCGACGGCGCCAATTGTGACGGTGCCATGACCCGCCTGCTCTATTACACAGTTACCCTCACACAAGCGGTCCTGAGGGCAGATGCGGCCGCATATTTCCGGCATATTGTTGGTCGCTGATGACAGCTCATAGGCCTCCTCCAACCGACCTGTCGCCGTTAAATGCAACCAGTCGGGTATATTGTTGTGCAGAGGACAATGCACCTGACAGAAGGGAATTCCGCATTGTTCGCATCGTGAAGCCTGCTCTGCAGCCTTCGCTGCTTCGTAGTCTCCATAGACTTCACTAAAATCATGAACGCGCTCCTGGCTGGTGCGCTTTTCCGGCATGCCGCGCGGCACTTCGACGAATTGCATCATGGGGTTGGGCATCGCACCCCTCCAACTTAAGACAAATGGAAAACTTTGTAGAACCGCAGCGCGATAGCATTTTGTATTTTTTGAGTACATCGACCGCACCGACACGATTATAGATTTGCATATCCGAGATGTCCAGTTTGCGGCGCCGGATAGTCTCAAAATGTTACTATATCGGAGGCTTCAGAACGAGGCACGTCGGCGTTTGGCGGCAAAACGATACTCTCTCAGCAACTTAGTCTCAAAATGAGACGCTAACAATGAGAACCGAATGGATCCGCTTCACCTCGTCCTGCTTGCACTCGTGCAAGGAATCACGGAATTCTTGCCAATCAGCAGTTCCGGCCATCTGATCATGATCCCTCTCCTCACGGATTGGCCGGACCAGGGCGTCCTGATCGATGTCGCCGTGCATATGGGAACGCTTGGTGCCGTCGTGATCTATCTCTATCGTGATTTAACGACGTTAGCGGGCAGCTTTTTCCAGCCGAGGAACCCAAGTATCAATTCCGGTCATCAAAGAGCGCTCGCCTGGAAGATCGGCTTGGCGACTGTTCCCGTCATTGTCGCCGGATTTGTCCTCCATGAAGTTGCTGAAGTCGAGTTCCGATCGCTTCTCATCATCGCATGGGCAATGATTGGATTTGGGGTTGTGCTTTGGTTGGCCGATCGATTAGTTCCCGCTCAGCGCGACCTCGATACACTTAGCTATCGCGATGCGTTGTTGATCGGTCTTGCCCAAGTCTTGGCACTAATTCCGGGGACTAGCCGCGCCGGGATAACAATGACCGCCGCCAGAATGATCGGGTTCAGGCGCACTGATGCGGCGAAGTTTTCCATGCTGCTTTCGATCCCGACGATTCTTGCCGCCGGGGCACTTGCTACTCTCGAGATTGTTCAGATTGGCGACCTCGCACTCGGACGAGACGCATTGATTGCCGCTTTCCTCTCCCTGATCAGCGCATTGATAGCCATTTTCCTGATGATGCGCTGGCTACGCACTGCCAGCTTTACACCATTCGTGATTTACCGGATTGCTCTAGGCGTGGCGCTGCTCGTCATTGTTCATTTCAGTAGCTAAACAATGGGCGCCTTGATCGCGAGCGCTGAGTATGGGCTCAGATATTCTGGAACCACAAGCTCAAGTGGAGTAGGCCGGATCATAAGATCCTCCAAACCCTTGGCATCCGATGAGACGACATTGTCCCTTTGCAGAAGGCGAAGCTGGTCGCGTGTAAGTGGCGGATTTGGCAACATTTCAGCTAGCCTTGCCTGGAGCCGAGCAATGCCCATTGGTATTGGGATTAGGAGTCGCCTTCGATCAATCACTGTGAGCGTGTAGCGAAGTAGCTCTTGGAAAGAGTAGACCTTAGGCCCGCCCAGTTCGAACGTTTGGCCCCTTGAATTGACCTCCACCATAACCTTTGACGTCGCTTCAGCGACGTCCCCGACGTACACGGGCTGAAACTTAGTATGTCCGCCCGCGATCAGCGGAAGCATCGGCGAGAAACGGCTCATATTAGCGAACAGAGAGAAAAATCCGTCACCGGGCCCGAAAATGATACTTGGGCGCAGGATCGTGGCGCTCGGGAAAGCCTCCAGCACCGATTGCTCGCCTGCTGCTTTCGTTTGCGCATATTCACTCGGTGAATTCGCATCCGCGCCAATCGCGGACATTTGGATAAAATGACCTACTTTTTGCCGCATCGCGACACTGGCAATATGACCCGGGAGTTTTGCCTGGAGACTTTGAAAATCTCCGGCTCGCCGTTCGGCGAGAATGCCGATGAGATTGATGACACAGTCGACGTCACCTACCAGTTTCTCGAGAGCCGATAGGTTCCGGCCGTCCCACTGGAGAGCCACGATCTGACCAACCTCACCCATAGGCCGAAGTGGAAGAACACGATCGGCATTGCGGGTCGGCACCCGGATTGCCGCACCCGTCTGTGCCAGACGACGGATGATCTGGCGCCCGACAAAACCCGTGCCACCGAAAACAGTGACAGCATTGATGGCCATTAAACAACCCCTTTCGAGCTTACTTCTGGCCGAAGAATTAGCTCTCGCAAGCGAGGAAAACCACAGACTAACAGCTAATGTGTCATTTGCGTCATCCCGGTTGACCTCTAATCATGAAATCCATAAACGTAAGCTCTCGTCGAGCCCAGATGGCGGAATTGGTAGACGCGCAGGCTTCAGGTGCCTGTTCCCTTGTGGGAGTGGAGGTTCGAGTCCTCTTCTGGGCACCATCTCTACACATGAGATTTCGCGCAGCAATGCAGATCGGTCGATCGGCGGCCGTCGATTAAATACCAGCATAAGGAGATCCGCAGCTGTTGCAGGGAGGGTCGGACGGTTTTCAGATCCATGTCCATCATGGTGATCTTCCTGACACTCTGGAGTTAGGCGACAGCATAGCCGTTGATACAGAAACGATGGGGCTACATGTCGAGCGTGATCGGCTGTGTCTGGTGCAATTGACAGATGGATCTGGCGACGTGCATCTCGTCATGTTCAGTTCCGGAAGTTACTCCGCGCCGAATCTTGTTGCTCTTTTGGAGCGCCCCGATCGTTTAAAGATATTTCACTTTGGCCGGTTCGATCTAGCAGTACTCTCGAGATATCTGGGTGTGACTTGTGGACCGATTTATTGCACCAAGATCGCGTCTAGGCTCGCTCGCACCTACACTGATCGTCATGGTCTGAAAGACCTGGTTCGAGAACTCTTAGGAACGGAAATGGCGAAGGTCGAACAGAGTTCTGATTGGGGGCGCCCCGAATTGACCGACGCACAGAAGCTCTATGCTGCACGAGATGTGATTCACCTGCACGACCTTAGACATCGTCTAGACGAAATGCTCGAGCGCGAAGGCCGCTTAGGTTACGCGAAACAATGCTTCGAATTTCTCCCTTCCCGAGTAGCGCTTGATCTTGCTGGCTGGGAAGATGAGGACATCTTTGCCCACAGTTGATCGAATGGGCACTGTTATTCGATAGCGGGATTGCAGAGCCACTTCCGCAGGCGTTTCGTTGACGCGTTGTCAGAGAGCCCCCATACTTTTGGCTATCCGCCAATACCCCTGATGTGATCTGTATAGCTTATGGCAATCAAGTTGGAGCAACAAACGCGCCGCGACTCTGAACCCGAGGTCCTTCCGCGCAATGCTTCCATGCAACCAAACCACGATGTCGCCATCGACAGTGCGCGGCAAGTCCTGGAAATTGAAAGCGAGGCGCTTCGGAAGGTCGGTTTAAGCCTCGGTCAGGATTTCGTGCTTGCCGTCAAACTTATTGCTGCAATCAAAGGCCGCGTCGTCGTTACGGGAATGGGCAAGAGTGGACATGTGGCGCGAAAAATTGCTGCCACCCTCGCGTCGACAGGCACCCCGTCGATGTTCGTGCATCCAGGAGAGGCAAGCCATGGCGATCTAGGCATGGTGACGAAAGATGATGCAGTTTTGGCGCTATCCAACTCAGGCGAGGTTCCCGAGTTGCGCGACATTACTCTCTACACTCGCCGCTTCGAAATACCACTGATTGCCATGACTGGACGGCAGCAGAGTACCCTCGCGACAACTGCGGACGTGGCTCTCATACTCCCCGAGATCCGCGAAGCCTGTCCTCTCGGGCTGGCGCCCACGACCTCGACTACATGCATGCTTGCCCTGGGCGACGCGCTGGCAGTGGCATTGCTACGACTTGCAGGGTTTACGGCAAAGGATTTTGCCGTCTTTCATCCTGGCGGCAAACTTGGTAGCCAGCTAATGCGGGTCGAACAGATCATGCGTATGGGCGAGGATTTGCCGCTCGTATCATTGGGTACGTCACTTGCCGACGCGTTGTTGATGATGACGCGCAAATGTCTCGGCTGCGTTGCCGTTATCGATAAGGAAGATAAGTTGGTGGGGATCGTTACCGATGGAGATCTTCGACGACACATGGGACCCGGCTTACTTGAATGGACAGTCGAGCAAATTATGAGCCTGCGCCCTGTGACGATCGATAAAAAATCTCTGGCGGTCGAGGCGTTGGCGCTGATGAACAGCAAATCCGTAACGGTCCTACTCGTCCTTGAAGATGGAAAAGTTATTGGTGCGATCCATTTGCACGATTGCCTCCGCGCCGGAATCGCATAGGCATGCCGAGTGCTTGGATCAAGACATCGTGGCGTTCCACCGTTTTTTTTCTGTCGATACTATTGTCGGGCGTCAGCCAATGCATTGCGCAGGATAGTTTTTCCGATCACAATAGCAGTTTGCCCGTCGAGATAGAATCGGACGACCTTGAGGTTCGGCAAGCTGAGAGTACGGCAATATTCTCGGGCAATGTCGATGCGCTCCAAGGCGCCATCGCGCTCAAGGCCGATCGGCTTGTTGTATTCTACCAGCTCAGCGGCGAGGATACCGCCAACAGCCAGCCAATTGAGAGAATTGAAGCTGAGGGAAATGTCGTGATCACGTCGCCGACCGAGACGGCCTCTGGCGATGTAGGTGTCTACGATCTTATTGCTGCCACAATGGAACTAACAGGGAACGTGGTTCTCACTCGGGGTGACAATATTATTGAGGGTTCAAAACTGAACATCGATCTGGCCAACGACATTGCGACAGTCCGCGCAGAAAACCAAGGTGATGGGAGGGTCAAAGCACTCTTTCAGCCAGGTTCGGCGTCAACCTCTGAAAATTGAGAAACTGCGGTCGGGAAATATACTGTTGGCACTGGCAAAACCAAAACTAGTCGATACCACGACGCAACCAATTGGATTCAGTGCTGGCGCATTGTCGAATGAACGCAATCATGCCTTGCTGGGGGATCGCGCGAAATGTCTGTCTGCCTCAAATCTCCAGAAAACTTACCTGGGGCGTGCAGTGCTGGCGGATGTTTCGGTAACGCTGCATCGAGGTGAGGCTATTGGTCTTCTCGGTCCCAATGGTGCCGGCAAGACAACTTGCTTTTATTCGATAGTTGGCTTGATCAAGGCGGATGGCGGTCGGGTAGTCGTTGACGGTCTCGATGTCTCAAATCTGCCAATGTATCGTCGTGCTCGCTGTGGCATTGGCTACCTACCGCAGGAAGCTTCGATTTTCCGTGGCCTCACGGTTCTCGATAATCTGCGTCTTGTTCTAGAAACGCTCAAAATCTCAACATTTGAGGTCAACGAACGCGCTCGAGCACTGCTTGATGAGTTTTCAATCGGCCATCTGAGCCATACCAAAGCGGTGGCACTTTCAGGCGGCGAAAGACGGCGGCTGGAAATTGCCCGTGCTTTGGCATCGGCACCTCGTTATATTCTCCTCGATGAGCCACTGGCCGGAATCGACCCAATAAGTGTCGACGAAATACGGGACCTCGTCGGCCAGCTGAAGGAGCGCGGACTTGGGGTCTTAATCACCGATCACAATGTTCGCGATACGCTCCAGATCATCGACCGCGCCTACATCCTGCACAATGGAAAAATCTTGACCGAAGGATCGCCGACAGAGGTTATTCAGGATACTGCGGTGCGTCGTGTCTACCTCGGCGATCGATTTGCCCTCTGACGGTGATTAGCCATGTCACTTGGCTTGCGGCTAGATCTCAGACAAACACAGAATATCGTCCTCACGCCCCAACTGCAGCAGGCTATTCGTATGCTGCAACTTTCGAACCTGGAATTAGCACGGGCTATCGAAAAGGAAGTGAGCGAGAATCCCTTCCTTGATGCCGTCTCAAAATACGGGCCCGAAAGCTCGATGGAGGATGTGGAAGCTCGATCCCGATCCGATTCTGGATCCAACCCTCAAAAGGACAATGGGCTTGAGCCGGATGAAGGTTGGCATAACACTGATTCCCCTAAGGCCGACGAATACAGAATTTCAATAACCGGGGCGTCAAATCCAAGGCGTGACCATCACCAAACGCTTGATGCCGAGTGGCAATTTACGCAACCAAGAACGCTCGTTGATTATCTCCAAGAGCAACTCGCAGTTCTGGCTATGCGTGCCGAAGAACGTGAAGTCCTTCGGATTCTCTTAGGCTATTTAGACGAAGACGGATTTATCCGCGAAACCGATCAAGAATTATCGGTTGCCATTGGTGTCGATGTCGAAACAATTGCTGGTTGCCGCGATGCAATCTGCCAATGCGACCCGAGCGGAGTAGGGAGTCAGAACCTACGCGGTTGCCTTAAACTACAACTCATGGAGCGAGGGCGGCTGGATCCCGCCATGGCGTGCCTCATCGACAACCTCGACCTCGTTGCCCGTGCCGATTTGACTCAGCTCGGAGCATTATGCGGAGTCGATGAGAGCGACCTCCAAGAAATGATCATGGAGCTGAAGGCCCTCGATCCACGCCCAGGAAGAAACTTTACGGATACGGAACCGGCAACCGTCATTCCGGATTTGTATGTGGTACCAACGCGGGAAGGATGGTTCATTCGTCTCAACAGTACGACGCTCCCCAAAGTCATCGTCGATCGCGAATACTATACGTCGGTTCGTCGATCCGGATTGGTGCAGAAGGATCGTGACTATCTCAGTGAGCGACTGCAGTCAGCGAATTGGTTGGTCAAGGCGCTCGATCAGCGAGCCCAAACAATGATCAGGGTGGGCCGCGCCATCTTTGAACGTCAAAAGCCGTTTCTCAAGCAAGGACCGGCTGGGTTGCAACCCCTTGTGCTCAAGCAGATAGCTGAAGCGACGTCACTGCATGAGAGCACGGTAAGTCGGGCGACCGCCGACAAATATGTCGCAACGCCGCATGGAACCCTTCCTCTAAAATACTTCTTCTCAACAGCTATCGCCGACATCAGCGGCCAGGCAATTCACAGTGCCGAAGCAATCCGGCAACAGATCAAACGTATGATCGAGCAGGAAACATCGTACCATGTGCTATCGGACGATCAGATTGTTGACCGCTTGAGGTTGCGAGGCGTCGTGTTAGCGCGTCGGACAGTCGCAAAGTATCGGGAGGCCATGGGAATCGGATCGTCCGTTCAGAGGCGCCGTGCTCGCGCTCTGGAGAGACAATTCGCCGAATTGAACTAGCTGACGGGGCGCTCCGCATACGGAACGAGGCATAATGGCCGCTCTCGTGCGCGCCAATCCCACAGAACCGAACAACAACTTTTGAAAAGGCGCTTGGAATTGGTGGAGACCCCTTTTTTCCTCGCACCCCATAGAATACTTATCGATGTCCGGACGACCAGTCGTCGGCAGACTTTTCAGTATCTGGCGCGTACGATCGCGGCTTCTGTCCCTGCGAGCGAAACCGAGGTCGTCGAGATCTTGTCTCAGCGGGAGAAACTCGGAAGTACGGGAATAGGGGGCGGAATTGCCATCCCTCATTCCAAATTGCCAGGAATCACAGAACCGATAGGGGCTTTCGCAAGGCTTGCTTCACCCGTCGATTTTGATGCAATCGACGACCAGCCGGTGGACATTGTCGTCATGTTGCTGGCACCCGAAACGAGTGAGAGCGATCATCTCAAGTCTCTTGCCCGGCTCGCCCGAATCCTTCGCAACGACGAAGTTTGCAAGGAACTCAGAACGACCGGTGACCGCAACCGGATCTATGAACTTCTTTCGGCCAATATCTGAAGCGATGCCGCCTGAGACCGAAGCGTTTCATAAATGGTGGGTGGAGACTGCCATTACATTGCTAATTCACGCTACGGCCGTCCAATGGCTCGGCAAAGGTCTCATTCTCCGAGGCACTTCCGGGATCGGAAAGTCGGATCTTGCCATCAGACTGATCGAGAATGGCGCGGAACTTGTCGGCGACGATCAATTGGATTTGCAATGCGAGGATGGGAAGATCACAGCGCGCGCGTGCGCGCCCGGATGGATCGAACTGCGACATCTAGGTCTTTTCAGATTGCCCTATGTCTGTTCCGCCGCAGTCGATTGGATGATCGATTTGTCTTATGGAGAACCCGAGGAGAGACTGCCGCCTCTACGCTTCGAGACAATATTGGGAATCCGAGTTCCGCTCGTCCAGTTAAATCCTCGTCACCCGTCCGCAACTGCGCGTCTGAGAATTTTGCTCACTTCAAACCGGATAATTCAGTGAATGAATCGAAGGACATTCTGATCGTTACCGGCATGGCTGGTGCAGGAAGGACTTCATGTCTTAGGGTTTTGGAGGATATCGGCTTCGAAGCTGTCGATAATTTGCCAATCGATTTCGTTGTTCGTATTGTAAGTGACAATCGACCGCTCGGAAATTCGATCGCGATTGGAATCGACAGCCGCACTCGAGGATTCGCTGCCGATTGTCTCTTTCAATTGCTCCGCAGCGGGGGTTGTTGCTCGAACGGGCACAGAAGGCTGATTTTCCTCGAGTGCGATGACGATACCCTATTGAGAAGGTTCTCCGAGACACGCCGCCGTCACCCGCTGGCACCAGATCGGCCTATCGAAGATGGCATTCGGCGCGAACGAAGTCTGCTGGAACCCATCAAGGCTCTAGCCGACATGGTGATTGATACTACACGACTTAGCGTTCCTGAACTGCGCTACATTATCAATGAGCATTTCTCAAAAGCAGGTCATGCATCCCTGACGACGACAATTATGTCATTTGCATTTCGCCATGGCATTCCGCGCGAAGCCGACATTGTTTTGGATGTTCGATTTCTTCGCAACCCACATTATGTCGCCGCATTGCGCTCGCAGACCGGTCTGGAGACAGATGTTCAAAAATTCATCGAAGAAGATGCTGGGTTCGGCCCGTTTATCGATGCGGCGACCAGTTTCATTATTCCGCTTCTCCCGCGATACCGATCAGAAGGAAAAAGCTATCTTACGATTGCGTTCGGTTGCACCGGCGGGAAGCACCGATCAGTTTACGTTACAGAGCGAGTTGCCGGGCTTCTTGAAGAGGCCGGTTGGCCGAATAGGAGACTTCACCGGGATATGCCTTTGGCAGTTCAAGGAGTCATGCCGGGTTCCGCATTGTGATTGGACTCGTCCTGGTGAGCCACTGTCACTTAGCGGATGAACTCGTTGCAGCGGTTGAACACGTCGTTGGCGCTCAAAGTTTTGTGGAGACTGTCTGTATTGATGCGGATGATGATATTGAGGCACGGCGACGGGACATTCAGACGGCAATCGAGCGAGCCGATCAAGGAGACGGCGTGATCATTTTGACGGACATGTTCGGCGGCACTCCATCCAACTTGGCGATTTCGTTTCTCGATCGTCCGAATCTCGACGTTATTGCAGGCGTGAACCTACCAATGCTGATTAAGTTAGCTAGCGTCCGAGATACAATGCCGCTCAGCGATGCAGCAGAAACGGCGCAGGAGGCGGGGCGAAAACATATCAATGCGGCACGTAGTTTCCTCACACCACCGTGATATGCCCATTTCTCGTCCGGCAAGTTGTCAAACTCGCAAGTAGTTAGAGGCGCAACCATTGTTAATGGCCGAGGTTTGCATGCAAGGGCAGCGGCCAAGATCGTTAAGCTTGCGGGCCACTATTCGGCAGACATTGAGCTGTGCCGGGATGACCAATGCGTGCCGGCAACGTCCATTCTCGGGCTGATGACGCTTCGAGCCTCGACGCATACTCTTGTCGTCATCAAGGCGACGGGCCTCGAATCTGAGCAAGCGGTAGAGGCCATCGCGATGCTCATTGAGAGAGGTTTCGATGAAGTCGACTAGTGCCGCGATTAGTCATCATGATGCCGCAGCCATTTTGGCTGTCCGGTTGCCCCCCGAAGGGTGCTGCATTATCAAGTCGGTAAGCTAGCCCCCTGAACACGCCTATCCAATTTTGTTATTTTTGCGAGAGATTACGATGTCATCAAGTCAGGACTTCAAGGTCGCGGATATCAGCCTCGGTAGTTGGGGCCAAAAAGAAATCGCGATGGCAGAACGCGAAATGCCGGGCCTCATGGCACTACGGGAGGACTATGCGCAGAGCCAGCCGCTGAAAGGCGCAAAAATTTGTGGCTGCTTGCATATGACCACAGAGACCGCCGTGCTGATTCGTACGCTTCGTCATTTAGGCGCTGAGGTCCGTTGGTCTTCGTGCAATATTTTCTCGACGCAAGACCAGGCAGCCGCGGCTATGGCGCTTGAAGGTGTTCCAGTCTTCGCTTGGAAGGGTGAAACCGAAGAAGAATATGAATGGTGTATCGCACAAACGATAGTCGGACATTCCGATTGGCGTCCCAATATGCTCCTCGATGACGGGGGCGACCTAACATTAATTATGCACCAACAATATCCGGAGCTGATGGACAACGTCCGGGGCGTCTCTGAGGAAACGACAACAGGGGTACATCGGCTCTACGAAATGGCAAAAGCGGGAACACTCAAAGTTCCCGCAATCAATGTGAATGATAGTGTCACCAAGTCCAAATTCGACAACCTCTACGGATGCCGTGAGAGCTTAGTCGACGGCATCAAACGGGCCACGAGTGTCATGCTCGCGGGTAAATCTGCTGTTGTTGCCGGCTATGGCGATGTCGGCAAAGGCTCAGCAGAATCGCTCAGATCGCAAGGTGCTCGAGTGATGGTTACCGAAGTCGATCCGATTTGCGCGCTGCAAGCTGCAATGGAGGGTTATGAAGTCGTAACAATGGATGATGCTGCAGCGGTGGCGGACATTTTCGTCACGGCGACCGGCAATACCGATATCATCACAATCGAGCATATGCGAGAGATGAAACACGGCGCGATCGTGTGCAATATAGGCCATTTCGACAACGAGATCGAAGTTGCGGCCCTACGCAACTACAAGTGGACTGAGATAAAGCCTCAAGTCGATGAAATCGAGTTTCCCGACGGCAAAAAGATTGTGCTGTTGGCAAAGGGACGACTGGTCAATCTCGGTTGTGCTACAGGCCACCCGAGCTTCGTTATGAGTGCCTCATTCACCAACCAGGTGCTCGCACAGATCGAGCTTTGGACCAACCCGGGCAAATATGAGAACCGTGTCTACGTGTTGCCGAAGGAACTGGACGAAAAGGTTGCGGCACTTCATCTTGAGAAACTTGGTGTCAAACTAACGAAACTAACGCCAAAGCAGGCAAGCTATATTGGCGTCCAAGAACAAGGACCTTTCAAGCCTGAATACTATCGATACTAAGCCTGCGAAGGGCTCGTCGCCAGCCTGTTGTGCTTTCGAGGTTCGCAATCAGGCCGAAATCGAAAAGTTGGGGCGGGGTTTGGCTTCGGTTTTTGGGCAGGGCGACATCATCGCCCTGATCGGTGATCTCGGTGCAGGAAAAACGACGCTTGCGCGCTCAATTATTCGATCTGCGGTGGGAGCCGAGATCGATGTACCGAGCCCTACTTTCACAGTGATGCAAAGGTACGACAACGCAACTCTCCCGATCACGCATGCTGATTTCTACCGGCTCAAGGACGTCGCAGAACTTGCCGAACTTGGCATCGAGGAAAGCTGGCTAGAAGGCGTACTGCTCGTCGAGTGGCCAGAAATTGCAAGAATGCGAATGCCATCATCGAAACTTCTCGAAATCACGCTCGATTGGACGTCTGTCGAACGGCCCGAGGAGCGGAAAATAATCTTGCGGGGCGGCAATTCTTGGCGGGACCGAATTAAGCTTTTGACACCGCAATGACGCCCTGTGACGCCCTGAGCCACTTGGTCTGCGGGACCGATTGGGAGGGGGCCTCGTGGCATGCCCTTCCGGGCGATGCGTCCCGACGACGTTACTGGCGTGTCGGCGAGAGGGGAATGACGGCAATCGTGATGGATTCATCGCATGATGAACCTGTGGAACCCTACATCGCGATCGCCGGACTTCTTAAGTCAGCGGGGTTGCGGGCGCCGGCGGTCTATCGAGCATTGACGGATGATCGATGGGCGCTCGTCGAGGATCTTGGAGAAAGAATCGTCGCCCGTGTTCTCGATGAGGGCGCCGACCCGAAACCGATCTATTCATGTGCGATCGACAATCTGACAGCGTTGCAGCAGGCGGCGCCTCCTGATTGGCTTCCCGAATACGACGACGCTTTCCTTATGCAAGAACTCGATATCTATCTAGAGCATAGCTGGAAAAAGGATTCGGCAATCGCGACCCGAGAGTTTCGGGAGATATGGGCTCAGGCCTTACCAAAAGTCCGCGTCGGAACGGAGGTTATCGTCCATCGCGACTTTCACACTGAGAACCTCATCTGGCTTGATGATGAGACGGGTCTGGGCCGTCTCGGGATCCTGGACTTCCAGGGGGCTCGTCGAGGACCCATGCTATACGATGTGATGTCGCTGTTGGAAGACGTGCGGCGCCCTGTAGCGCCCAAGTTGCGTGATTCGATGTTCGACTATTACCTTAATTCCCAGCCAGCGCTGGAAGATGAGGCAGCGAGAGCCTCTTATGCTATTCTAAGTGCGCAAAGGAATCTCAAGATACTCGGAATTTTCGAACGTCTTGCCCAGCGGGACGGAAAACTGCTCTATACGCAGCTGGTTCCTCGAGTGCGGTCGATACTGCAATCGTCCTTGGCGCATCCCTCACTCGATCAATTCAAGGCTTGGCACCGTGAATACGATCCCGACCCATGATGGCGCCGCCTTCCTGACAGGACCGACGCCGAGGGTCTTTGCAGTCCCTCCACGTGCCGCGTTTATGCCGTCATTGATCTCGGGCCTTTTGAAGATACAACCCGAGATCCTTGCAGGATCGACCATCTTGCTGCCTAGCCGTCGGGCCTGCTTGACTTTGCGTGAAGCGTTCCTCAATGCGCGCAACGGCGCTCCGCTGCTTCTTCCCAGAATGCGTGCAGTTGGCGATACTGATGACGAGATCGATGTCATTCATGTCGGTCCAGAATCTGTAAGTGATCTCGAACCGATCGGCTCATTGGATCGAATTCTTCTTCTTTCGCGGCTGGTCAGACGTGAACGAGATGTGACCGACGAGCAAAGCTTTCGCCTGGCCAAGGAACTCGCCCGCTTCCTGGATGAGATGCAGACTGAGGAGATTCCGCTCGAACGACTGCACGAGATCGTGCCAGTCGAATTGTCGGAACATTGGCAGATCACCCTCGAGTTCTTGCAAATTCTGACCGAACGCTGGCCGGCGGCACTGACCGAAGCTGGCCTTTGCGATCCGATCATTTGGCGTAACCAACGCATCGGCAAGGAGATTGATCGGATATACCTTGGTGGTTTGGACGCTCCCATCATCGCGGCCGGAATTTCCGGAAGCCTGCCAATCGTCGCACGCCTGTTGCAATCCATCGCTATGGCTGACCTGGGTTGTGTGGTCCTCGCTGGCTTCGATCCCACCAGGGCGCTGGACGATTGGCCGGACCTAAGCTGGACTCATCCCTATTCGGGTATCAAATCGCTGCTCGAAAGAATGGATCTCGATCCACGCGAAGTCCGCTCATGGCCGGCTATCCCGTCGCCGAATGCGGCCCACCCCCGCACTGAGCTAATCTTGGATGTTTTCAGCAGCACTTTCTCCGCATCGGAGCATCTGAATCAACGGGCTCTGCATCAAGAAGGTGCAGTGGACCTGACAATTGACGAAAGCCCGGACTTGCCGACAGAGGCGACCGCAATTGCCCTGCGCTTGCGCGAGGCAGTCGAGCATGAAAGCAAGTCGGCGCTCCTGGTAACCTCGGATCGCAATCTAGCTCGACGGGTTGCCGCCGAATTGCGCCGCTGGGAAATCGAGATCGACGACAGCGCGGGCATGCCACTCGATCAATCGGCTCCAGGTAGCCTGATGTTGCTGACGGCGCGTGCAATCATCGACAATTCGGATATTGTCGCCCTGCTTGCAACGTTGAAGCATCCGCTGGTACGGGCCGGCAGATCGCTGCATGAATTCCGACGACACTCACGCTTGCTCGAGATTATGGTTCTGCGGGGCCCCAAGCTGCATGGCGGAGTGATGGCCTTAGCCGATGAGCTTAAATCGCGAACGGCAAAACCTAGCATTGATTTGAACAAGCAACGTGAAGTTGTGGAGATTGTCGAGGAGTTTGCGGCGGCCGCAAGTCACTTTGCTACAATGGCACAGAAATCGGCCGTAGGTCTCGATGAGCTCTTGGAAGTTCATTTGGCATTTGTCGAAACTCTCGTCAGAGACGAAAATAATGAGACCACTCAATTCTGGTCAAAGGAGGCGGGTGAAACACTTGCCCAATTTCTCGAACATCTGAGAGCTGCAGCATCCCATGCCGGGCAGATCGATCCCCAGGGCTACCCGGCTATTCTCGCAGTGCTGATGATGGATCAGGCAGTAAGGCCGCATCGGCGGAGTGATTTTCGCTTGTCCATATTGGGGCAGTTTGAGTCCCGATTGCAGAACGCGGATTTGGTTGTTATCGGCGGTCTCAACGAAGGTGTCTGGCCGAGAAATGTGGCGCCAAATCCGTGGGCAAACCGTGCGATGCGTCAAGCCCTCGGCCTGCCAGATGACAGACTGCGAATGGGCGCTGCGGCCCTGGATTTTTTATGCCTCGCGACCGCCCCCGAGGTTGTCTTGAGCCGTGCTCGAAAAGACCAGAACGGCTCACCTAACGCGCCGTCAAGATGGCTGGCGAGGATGGATGCAATCCTGAAAGCCGATGGCGTCATCAACAGAAGCAATGCGACAAGTCCCTATGTCGCCTGGGCGGATCAAATTGACCGGCCCGAAGGCCTTTATCCCAGACCGATCCAGGCGCCCGCCCCAAGGCCGCAACGCGACGCCCGGCCAGTTGAACTCTGGGCGACCGATGTTGAAAACTTGGTTCGTGATCCCTATTCGGTGTATGCGAGACGCATATTGTCTCTCGAACCGCTTGATCCTATCGACGCGGATCCAGGGGCAGCAGATCGCGGTCTTATCATCCACAGCATACTTGAGCGTTTCGTCAGAGCCTATCCGACCACTCTGCCCGAAGCAGCGATCGACCGTTTGCTCGCTGAGGGGCGCGAAGTCTTTGCCTCGCTCGCTCATCAACCTCAGGTGCAAGCACTCTGGTGGCCAAGGTTCGAAACCGTCGCAGCTTGGTTCATTGGGATCGAACAGGATCGGCGGCAGAAGATCAGTGCTGTCTATGCCGAGGTTCGCGGGGCTCTGTCTCTGGATATTGCGGACCGAACCTATCGCATTCGCGCACGAGCCGACCGCATCGAGATCGACCATGACGGTGTTATTAGCATTCTGGACTACAAGACAGGCTCAATACCATCGGCAGCGCTCGTCCGGGACGGCATTTCACCGCAGCTTCCGCTTGAGGGAGCGATTGCCCTAGCCGATGGCTTTTCAGTGAAATCTGGAGGAAGACTCGGTGAGCTTCTTCATGTGGGCCTATCCGGAGGGGAAAAGGGTGGAGTCCTGCAGGATCCGACGCTCAAAAATAAAAAGCCCGTCACCACGGCTGAAGATCTCGGCAGACAGGCGGGTCAATGGCTCGAAAGTCTGATTCGCTTCTTCGACTCTCCTTCAACCCCCTATTTTGCCGTTCCGTATCCTGAGGTTGCACCCCGCTACAACCCCTATGGGCATCTAGAGCGTGTAGCCGAATGGCGGGGTGGGCATGGCTGACCATGTTCCGGTTGGCGATCTTCGTAGTGCGGTAGGTTTTGGCGCTACGCCGGCGCAACAGCGATCCTCAGATCCACATCACTCCGTCTGGGTCACAGCCAATGCCGGCACCGGGAAGACCCGCGTGCTGGTTGACCGGGCTCTACGCCTTTTGCTCGATGGCAATAACCCCGAAGGTATTCTCTGCCTCACCTTCACGAAGGCAGCGGCCGCTGAAATGCTCGCGCGAATCGAAACACGGCTCAGCGACTGGGCGACCAAGGAAAGCGAGAAAGCGCTCGCCTTGGAACTGGAACAGCTTACTGGCTCCTGGCCGTCCGATATTGCACTGGAACGGGCGAAACGGCTTTTCGTCAAGGTCATGGACCTTCCTAGCGGCCTGAGCATCATGACCATCCATGCATTCTGCCAGTCGGTTCTGCGCAGATTCCCGTTCGAAGCCGGTATTGTACCGCACTTTGAAGTCATGGATGAACGAACCGCTTCGGAAATGCTCCATAGCGCTCGAGACAAAACCTTCGCTTGTGCGCAGCGCAGCGAGGCGGAGCTTTCCGAAGCTCTTGCCACGCTTGCGATTGCAGTCACCGAGCAAACCATCAACGACGCCCTGAGCGAGGCGCTCAACGACAGAAAAAAGATCCTTGAAGTCGTTCAAACGCATGGGGATCTCTCAAGCCTTCGCTTGGCGCTTTGTCGACTACTGGATGTCCCAGCCCACCTCGATCTTCATCGACTCAGTCACGACGAGTGCGTGGACGGAGTGTTCGATGTCGAAAACCTCGTCGAAGCGTGCAATCGTCTTATCATGGAAGAGTCCGAGTCGGAGCGCCAACTCGGTTGCGAGATACTGACTTGGCTTAACGCCGCTCCGCTTGATCGCGTCGGCTTACTTGAGCGCTACCTCGAGCTCTTCTTGACCCAAAAACAAACAGCTCGAGCGCGACTGATTTCAAAGCGATTCATAGAAGCAAACTCTGCTGCTGCGAATACGCTGAGGCGAGAGCAGGCCCGCATAGTTCAGTTCGCGGAACGGCGTAATCGCCTGAGAACTGCACGACGTACGCTTGCAATAGTTATTTTCTCCCATCGTGTCATCCAACACTACGAATACGAGAAGCGCCGACATGCTGGCTTAGACTATGACGATTTGATCGAGATCACTAGGCGATTGCTTGCCCGGCCTGGTGCAGCCGAGTGGGTTTTGTTCAAACTAGACGCGAGAATCGACCATCTACTGGTGGACGAAGCTCAAGATACCAGCCCGGACCAATGGGAAATCATCGAACGTCTCGTTGCCGAATTTCACGTCGGGCAGGGTGCGCGCACGATCGATCGTACACTTTTTGTAGTCGGCGATGACAAGCAGTCCATTTACAGTTTCCGCGGCGCGGACCTGAAAACATTTAGAGCCTTAAGGGAACGCCTCGCTAAATCCTTCGAATTGGCCAATCTCTCGATGCGCCGAGAGCTGTTGGATCTCTCGTTCCGATCGAATGGAGTGATTCTCGAGATTGTCGATAAGGTTTTCGTCAATCCAGAAGCAGGTGCGGGCGTGATTGTCGAAGGCGAAACTGTCTCCCATTCCTCTGCACGACGAAACGAGCCGGGCTTTATCGAAGTATGGCCTCTGGTGGCGGCGAAGAAACAACAGGCGACGCAAAGTTGGCCATTGCCGACGGACCGTCGGGATACGCAGGAGCCTGAACGCCACCTAGCCGAAGCCATCGCCAGAAAGATCCGGCATTGGCTTGATGAAAACAGGAAACTGGATGCTGCCGACCGAGCGATCACAGCTGGCGATATCCTGATTCTCCTTTCCAAGCGTGGTCGAATTCAAGAATTCCTCGTGCGAGCATTCAAGCGCGAACGCGTGCCGGTGGCGGGCGCGGATCGGCTTGAATTGACCGAGCATATCGCAGTTCAGGACTTGGTTGCGCTTGGCCAGGCAATCTTGCTGCCCGAAGATGATCTGAACTTTGCCGCAATGCTCCGATCACCCTTCTTCGGCCTTGATGAGGATGACCTCTTCGAACTCGCTTGGATGAGGGATGGCGCATCGATTTGGAGCCGGTTGCGAGACCGCGCGAAATCCGGGTCAGCTAACTTCGCTGCGGCTGCCGAACAGTTCGCGCAGTGGCAACAACGCGCAGACTTCATGCCGCCCTTTGAATTTTACGCCCACATTTTGGGTCCCGACGGTCAGCGCAAGCGTCTATTGGAACGCTTGGGACCCGATGCGCTCGAGCCGATCGAGGCATTCCTTTCGCAAGCCTTAGTCTATGAAAATGGGCATCCTGCCTCACTCCAGGGGTTCCTTCACTGGCTCCAGTTAAAGAGCCAGACGCTTAAACGGGATTCGGAACCAGCGTATAACCAGGTCAGGATCATGACCGTTCACGGTGCGAAGGGGTTGGAAGCGCCAATTGTGTTCCTGGCCGATGCTGCCGCCGATGGCCCCTTGCAGCTGCCTCGGATGGTTTGGCACGAGCCATCGGGATTGCCCCTTTGGCGCGGTCCAGCGGACGAACGAAGCGAGGCTGAACAAGGTTGTGTCGACGAGATCCGACAAAATCAAGATGAGGAACGTCACCGACTGCTTTATGTGGCGATGACACGCGCGCGGGACGAGCTTTATGTTTGCGGTTGCGCTTCTGGCGCCGGAAGCGATGTCAAAAGTGGAACCTGGTACGAATTGATTTCGGAGAGTGTGGCTCGGCACGAACTCGTTGCGACCGTGCCGATTGACCTTGTTCCGGGTTCGATTGGTCGAGGTCTTCGCGTTGAACGACGTGGCGACGCTCGGAAAAGTGAATTCACGGCGGTTCCCCATGACCTTAAGCTGGAACAGCCGCTGCCGATTTGGGCCAAACAGCCTGCGGCGATGATTAAGGATCGCCAGCCAACGCGGATCACAGCATCCACGATGCATGGGCAGGACGGGTCGGATTGGACCGCCTCGGACGTGTCGGGGAGGCGCCTTGGAACTGCAATTCACAGGTTGCTGGAACAACTTCCGCACATTGAACAAGAGAATCGTGAACGCGCGATAAGCCGCTATCTCAAGCTGAAATGTGATGATTTCGGAGCGGATGAACTTGAGACAGTGCGGCTTAGAATTCTGCAGATATTAAGCGATCCTCAGACAGCTTCATTGTTTCAACCAGAATCGCTAGCAGAGCAGCCAATAGCCGGAATCATCGAAGGTATCGCAATCGGCGGACAAATCGATCGGATGGTTATTGAACGCGACCAAATAACCTTCATTGACTACAAAACCAATCGCAGCCCTCCAGCAAATATCGGATCAATTCCCCACCAATATATACGACAAATTGCTGCATATCATCTTTTGATTGAAAAGATTTACCCCGATAGACCAATTGCTGCCGGGATATTGTGGACATCGGTGCCTCGACTAGACTTCCTTGACTATGGGCAATTGGCACCCTACATGGCGCAAGGGCTGAAACGTAGACCCATCAATCAAGCTTGACGGGCATTTTCGAAAGTACCTATCTTTCACGATGCGCGGCGCAGGCAAACCAACAGGATTCGCCATGACGATCATTGAGACTAGTGACAAGACTTTCGATAGCGATGTTCTGAAGTCGGATAAACCAGTGGTCGTCGACTTTTGGGCGGAATGGTGCGGGCCTTGTAAAGCAATTGCACCTATGCTTGACGAAATGGCCACCGAAATGGCTGAGGTTATTCAGATCGCCAAGGTTAACATTGACGACAATCCGCTGACGCCGACGAAATATGGGGTACGAGGCATCCCAACATTGATGCTGTTCAAGAACGGAGAGTTGGCGGCGACCAAGGTCGGGGCCTTGCCAAAGAGCAAGCTCAAGGAATGGGTGCAGGAGAGTATCTGACCCAAAAATCCGCGAAAGCGAAAGTTAAACTTATCCGCGGGCGGCAATTGCTTGTTCGCGGATGGCGTTTAACGTCGTCTTGGTGGTGATGATTTCAGGATCGAGAATGATCTCGATCAACCTCGCTCCGCGGGTCGCTAAGGCCTTTTCCAAAGCCACCGCGAATTGTTCCGTTGATTCGGCCCGCCATGCCTCGGCGCCGTAAGCTCGGGCCAGAGCCACAAAATCCGGATTCTGCAGGCTGGTGCCGAAGACCCTCGTCGGATATTCGCGCTCCTGATGCATGCGAATAGTTCCGTAGATGCCGTTGTTGATGACGACGATAAGCAGGTTTAACTGATATTGGACTGCGGTTGCCAGTTCCTGACCCGTCATGAGGAAGCAGCCGTCGCCAGCAAAGCATAGGATCTGCCGGTCCGGATGGACTAAACTCGCCGCTATCGCCGCAGGAAATCCATAGCCCATGGATCCCGAGGTCGGGGCAAGCTGGCTGCGAAACCCTCCGTGTAGCCAATAGCGATTCAGCCATCCCGAATAGTTTCCCGCACCATTGGTGACGATGGTATCTTTCGGTAGCTTATCGCGAAGTATCGCCATGACGGCGCGCATCTCAACGCCTACTTGGCCGATTGATTCCGGTTCGACATAGGCCATGAAATCGAGATGGGCGATTTCGGTCTCGTCCCCCCAAGAAGGGAATGAAATTGGATCGAGGCGGGATAGAGCATGGGCAGCGGCATTCAAGCCGCTATTGATCGCCAGATCCGCCTGATAGACGCGGCCGAGTTCTTCGGGGTCATTGTGAATGTGAACGAGTGTCTGGTGCGGACGGGGCAAGCCGAGCAGCGAGTATCCGCCCGTAGTCATCTCACCGAGCCTCGCACCGATGACAATCAATAGATCGGTATGATGCAGCCTGTTCGATAGCTTGGGGTTTGGGCCGATACCGATGTCCCCCGCATAACACCGATGCCGGTTATCCAGATAGTCTTGTCGCCGGAATGCTGTTGCAACCGGCAGGTCGTTGGCCTCGGCGAAATGACGAATGGCGTCAATGCCCTCGCCCATCCAACCGCCGCCGCCAAGAAGCAACAACGGTCGCTTTGAAGCACGCAGCATTTCGTGCAGTTGATCTAGAGCACCGGGATCGGGCGCCGCCTCGACCGGCGCGTATGGCCGGCCGTCAGCAACCGCAGCTACGTCGGTCAGCATATCCTCTGGCAATGCCAGGACCACCGGTCCGGGCCGACCGGAAGTCGCTGTCATGTAGGCGCGGTGCAGGAATTCTGGAATTCGGGACGCATTGTCGATCTGTGCGACCCACTTCGCCATCTGACCGAACATCCGACGGTAATCAATCTCCTGAAATGCCTCTCGCTCGATCATGCCGCGCGCAACCTGACCAATCAGCAGAATCATCGGCGTGCTGTCTTGGTGCGCGACGTGGACGCCGGAGCTTGCATTTGTGGCTCCTGGACCGCGCGTCACGAAGGCTACACCCGGCCGCCCGGTCAGCTTGCCATAGGCTTCGGCCATCATCGCAGCACCCCCCTCATGCCGACAGATGATAAAGCGAATCGCGGCTTCGTCATGGAGCGCGTCGAGCGCTGCCAAATAGCTCTCGCCAGGTACACCGAAGATCAGATCGGTGCCATGAATGCGAAGCTGATCGACGAGAATCTGCCCTCCGGTTCTAGAATTCGAGGTTTCGCGAGATGAATTGGTATCGGCTTGAGACATGCATTATGCTCGTTGATCAGGTTCTCGGAGAGGTTCCATCCGTCGTAGCTTTCAGGGGAGCCGGATGCAACAGGTCGCCATGGACTTGATGCGACGGGCGCGCGATGAAACATCGAGCAACAAGACCAGTTTCCGACCGGAGGCGGATGAGATGACAGTCAAACTACTTTATGGACGCGGCACACTGGAAGTCGTGATACCGGATGGCTGTCGACCAACCATAATCGAGAAACGACAAATGCCCGTATTGAACGATCCCGAGCTGGAAGTAGCAGCAGCTTTGGATGGCAAGGAAGGGATCAAGCTCGCCGATCTGGCACAGAATGCGCGATCCGCATGTGTCCTTATCTGCGATATCACGCGGCCGGTCCCCAATGGTCTCTTCTTGCGGCCCATGATCGAACGGCTGATTCAATCTGGGATATCTCGCGATAACGTTACGGTGCTCGTGGCGACAGGCTTGCATCGTCCAAACGAGGACGAAGAACTGGCTGAGCTCGTGGGCGATCCTTGGGTGCTCAACAACGTGAGCGTCCAAAATCATTTCGCCGAGGATGACTTGGCTCATGTTAGCTTGGGCCGGACGCGCCGAGGGACACCCATCCGGCTCGATCGCCGCTTTGTTGACGCCGATTTGCGAATTGCGACCGGTCTTGTCGAGCCTCATTTCATGGCTGGCTGGTCTGGGGGCAGGAAGGTCGTCGCGCCCGGAATTGCGCATGCGGAAACCATTAGGACCTTTCACAATTCGAGGTTTATGGCGGATCCGCGTGCCACGAACTGCGTTCTCGAAGGAAACCCTCTTCATCAGGAGCAACTTGAGATTCTCAAGCTTCTGGGTGACTGCTGGGCGCTAAATGTGGTCATCGATGATCAGAGACGGCCAGCGTTTATCAATTTTGGTGAGATCGTGAACAGCCACTTGAGCGCCGTCGCATTCATCGACAAGTATGCGCTCATCGAGGTGCCTCGTCGGTTCAAGACGGTCGTCACGAGCGCAGCCGGCTATCCTTTGGACAAGACCTATTATCAAACCGTCAAAGGGATGCTTGGTCCGCTAGATATCCTCGAGCCGGGCGGGGATCTAATTATTGCATCCCAATGTTCCGAAGGTCTGGGTTCACGAGCCTTTATTGAAGCTCAAAAAAGTCTCGTCGAACTTGGTGTCGAAGGTTTTTGGGAAAGCATCCGAACGAAGGAACTCGCCGACATCGACGAATGGCAGACGCAAATGCAACTCAAGCCGATGCGCAGGGCTCATGTCCACCTTTTCAGTGAAGGACTAAACCCATCGGAATTGGCTCTCACTGCCGTCCGATCGATCGAGAGCGTTGGGAAAACGGTGACGGAGGCGATGGCCCGCAATAAGGACAGCGAAGTCGCCTTTGTTCCGGAAGGGCCGTACGTGGTCCCTCGCTCCACAAAAGGCACGGCGGAGACCGTTGCCCTATAGATCGACCGGAAACCTCGGTATTGTGGCAAATCCATGTAGGTCGGCGGAAAGCACCAGGCCCAGTCCCACCATGACCGTCAGCATCGCTGTCCCACCATAGGATATGAGCGGCAGCGGAACACCAACGACCGGAATAAGCCCGGTCACCATGGAGACATTAATTACGACATAGAGGAACAGATTGAAGCTCAACCCTGCGGCGAGCAAGCGTGAAAAATGACTGTTCGCCCGCATCGACACCAACAATCCCATAAGAATCAACGCGAGGAATAGAGCGAGGAGAAGCAATGCTCCGACCAAGCCCGTTTCTTCCGCAAGCATGGTGAACGCGAAATCGGTCTGCTTTTCAGGCAAGAAACTCAGTTGCGCCTGAGTGCCGTTGAGAAACCCGCGTCCCCAAAGTCCGCCGGAACCGAGCGCAATCTTCGATTGAATAATATGGTAACCCGTACCGAGAGGGTCGCCCTCCGGATTGAGGAATGTCATAACACGATCCCGCTGATAATCGTGTAATGCCGACCAGACAACGGGCAAGGCGCCGGCGCATATCGCTGCCCCGAGCATGAACTTCCAGATCCGAACACCCCCAAGGAAAAGCATGGCTATGCCTGCAGATACTAACATTACAGCAGTGCCCAGGTCCGGTTGTCGAAGGACCATTGCCGCGGGCAAGACGACAATCAGCACTGGCACAACTAAAAAGGTTACCCGTTTCGTATCCTCCAAATAGCCACTGTGAAAATATCGTGCGAGAGCGATGATCAATGCCACCTTCATGATCTCGGATGGCTGCAGCTGGATGAAACCGATGTTGATCCAACGCTGAGCGCCATTGCTCAATGTGCCGAGAATCTCCACACCGAGCAGCAGAACGAACGCGCCGCCGTAAATCACGTAGGCCCACCGAAACCAGATCCTTATATCGATCAGTGCGATTACGAGCAACACAACCAAGCCTAGCGATAGACGCGTTGCGTGGCGCCAAGCCCAAGGTTCGTGGGAACCGCCGCCAGCAGAAAACAAAACTCCGTAGCCGATTATGCCCAACAGCACGGTGAGAAGAATAATGGGCCAGTGGAGGCCGCGAATTTTCTCCCCTATCGAGAGTTCGGATGTCCTGAACTGGGTGGCGATGGCCATAGTCAACCTTCCGAGACGAACCGTCCCGTATCGGCGATAAGCCGAGGCTGCGATTGATCAAGTTGCAGGGCCTTGGTCATGATATCGCGAGCGATCGGTGCCGCAGCACCGCTTCCGCTTTGCCCGTGCTCAACAACGACGGAGACGGCGAATTTTGGTTTGTCGAACGGCGCAAAGCAGACGAACAAGGCGTGATCCCGGTCATCCCAGGGACGATCTTTACGTTTGTGAAGTCCTGCAGCTCGCTCCGCACGGTTGATGCGGCGTACCTGAGACGTCCCGGTCTTTCCGGCCATTTCAATGCCCTCAAGCTTCAATGCGCTGGAACGGGCCGTTCCCCGGGGTCCATTGACCACTTCGTACATGCCTTTTCGGACCCATGAGAGCGCCTCTGCCGAAACATCGACATGGGCGAACTCGGGCGCGTCAGATACGCTGTCGGAGCTCACTTTTTCTCTGAGGCTCGGAGTGACAGCGATGCCGCCATTAGCGAGGCGAGCCGCCATTACGGCCAATTGCAACGGTGTTGCCAACATATAGCCCTGACCAATGCCGATCACGAGCGTTTCGCCACGCTGCCAGGATTCGCCGAGGGTCGCTTTTTTCCACTCGCTGGTCGGCACAAGGCCCGGGGCTTCGCCCGGCAAATCGATACCGGTAGGTGCGCCAAGGCCGAATTTTCCGGCCATCTCGGCGATAGCGTCTACACCAACCTTACGAGCAACCTCATAGAAGAAGACGTCACAGGATTGTCCCAGGGCCTGCAGCAGACTGATTCGACCATGACCATCTTGCTTCCAGCAATGGAAGCGAGCATTCCCCAAACTCAGATGACCGGGACAGAACGCTTCATAGCTCGGCGTAATGGCGCCTTTGTTGAGGGCGGCTAACGCCGTGATCATCTTGAATGTAGACCCAGGCGGATACTGACCGCGAATTGTCTTGTTGACCAATGGAGTCCGTGGATTGTCCCGTAACTCCCGCCATTCGCGATGATTGAGCCCGCTTGCAAAGCCGGCCGGGTCATAACTTGGCACCGAGGTCAGTGCGAGAACGGAACCATCATTGACGTCAATAACCGCCGCGCTTGCGGAAAGTTCAGCTGATAGACGCTCAAAACAAAATTTCTGTAAGTCGATGTCGAGCGTCAGAGTGACGTCAGTCCCATTTTTACCTTCTTGTCGGTTCAGTTCTCGAATTTCGCGTCCAACAGCGTTCACCTCGACACGACTGTGCCCGGCAGTGCCACGAAGCACCTGGTCATAGGTTTTCTCGATGCCACTCTTGCCAATGCGGAATTCAGGCAGGCGGAGGAGTGGATCCTGGTCGATCGATATGTCGGATTCGGACACGGGCCCGACATAACCGACAACATGCGCCAGAACATCTTCGTGAGGATAGTGTCGAAGTAGACCTGCATCGAGAACAACGCCGGGCAAATCTGGAGAATGAACGGCGATGGCTGAAATCTGCTTCCAGTTCAAACCCTCGGCCACCGTAATCGGCACGAAGGAACGGTAGTTCCGTGCCTGTCGCGTGACGGCCTGGATCTGACTTTCGGTAAGTGGAACCAATTGACCCAACCGTTCGAGCAGAAAGTCGAGATCGCCAGCATCTTCGCGGATCACGCGGACACGATAGGTCGGGATGTTTTCCGCCAGAATTCTACCGTGCACATCCTTGATGGTCCCTCGCGGAGGCATCAAGAGACGTTGGCTGGCACGATTGTCCTCGGCCAGCAACGCGTACTGGTCGCGTCTTTGAACCTGGAGCGAATAGAGCCGTGTGCCGATAACCCCGAAGGTCAGCGCTTGCGCCGTTCCAAGCAAGAGCGCACGCCTGGTGAACATTTGGAGACGCTCTGCTTCTTGATACATCATTCGCCAACGAGACCGTCTGAGTTAGGAAGTAAATTATTCAGGCTGGATAGGACGAGCGAGACGAAGGGATAGATTGCCAATGTCAGCAGCCATTCGACCATCACCGGCTCGATCGGAAGAAGACGTTCATACCAAAAACATGCAAAGATCCACTTAAGACATTCGGCGATTGCCGCCATGAATGCGAAGTAGATCCATATAATGACAAAGGATTTCGCCAAGAGATATCGTTTGGGTGTCAGCAATGCTGTGCGAAGGGCCAGAAGAACGAGAGCGGTTGCACCAATCGGTGTTCCCCCTATCGCATCGATCAAGACGCCCAATCCAAAGCAGGAAGCGTTGCCGAGTAAATCTGGTCGATGCAGGCACCAAAAGAATGCCGTGCATAGCACTATGGATGGCGCGACCACTTGTGGAGATCCGCTCGGGATCGGCAGAATATCCAGAAAGGCGGCACCGAAACATGTTGCTAAGGGTATGGAGTTCTTGAGAAAAACTGCCGTCTGCTCGCTTTCCGCGGTCTCGGATCTCACAGGCGTTCCCGTTTCAGATGCGCGATCAACGGGGACCTCTCGTCACGGACTTGCCCACTGCGGGGGCCAAAATCGGTTCGCGATTGAGAACCGATACATAATTTAAGCGAGTCCAATCGACGAATGGCACAATCCTGACATCACCGTTCGCTATGGATTTGATCTCGCCGACAAGAAGACCGGGCGGGATCAGGCCACCTTCGCCCGACGTCAGCACCCTCGCACCAGACTTGATGTCTGGATCAAGCGGAAGAAAGCGAAGTTTTGGCAAGCCGCTATTGTCTCCTTCAAGAATGGCCCGGTCACGGGAATTTTCTATGATAACTGGGATTCGGGAATTGAAATCAGTGATAAGCAGAATGCGAGCGCTGTTTTCGCCAACACTTACAACGCGACCCACTAGTCCATCCTGATTAATGGCGGCCATTCCGGTGACGACATTCTTCGAGATCCCGGCATCAATGAGCCGCGTTTGGACGAAGGGCCCGCCCGTATCGGCGACAATCTGAGCCGTAGTCCAGATGGAACCGGCAGGTAGTTCGGGCATTTGCAACAACCCCCGAAGGGACTGGTTTTGGATGCGGAGGCGAACCGCTTCGGCCTGCCAACTTAAGAGGCGTCGATTCTCCTCTCGTAGACGCTCATTCTCCTGATGGACGGCGAGAACTTCTCCGAAGTGAGCTGCAGTCTCGCGTATGCTGACAATGGGAGCGTTGAGTACGCGCAGGACTGGCGCAACGAGATCGGCGGCGCGTTGGCTATTTTCCGTGACAATCGCCGCTTCGTTGTGGCTCAATATCAACAATACCACGGAGAGAAACAGAAGAGAGGCCAGGGCGATGCGATCAGCTAGAATTCGCAGAGGAATTGCCACCTTGGCCAATCTATGCGGCATCGACCGTGGCTGCACGATTACACCCGGGCTCTCTTGGTTGCAGAATATGCCGCCGACTGCAGCTCGCTTGCTTTACCTTCGACATAGTTAACCAGTGATGAACAGGGGGCCTGAATGAACCGTTACCCTATCATCAACCCTAGTACACGGTATGAAGCACGTTCTTCAGCGACTTCATCTCCTCCAGGCATCGTCCGGTACCCAACGCCACGCAATTGAGAGGCTCGTCGGCGAGACTAACGGGGAGCCCCGTTGAATGACGCAGTACAAAATCGAGGTTGCCCAGAAGTGAACCTCCACCGGTGAGCACAATGCCTTTATCGACAATATCTGCGGAAAGCTCGGGAGCCGTATGCTCAAGGGCAACTTTGACCGCCTCGATAATGGCGTTGACCGGTTCGGCCAGGCTCTCGGCCACCTGGCGTTCGCTGATAACGATTTCCTTGGGAACGCCGTTCATCAGATCACGGCCCTTGATCTCCATAATTTCGCCATTGCCGTTTTCCGGTAGGCAGGCCGAGCCGATTAGTGTCTTGACAGTCTCAGCGGTCGCCTCGCCGATGAGCAAATTATGATTGCGCCGGATGTAATTGATGATTGCCTCGTCCATCTTGTTGCCGCCCACCCGGATTGAGCGGGCATAGACGATACCACCGAGCGAGAGCACCGCAACCTCGGTGGTGCCGCCACCGATATCGACGACCATCGAGCCGGTTGGTTCCGTAACGGGGAGCCCAGCACCGATGGCCGCAGCCATGGGCTCTTCAATGAGGTAAACCCGGCGGGCGCCGGCGCTTTCCGCACTCTCCTGGATCGCTCTTCGTTCAACCGCTGTCGAGCCGGAGGGCACGCAGATGATCACGCGTGGATGAGCAAAGCTGCGGCGCTGGTGTACTTTCCGAATAAAATTCTTGATCATCTCTTCGGCAACTTCGAAGTCGGCAATGACGCCATCTCGAAGCGGCCGGATAGCCTCGATGTTACCGGGTGTCCGGCCCACCATCTGTTTGGCTTCGTTGCCAACGGCCAGAACCTGTTTGCGCCCTTTATTTGTCGCGATCGCAACTACCGAGGGTTCATTCAGGACGATGCCGCGTCCCTTGACGTAGACCAATGTGTTCGCCGTGCCCAAATCGATGGCCATATCGGCGGAAAGCAGACCGAGAAGTCGAGAAAACATATGAGCGCACGATCGAACTTGTGTGGCGAATGGCACGCGGAGGAGAACAACCCCTCCGTGCCAAACAATACCGTTACGCTACGCGATGAACGCCGATTTAGACCCTTGGTCAAGCAGATAATTGGTCGTCAAAATCCGCTGGCGCAGACTTCATCCGCTTATCGAGAAGGCGATTCAGCGCCACTACATAGGCTCGAGCTGAAGCAACCAAAGTATCGGTGTCCGCTGACTGGCCACTCACTGTCCTTCCATCCTCGGACAGCCGGACCGTTACAGTCGCCTGAGCATCGGTACCTTGAGTTACCGCATGAATCTGAAAAAGAGCAAGCTCAGCGGCATGAGGGAACAGATCACGAATAGCGGCGAACGTCGCATCCACAGGCCCATCCCCAGTGGCGATCGCAGATCGCGTTTGGCCACTGATCTCCAGCGTCATTTCCGCTCTGGGTTTCACATCGGACCCGCATTCGACATGCAAGCGCACAAACTTGACGGCCTGGTTCTCCGATTGCAGCTCATCATCAACGAGAGCCACAAGATCTTCATCGAATACCTCTTTCTTTTTATCGGCAAGTTCCTTGAATCGAATAAAGGCATCGTTCAGTGCGTTATCCCCTAGAACAAAACCCAGTTCCTCGAGTTTCTTCTTGAAAGCATGACGGCCGGAGTGCTTGCCAAGAACGAGATTCGACTTAATCAGGCCAATATCTTCGGGCCGCATGATTTCGTAGGTCTGCGCATTCTTCAGCATTCCGTCTTGGTGAATGCCGCTTTCATGGGCGAATGCATTGGCCCCGACGATTGCCTTATTGGGCTGCACGTCAAATCCGGTAATGGCACTTACCAAGCGCGATGCCTTCATGATCTCCGACGTGACGACATTCGTGTGATAGCAAAGGCGGTCGCTGCGCGTGCGAATCGCCATGACCAGTTCTTCGAGCGCAGCATTGCCTGCCCGCTCACCAATTCCGTTGATGGTACATTCGATTTGCCGCGCGCCAGCCTCGACCGCTCTCAGGCTGTTGGCGACAGCCAATCCAAGGTCATTGTGGCAATGAACGGACAGAATCGCCTTATCTATATTCGATACGCGATGACGAATTTCATGAATGAGGTCTGCAAATTCGTCAGGATAAGCATAGCCGACAGTATCAGGGATGTTGATCGTCGTTGCACCGGCATCGATCGCACTTTCGATGCAGCGGAACAAGAAGTCATGATCGCTGCGTGATCCATCCTCACAGCTCCACTCTACGTCATCCGTCCACTGACGCGCCCGCCGAACACTTGAGACAACAAGCTCATGTACTTCATCCGGCTCCTTGCGAAGCTTGTATTTCATGTGCAGCGGACTGGTGGAAATGAAGGTGTGCAAGCGCTTGCGCGCAGCGGGCTTCAACGCTTCGCCAGCCCTGTCGATATCGACGGCGCCAGCACGTGCAAGGGCACAAACAACACTATTTTTGACGAGCTTGGCGATCTCGTTGACGGCTTTGAAGTCACCCTCGGAGGCAACCGGAAAGCCAGCCTCGATGACATCCACCTTCATGTGCTCAAGCATTTCAGCAACACGAAGCTTTTCATCGACATTCATCGAGCAACCGGGAGACTGCTCGCCGTCACGCAGCGTAGTATCGAAAATAATGACTGAATCTTGCAATTGGGCGGACATGGTCGGTCTTCCATCCAGAACTGATGTTGGGTCGAGACTATGGTCCCCTGAGCGCGCGGCGCTATGCCTTGCTCAGGGGCAAGTAAGTCGAAGCAGACCTGACAGACCGATAACCGATGGAACAAACTTCAAATCGAGCGTCAGCGCATCCCGGCGCTTGCCGGGGGAAGGATAGACCCTTCGCAGATAATCCTCTGCCACTACGACCTCGACTTTAGCTGAGCGACTTCAAAATCTCGAACGTCGTGACTCTATTCAGCACAGGCGATAGCGACGTGTAAAGTTCGAAGTTGCGAGCGGTTTCGAACGACTAAGTCGAATTCTCCGTCAGTCCTTGGTGCCCGCAACCAATTTGTTCGCACCGATCCAGGGCATCATTCCCCGAAGCTTTTCACCGACAGCTTCGAGTTCATGCTCCGAACTTCGCTTCCGCATGGCCTTGAAAGAGGCTTGGCCCGCCATGTTTTCCAGAACCCAGTCGCGGGCGAACCTGCCCTCCTGGATATCGGCCAGGACACGTTGCATTTCCGCACGCGTCCCGTCGGTGATGATGCGAGGGCCTGTCTTGTAGTCGCCATATTCCGCAGTGTTGGAAATCGAATAGCGCATATTGGCGAGACCGCCTTCATAGATCAGGTCGACGATGAGCTTGACCTCGTGGACACATTCGAAATAGGCCATTTCGGGCTTATAACCCGCCTTGGTGAGTGTGTCGAAGCCGGCCTGAATAAGCGCGCACAACCCGCCGCACAGCACTACTTGCTCGCCGAAGAGATCGGTCTCGACTTCTTCCTTGAAGGTGGTCTCGATAATTCCGGCACGGGCGCCGCCAATTGCCGATCCGTAAGAAAGACCGACATCGCGAGCGTTTCCCGAGGAATCTTGATGAATAGCCAACAGGCACGGAACCCCGGCACCGCGTTCATATTCGGCGCGAACGAGATGCCCCGGGCCCTTTGGCGCAATCATGAGGACGTCGAGATCTGGTCGTGGTTCGATCAGGCGAAAGTGGATATTGAAGCCGTGTGCGAACATCAAGGCCGCGCCATCCTTAAGATTTTGCGCGAGTTCCTCGCGATAGAGTTCGGCTTGCAATTCGTCCGGAACCAGAACCATGACCACGTCGGCCCACGCAGCTGCCTCCGCGGGTGTCATGCAACGCAGTCCGGCTCGTTCCGCCTTCGCCCGGGACGATGAGCCCTCGCGGAGACCGACGACCACGTCGGCGACTCCGCTGTCTTTCAGATTGTTGGCATGGCCATATCCCTGGCTGCCATAGCCAATAACCGCGACCCTCTTGCTCTTCATCAAGTTGAGATCTGCGTCGGTGTCGTAGTAAACCCTCATCCCCGGATGATCCTTTCTATTCAGTTGCTATCGCGGTCCTTGCTCGTACCGCCTTCGTTAATTGCCATGTTTTCTTCAAGCGTCTCGTGGCCGGAGCACGATCTCGCCTCGACCGATGGCCACGACACCGGCTCTGCTGACCTCCACCGGCTCGACCAGATCGATGAACGAATCGAGTTCATCGGAATTGCCGGTAAGCTCGAAAACAAAACTTCCGGGTGAACTATCGACGAGACGGGCCCGCATGAAATCCGCGATCCGCAGCGCTTGTACTAGTCGCTCTCGATCGCCTGTCACTTTGACAAGTGCGAGTTCGCGTTCGATCGAGGCCCCCTCGATCGTAAGGTCGTGAACGCGATGAATAGGTACGAGCTTGCCAAGCAATGCCTTGATCTGTTCGATCACGGCTTCGGTGCCTGATGTAACGATATTGATGCGCGACAGCGATCGCTGATGGTCCACTTCTGAAACGGTGAGACTATCGATATTGTAGCCACGTCCCGAGAACAGACCGATAACCCGCGCCAGAACGCCAGGCTCGTTGTCGACAAGCACGACGATCGTGTGTCGGCGCTCGATTTCAGCCATCTGTTGATGCTTTCGGAATGAAGAACGGTAGCCCTGTCTGGGATCCGGCCAATCGCCAGTCAATCAGGTCTCAGACCAGTACCATGCCCTCTTCCGACCCCTTGATCGGTTCATTTTCATTTGGGCAGAGCTGGATTTCGTTGTGGGCGGCACCGCCCGGGATCATCGGGTAAACGTTTTCTGTGCGATCGACGACAATATCCGCAATCACCGGCCGATCTACCTTGATCATCTCCAGAATGACATCGTCGACCTCGTCCGGGGTCTCAGCGCGAAGTCCCACAGCGCCGAAGGCTTCGGCGAGTTTCACAAAATCCGGCAGGCTATCCATGTAACTTTCGGAGTAGCGGTTGCCGTGGAAAAACTCCTGCCATTGCCGGACCATGCCCATATAGCTGTTATTAAGGATGAAGCTCTTAACCGGCAGCCGATACTGCACGCAGGTGGACATTTCCTGCATATTCATAAGCCAGGACGATTCACCCGCGATGTCAATGACGAGGGCGTCGGGGTGACCAAACTGGACACCCATAGCCGCGGGAAATCCGTATCCCATGGTGCCCAGTCCGCCGGATGTCATCCAATGGAACGGCTTGTCGAACTTGAAGTGCTGCGCCGCCCACATTTGGTGCTGACCAACTTCCGTAGTGATGAAAACGTCGCGATCCAAGGTAAGTTGGTGGAGACGCTGGATCGCGTGCTGCGGCTTGATCACTGTGGAACTTTGGCGAAACTTCAAGCTATCCGCTTGCCGCCAGCCATCGATACGTTGCCACCAGGATTCAGTCTGAGTCCGGTCATGTCGATTACTTCGTCGATGCCAAGCTTGGCCCAACGATGTGAGCGTACGTTTGGCATCGCCAATAACGGGTACGTCAACTGAAACGTTCTTGTTGATCGAGGATGGATCGATATCGACGTGGATCTTTTTGCTGCCAGGTGAAAAACCGTCGAGGCGCCCAGTGACACGGTCATCAAACCGAGCGCCGATCGCTACCATGACGTCACAACCGTGCATCGCCATGTTGGCTTCGTAAGTGACATGCATACCCAGCATGCCGAGAAATTGTGGATCGCTCGCAGGGTAGGCGCCAAGTCCCATCAGGGTCAGCGTGACGGGAAAGCCGGTATCGCGAATCAGCTGTGTAACCAGTTGGCAGGCTTCGGGGCCTGAATTGATGACGCCACCGCCCACATAAAAAACTGGCCGCTCTGCGTGCAAAAGGAGCTCGACGGCCTCCTCCACTCTCATCGGATCAGGGTCCATGGCCGGTTGATAACCCCTATGCGAAACCCTTTCGCGCTTCACATAGGGAGCGCTGCCCATCAGAATATCCTTAGGCAGGTCGACAACAACCGGTCCCGGGCGTCCCGACCGGGCGACGTGAAATGCCTCATGCAGTGAAGGCGCCAGATCCTCAGGTCGCTTCACCAGGTAGTTATGTTTGGTACAAGGCCTGGTGATGCCTACTGTATCCGCCTCCTGAAAGGCATCGTTGCCAATCATGTGGGTCGGCACCTGGCCGGTCAGGCAGACGATCGGCACGCTGTCCATCAGAGCGTCGGTCAATCCCGTAACGGTGTTGGTAGCACCGGGCCCGGACGTCACCAGAACCACTCCAACCCGGCCAGTCGACCGCGCATAGCCCTCAGCCGCATGCACCGCCGCTTGTTCATGGCGGACCAGAACGTGACGTATCTTGTCCTGCTTGAAGAGTTCGTCATAGAGGGGCAGAACCGCCCCGCCAGGATAGCCGAAGATCAGGTCTACGCCCTGCTCGATAAGCGCCTCTACTACGACCCGTGACCCGGTCTTCGGCGTCGATGCGACGTCCCGGGACATGGTTGCAGTAGACATTATCGTGCTCCTAGCGTTAGATGGAAAGAGTGCTGTGCGCGCATGAGTTTAATCGCCCGGTACTAACCGCCATGCGTGGCCCGTTCGTACGGGAGCGTGACACTAGCTATGCCCCCCAATCGGGTCAACAATCCTTAGGTGCAAGGCCATCGTTATAGGGTCGGTTCGGCATGCGTGCGAATCTCACTCACCACACACGTCGAGACCTCCTCCCCCATGGCCTCAAAGACTGTGAACTGCGTAGCTTGGTGGCGAAACCATGTGCGTTGTCGCTTGGCATACTGACGTGTCGCAATAATGGCCATTTCGGTGGCCGTGGATAGATCCGATCGGCCGAGCAAATACCCT
The DNA here is from genome assembly GCA_041750975.1 of Geminicoccaceae bacterium. Classification (GTDB taxonomy): domain Bacteria; phylum Pseudomonadota; class Alphaproteobacteria; order Geminicoccales; family Geminicoccaceae; genus JBGSYN01. The sequence goes on along the minus strand of JBGSYN010000009.1, from coordinate 86,800 downwards.
GTGAGTTCGGCTGCGCCTGTTGTACGCGCCAAGGGAAGCGCGAGCAGATCCGGATAGCGCTTCAATAGTACTGCAAGCTCATCGCAGGCGCCCATTGATAGCATGTCCCGGAAGCGTCGCTCAATTCGCTCTGCACAGAGATTTCGATAGGGCAGAACCGCGAACATGAGGGTTCTTCTAGGCCGACTCAACTGTATCTTAGGCTTTTCTTGCCAATATAGTAGGGACTGGCCGGTCGCTCGGATCACTTCGAGGCCTCGAAGCGTGCGTTGTCGATCGTTTCGCTGAAGCTTGGCCGCCAACTCCGGATCTTCTTTCGCGAGGAGCGCGTGCACTTCGGCACCGGACAGTTCGCGAGTATCTTGCTCCAATTCGCGCCTTGCCGATCGAGGGATATCGGGCATCTGCGGAAAGCCCTCAACCAGCGCCTTCAGATAGAGACCGGTCCCGCCGACAACGATCAATGGGCGCCCGGTATCAGCCGCCCTTGCAACTATTGGCGCAGCACATCGCAGCCATTCGCCGACGGAAGTTTGCTCCTCCGGTCCGAGATAGCCATAGAGGTGGTGAGGAATTTTGCGCTCTTCGGCTGGGCCCGGGCGCGCGGTCAGAATGGCCAGATCCCGATAGACCTGCCGACTGTCCGCGTTCATGATTTCAGCGGAGAATTGTTTCCCTAGCGTCATCGCGAGTGCGGACTTGCCGCTTGCTGTCGTGCCACCTATCACGATTAACACAGCGTCGCTTCCGGATTCACCAAAGAACATGCCTCAGTGGCCACAACCCTCTGTATCGTGACAGATCCTGAGCGTGATCCGCTCGAAGACCATACTATAAAGGAGGTCTCCGCCTTTCTCGACACTCCCCCAAGATGGCTGGCGGAACAGGAAGCATGCGAGTTTTCCGGAAGTTTCTCTAGGGATGCAGCCATTTCCCTCGCCAACACTCTCCGAGGCCAGGGCATCGGCGATGTTGCAGTGTTGCCAAGTGAAGGTAGGCGAAAACGCCTCCTGATCGCGGATATGGACAGCACGATCATCACCATCGAGTGTATTGACGAACTTGCCGATTTCTTGGGCATCAAGGAAGAAATCGCCTCAATCACATCTCGTGCCATGAACGGCGAAGTAGATTTTGCTGCCGCCCTCCGCGCCCGAGTTGCCCTTCTTCGAGGACTCAAGGCATCCGTAATCGATGAAATCTGTCGCGAACGCATTCAGCTAACTGCAGGTGCACGATGCCTGGTTCAAACCATGCGGGCTAATCGGGCCGTGACAGCGCTTGTATCCGGGGGATTCACGCAGTTCACGGGACACGTTGCCGAGCTTGCTGGCTTCGAGCACCATTTCGGCAACCGTCTGGAAATCAGAAATGGCTGCCTTACCGGAGGCATCGAAGAGCCTCTGCGTGACGGTCCAGCAAAACTCGAAACCCTGAAACAACTCTCTCTCTCAAACGGTCTCCAGACCGCCGACGCTGTTGCCGTCGGTGATGGCTCCAACGATCTTGAAATGATTAAGGCGGCCGGGATCGGGTGCGCCTATCGAGGCCATCAAATACTTCGCAACGATGCAGACGTTGGAATCAATTCCACATCACTGATGACGGTACTTTTTGCGCAAGGGATAGAGCGTCGAGAATTTGTTGACGCAAACTGAGCTATTCAATCTTCAGCGCCTCGAAATGCAACTCGCCATCCCTGTTCAAGAGCAGCAAAATCGTCTTTTTCTCTTCGCTTTGTGCCTGATTCACGCGAGCCATAATTTCCGGAACAGATCCAACTGGCTCTTGGCCGACTTCGACGATCAAATCGCCAACCTGAAGATTTGCCTCTTCCGCGGGGCTGCCAGGCTCGATCTCCAGAATCGCGACACCCATCAACTCATCTGATATGCCAAACTGTTGACGAAGTTCATCGTTGAGGACCGACACGACAATGCCCAGAACCTCGATCGGCGCCGCACTCGAAGTAGCTCCATCATCTGGTCCGGTCATTTCCGCAAGTTCTGCGTCGTCGGGCAGCTCACCAAGCATGACCCCAACCGTCCGGCGCCCCTCCTGACGCCACACCACAACATCAACTTCCTCGCCAATGGGCGTTTCCGCGACGATTCGCGGTAAGTCTCGCATCCTCTCGATGGGTCGACCGTCGAACTCGAGGATGACGTCTCCGGGCGCGATATCGGACTCAGCAGCGGGTCCTCCCGGCGTCACGCTCGCAACCAAGGCTCCCTCGGCGCCGTCGAGCCCCAAGGTTTCGGCGATATCTTCCGTGACCGACTGAATTCGGACACCGAGCCACCCTCGAGCTACCCGCCCCGTATTCTTCAAGCTGTCGACAACCGGCTTAGCGAGCCTCGCCGGAATCGCAAATCCTATCCCGACATTTCCACCTGACGGTGAAAAGATTGCCGTATTCACGCCAAACACCTTCCCATCAAGCGTAAAGCTGGGGCCGCCCGAATTACCTCGGTTGATGGCCGCATCAACCTGAATAAAATCGTCATAAGGTCCCGCCCGAATGTCCCTGCCTCGGGCGGAAACAATGCCAGCCGTGACTGTAAGGCCAAGTCCAAAGGGATTGCCGATCGCGAACATCCAGTCGCCGACACGTACGGCGTCACTGTCAGCCCACTCAAGTGCAACCAGCGGCTCGTCCGGCTCGATCTTGAGTAGGGCGAGGTCCGTTTTTGGGTCCCGCCCTACCAACTCCGCTTCATACTCCCGATCGTCACTAAAGATCACGGTGATCGCGTCCGCTTCGGCAATCACGTGATTGTTGGTGACGATGAAACCACTCGAATCGATGACGAAACCCGACCCAAGGGACTGGGTGCGTCGCGGACGCTCCCGGTTGCGATCGCGATCGAAGAACTCGTCGAAAAATTCCTCGAACGGCGAGCCAGGGGGTAACTCCGGCGCTGGCACAACCGGTTCGATCGCGGTTTCATCTTTCCTCGTAGAAATGTTGACGACCGATGGTGCTACCGCCTCTACCAGATCGGCGAACCCTTCAACCGGAGCGACGGATTGCGCCCGGCCGGTTTGTGGCAAAGCGCTGGCGAACATCAGAACAATGGTCATCAGAACGGGCAAGATCCGAATTCGACACTTGCTCACCCCGAGAACGGAGTTCAGACGCACAGCTTCAAAGAACATTCGTTTTGCTCACCAGTTCGCGCACGCCAAGGCGCATTGGAAGTTAGATCGAAAGAGTTCGCCTGCACACGCCAAGCTTTCTTAGTCTAGTCAACCCCGTACCAACCAGACGATCACAACTCCGACAGCAGCAACAAGTGCGCCCCCGAAGCGTAGCATCTGAACATCCATGGCCAAGGCTTGAGTTGCCGCACGGCGCATGACATCGGGTACAAGGGCCCACATAATGCCCTCGATCACCAGCACCAGAGCCATCGCCGTTGCGAAATCGGTCATCGAGCCCGAACTTACCGAAGAGTAGGCAACCCTTCCCCAGCCACGCCCGTATTCAGGTCAGGAACGAAACCGGGCAAGGCATCGGCAGCTATCTCGGGAGCATCTTCGGCTCCAAGATCGAGTGATGCATCACCTCCCGACGATCCCGCTTCACCCTCTGGGGCCGCATCTCCGGTGCCTGGATCGCCTGGCGGAGGTGGCAACACGCCTTCATCGATATCCGCCGAAAGCCCTTCAATATCCAATCGGTTGAAGAAGCGGAAAAATTCGTTTTGCGGCGACAAGACGACGCTCGTGGAGTCATCCGTCAACGCTGCACGATACGCCTGCATGGATCGGTAGAAGTCGAAGAAGCCGACATTCTGGCCGACCGCACTTGCAAAGGTATTGATGGCTTGAGCATCGCCTTCACCGCGGAGGATATCAGCTTGCCGTTGCGCATCGGCGATTAGCACTCGAGTTTCGCGGTCTGCCCGTGCTCGAATACGCGTCGCCACTTCAGCACCCTGAGCGCGGAGCTCTTTCGCTTCCCTCTCTCGTTCGGTTTCCATGCGACGGAATATGGCTTCGCTATTCGCTTGAGGTAGATCGGCACGCTTGATCCGAACATCGACTATGTCCACACCAAACCGCTCCAACGCTTCATTGGCGTCGCTCTGGATGCGAGCCATCAATTCCGTTCTATCGGACGAAAGCACTGTAAACAGCGAAACTTCGCCCATGACACTACGCAAAGCCGAATAGAGTATGGGTTCCAGTCGCCCCCTAAACTGATCTTCATCGCCTACACTCTGACGAAATCGAAGCGGATCGTCGATACGATATCGGGCAAATGTATCGACGACCAAACGCTTTTGGTCGCCCAGGATCACTTCCGCCGATGGCGCGTCATAATCGAGCACACGCCGCTCAAACAACTCAACCTGCTGAATAAACGGAATCTTTACGCTGAGGCCCGGCTCTTTGATGACGCGAACGGGGTCGCCGAATTGCAAAACTAGAGCCTGATTGGTTTGATAAACGGTAAACAGCGCTTGGTAGAGCACGATGACGAGGACGAGCGCGACGACTCCCAAGCCGACAAGTAAGGGGCGTGTCATTGCGAGGTACCTTGCTGCTCAGTTGTGTTGGTCTGTTGCTCGCGCGCTCGACGCTGGAGTTCGGGCAATGGTAGGTAGGGAACCACGCCAGTGCCGTTGTTTTCGTCGATGATTACCTTGTTCATACCGCCAAGAACATCTTCCATGGTTTCGAGATACAGACGCTTCAGGGTCACATCTTGGGCCTTTTCGAATTCGGTGAGAACGGAGCGAAAGCGATCTGCCTCACCCTCGGAACTCAGGACCACTTCTTCCTTGTAAGCCTCTGCCTCCTGCAGAAAACGCTCCGCCTCACCGCGAGCGCGCGGAATAATATCATTAGCATATGCTTCGGCCTCATTTTGCAGGCGCTCACGGTCTGCCTGGGCACGCTGCACGTCGCGGAAAGCGTCGATCACCTCCGCCGGAGGATCGGCCTTCTGCAATTGTACCTCATCGACCAGAATGCCCGCACCGTAATCGTTCATTAGCTCCTGGAGCTGGATTCGAGCTTCCTGCTCGATAGCACGGCGTCCTTCCGTGGTGATCTCGGCTATCGGGTTTTGTCCGACGATTTCACGCATTACGCTTTCGCTCGCTGACGCAACAGTTTCTTCGGGATCCCGAATGTTGAAGAGATAATCGGCTGCATTGTCGATCCGCCATAGAACGACGAAATTAATGTCCACAATATTTTCATCGCCTGTCAGCATGAGCGATTCGTCCGGGATCTCTCGAACTGCCGACGCTCGAGTTGTACCGCCGGCCGAACGAAAGCCGATCTCGATCCGGTTGACGCGTGTGACCTCAGGTCTGAGAACAGTTTCGATCGGCGAAGGCAGATGATAGTGAAGGCCCGGCTCCACCAGACGATTTAGCGCGCCAAATCTCAAGACCACACCTTGTTGCTCCGGTAGTACGCGAAAAAAGCCGCTAAATAGCCAGATCACAAAAACCGCCAACACGGCAATCGCGATGATCATGCGATTGCCGCCTCCACCTCGCCCGCCACCCGGCAAAATCGATTTCAACTTCTCTTGGCTCCGGCGCAACAGCTCTTCCAAGTCCGGCGCCTGAGACCCACCACCTCCGCCGGGCGGACGACCTCCCCAAGGGCCTTGGCCTCCACCTTGCCAACCACCGCCTCCTTGACTGTTCCAGGGCATATTTATCTTTCCATAGGTGCTAAGAGAATTTCGAGGAAGCATGCCGAAGCGAACTGGGAGAAGTCCGCTAGCGCAACTGACTGATGTTCAATATCGTTCGTCCAACACGATGGATCAACCATGACGAGTCTGACAAAGGAAACGGTGCTCCATTCGCTGGCTGAAATACGACATCCTCATCGAAACCAGGATGTCGTCAGCTTGGGAATGATTTCTGGCGTCGTCGTGAAAGGCACCAATGTCGGATTCGCCATCGAGATCGAACCACATGAGGCTAGCAAACTCGAGGGTCTACGCCGTAGTTGCGAAGAGCGTATTCGCGCGATCCCCGGGGTTACGTCATGCACGGCGGTCCTTACTGCCGAGCACCCCATGCAAATGACGCCACCTGCCGCCAATCCTCGTCCCCCGAAGCAACCACAGAAAGTACTCTTGCCTGATGTTGCACATATCGTCGCCGTTGCCTCGGGCAAGGGTGGTGTGGGCAAATCGACGACCGCGATCAATTTGGCGATTGCCCTGACAACACTCGGTTCTCGCGTAGGTCTGCTGGATGCCGACATTTATGGACCATCGATACCCAGAATGACAGGGCTTAAGGGCAAGCCCGAAAGCACCCCTCGTGGTAATCTTGCGCCGATGCAAGCGCATGGGCTGAGCGTCATGTCCATCGGCTTTCTGGTCGAAGAGGACGCGCCGATGATTTGGCGGGGACCGATGGTACAGAGTGCGCTTCAACAGATGATGGGCGATGTCGAATGGGGCGCGCTCGACGTTCTCGTGGTGGATCTGCCGCCAGGGACGGGAGATGCGCAACTCACCATGGCTCAACGCGTTCCCCTGAGTGGCGCCGTGATCGTCTCGACGCCGCAAGACATAGCCCTTCTCGACGCGCGCAAAGCCATCAACATGTTCGGCAAGGTCAATGTCCCGATTCTCGGACTGATCGAGAACATGAGCTTTTTCCGATGCCCGAATTGTGGTCATCGAACCGAGATCTTTTCGCACGGGGGCGCCAGGGATTGTGCCGAACAATTCGGCGTACCTTTCCTTGGCGAGATAGCACTTGAACTCGCCATCCGCGAAAATTCGGATCGAGGAACACCGATCGTCGCCCAAGATCCGAACGGCGAACACGCGGCGAACTATCGAAATATTGCCGAAATCGTCCTGCGAGGTCTCAACGCTGAGGCAGTGTCGAAACCACTACCGCGAATCGTGGAAGTCTAACCTTGACCCGCAATGTCGACCCGGACCCGGGCGATTTCGACCGTCCTTTCAAGACGTAGGCGTTCGGCATCTGATGCGTTTGCTGCGTCTGCCAACGCTTCCTCCGCGTCTCGCAGCTGCTTACCGGCACTATCGGTAGTGATTTCCTCAAGGGGTTCCGCAGCCTCGGCGAGAACGATGCACCCGCTACTATTCACCTCGGCGAAACCGCCCTCAACGAAGATTCGCCGTTCAATCGCATCGCCCTGATAAATCGAGATCAGTCCGGGTCTTAGCGTCGAGATTACCGGGGCATGCTCAGGCAGCACGCCAAAATCGCCTTCAGTGCCAGGTATTACAACCATCGATGCGGTCTGGCTGGCCATCAGCCGTTCTGGCGACACAAGCTCGAAATGAAGGTCTGCCATGGTCCCGGCTCAGTCCTCTGCCGCAAGCTTTTTGGCCTTTTCTACCGCCTCTTCGATACCGCCAACCATATAAAAAGCAGCCTCCGGCAGATCGTCATAGTCACCGGCACAGATACCCTTAAAGCCTTTGATTGTATCTTCGATGGCGACAAGTTTTCCGGGAGAGCCCGTGAAAACCTCGGCGACGAAGAATGGCTGCGAAAGAAAACGCTGAATTTTGCGGGCTCGCGCGACGGTGAGCTTGTCGTCCTCGGACAATTCATCCATGCCAAGAATGGCGATAATGTCCTGGAGCGCTTTATAGCGCTGCAAGGTTTCCTGGACCTCACGGGCCACCTCATAGTGTTCCTGGCCGACGACCCCAGGCTCGAGGATACGACTGGTCGAGTCGAGTGGGTCCACGGCAGGATAAATGCCGAGTTCCGCAATCGACCGCGACAGAACCGTGGTCGCGTCAAGATGTGAGAATGTGGTCGCCGGCGCCGGATCGGTCAAATCGTCTGCGGGGACATAAATGGCCTGAACCGAGGTGATGGAGCCCTTGCTCGTCGAGGTGATCCGCTCCTGCATGGCGCCCATATCCGTGCCCAATGTCGGCTGATAGCCCACTGCCGAAGGCATACGACCCAGTAGCGCGGAAACCTCGGAACCTGCCTGTGTGAAACGAAATATATTATCGACGAAAAAGAGGACATCAGCCCCCTCTTGATCGCGGAAGTACTCAGCGACCGTTAGGCCGGTAAGGCCGACCCGGGCCCGGGCTCCAGGCGGCTCGTTCATCTGACCGTAGACGAGCGCGACTTTTGACTTTTCAAGTTCTTCTAAGTTGATGACCCCCGAATCCACCATTTCGTGATAGAGATCATTACCCTCGCGGGTTCGCTCGCCAACGCCGGCGAACACCGACACGCCGCCATGGGCCTTCGCGATGTTGTTGATGAGTTCCATGATCAGCACGGTCTTGCCGACGCCAGCACCGCCGAAAAGCCCAATCTTGCCGCCTTTTGGATATGGCGTCAGCAGATCGACGACCTTGATCCCGGTTGAAAGAATTTCCGACTCGGTCGCCTGGTCGACAAAATCGGGTGCTGGCTGGTGGATCGGCGAGCTCGCTTTGGCATTGACTGCGCCGCGCTCATCGACAGGCTCGCCAACGACATTCAAGATGCGTCCCAGAGTCTCGCGCCCGACCGGAACCGTAATCGCGGCTCCAGTATCAAGCACTTCCTGACCCCGCGTGAGACCGTCGGTACCATCCATCGCGATCGTACGTACAGTGCCCTGACCGAGATGCTGCGCCACCTCCAGCACCAATTGACGACCATTATTGTCGGTCGTCAGCGCATTGAGGATACCGGGCAGGTTCTCATCGAACTCCACATCGACCACGGCACCCATGACCTGCGTAATGCGACCGGCTGTGACGTTGGTCTTTACGGCGGCTTCATTCATGTCTTCGCTCCCAACTTCAACGGACGCCTATATCGCTTCGGCGCCGGAGATAATTTCAATGAGTTCTTTCGTAATCTGAGCCTGGCGCTGCCGATTATAGATCAATGTCAGGCTATCGATCATCTCGCCGGCATTTCGGGTTGCGTTGTCCATCGCTGCCATGCGCGAACCCTGCTCGCTTGCCGCATTCTCAACAAGAGCGCCATAGATCTGCACGGCTAAATTGCGCGGTAATAGCTCCTCAAGAATCCCCTCTTCGTCCGGCTCGAATTCATATATCGCGCCTTCGGAAGAATCTTCGGCATCTGCAGAATCTTCAGGCAAGTCGACCGGAATCAGCTGTTTGAAGGTCAATTCCTGCGTCACCGCCGATTTGAACTTGTTATAGATGATCGTGCAGACCTCGAATTCGCCTGCTTCGAAGCGATCGTTGACGTTTGCAGCGATTGCCGCGGCATCCGCATATTCCATTCGGCGTTTGCCAGCAACGCCATCAACGAACTCGATGATCTGCGAAGCGTACTCGCGGCGCAGAACGTCGCGGCCCTTGCGTCCAATGCACATGATCTTGACTGACTTGCCATCAGCCACAAGCTCGCGGATACGCCGTCGCGCTCCTCGGACGATCGAACTGTTGAACCCGCCGCACAGACCGCGATCGGCAGTGGCGACAATCAAGAGATGCGTCTGCTGCTGCTCCGTTCCCGTCAGCAGCGCAGGCGCGCCAGGAAGATCGCGCACCCCTGCAGCGAGGTTGGCCAGCATTTGCGACATCTTTTCGGCAAACGGCCTTGAAGACTCGGCCTGTTCCTGAGCTCGCTTGAGTTTGGATGCAGCAACCAGCTTCATCGCGCTCGTGATCTTGCGCGTCTGCTTGACGCTTCCGATCCGACCCCGGAGATCCTTGAGACTTGGCATCCTTCAATCCTAGGCAAAGGAATTCGCGTAGGAATCGAGCAGTTTCCTCAGCTTCTCCTGTGTATCGTCAGCAAGTTGCCCGCTGCTCCTGATGGCATCGAGAATGTCCTGCCCATCGGCCCGGACCTCGTCGAGCAAACCTTCCTCAAAATGTCCGACCTTAGACACGGGAATTTTGTCGAGGTAGCCGTTGACGCCCGCGAAAATCACACAGACCTGCTCCTCCATCGGCATCGGCTGATATTGCCCCTGCTTCAACAGTTCGGTCAGCCTGGAGCCGCGATTCAACAAACGCTGCGTCGACTGATCCAGATCGGAGGCAAACTGCGAGAAGGCGGCCATTTCGCGATATTGCGCCAATTCAAGCTTGATCCGGCCAGCCACAGATTTCATTGCCTTGGTCTGCGCTGCCGAGCCGACTCGGCTGACGGAAAGGCCGACATTCAATGCCGGTCTAATGCCTTGATAAAACAAATCGGTCTCAAGGAAAATCTGACCGTCGGTAATCGAAATGACGTTGGTCGGAATATAGGCGGACACGTCATTGGCCTGCGTTTCGACAATCGGCAAGGCGGTAAGCGAGCCGCTGCCGTTAGCGTCGTTGAGCTTGGCGGCACGCTCAAGCAGACGCGAGTGGAGGTAAAATACGTCACCCGGGAAGGCTTCACGTCCGGGTGGACGGCGCAGCAGCAGAGACATCTGACGATAAGCTGTCGCCTGCTTTGAGAGATCGTCGTAGACAATCACCGCGTGGAGGCCGTTGTCCCTGAAATACTCGCCCATCGCACAGCCGGCATAGGGTGCCAAGAATTGCATCGGCGCAGGATCGCTCGCCGTTGCCGCCACGATGATGGAGTATTCGAGCGCTCCCTGCTCCTGCAGGGTCTTGACGATACGCGCCACCGATGAGCGTTTTTGGCCGACCGCCACATAGATGCAGAAGAGCTTTTTCTTGTCGTCATCGCCCTGATTGATGGGCTTTTGATTGATGAACGCATCAAGAGCGATGGCTGTCTTGCCGGTTTGACGGTCGCCGATTATCAGCTCGCGTTGACCACGGCCGATCGGAATCAAAGCGTCGATTGCCTTGAGACCGGTCTGCATCGGCTCGTGCACAGACTGCCGAGGCATGATGCCCGGTGCCTTGACATCGACCCTGCGGCGCTCGGTGGATTCGATTGGCCCCTTACCATCGATCGGATTGCCAAGAGCATCCAGTACGCGACCCAACAGGCCGGGACCGACCGGCACATCGACGATGTTCTTGGTCCGCTTGACGCTGCTGCCTTCGCGAATATGACGGTCATCGCCAAAGATGACGATGCCGACATTGTCCGTTTCGAGATTGAGCGCCATGCCGCGCGTCCCATCCTCAAACTCGACCAACTCGCCGGCCTGCACTTCATCGAGGCCATAGGCACGAGCAATACCGTCACCTACCGAAAGTACACGTCCAACCTCGGCGACTTCTGCCTCGGTTCCGAAATTAGCGATTTGGTCCTTCAGAATGTCCGAGATTTCAGCGGCACGAATATCCATTAGCCAAGGCCTCTCATCGAATGCTCTAGATTGCGTAATTTTGTTCTCAAGGAGGCGTCGAACATACGGGAGCCAAGACGTACAACGAGACCGCCAAGAAGTTCCGGATCGGTGCGCATGTCCAGGGTCACATCCTTGCCGGCGAAAGCCGCGACCCCCTCTTTGATTGACGAGACTTGGGTATCTGACAGTTCAACCGCGGAGACCACTTCACACCGTACTTCACCGCGATGACGCGCAAGCATTCGCTGGTAGGCATCGATGATTTCAGACAATGCGAAAAGCCGCCTTCTTATCGCCACAAGGCCAAGGAACTTCGTCGTGAGTTGGTCAAATTCACAGCGCTCGGCCAGGGCCGTGATAGCTTGCACCTGCACATCGGTGCTAATGAGAGGGCTCTTGATCATGCGGCGCAGATCGTCACTCGATTTTAGCATCGAGCTCAAATCGAGAAGGTCGCGAGCGACGCGGTCGAGCGCATCGCTCTCATTCGCTAAATCAAAAACGGCCGTTGCATAGCGCTCGGCCAAACCTGAAGTCATGGTTGTTGATGATGCCAAACCCGCGCTTCCCGCTTTCGCTCTCGGATAAAGTAGTGGCTTGGGAGGCCCGTCTCGGTTCTTCTTATCCCGAGCCCCACAATGGTAGTTTGAGTTAACACGAGCTTGAACCGCCCGACAAGATTCGTGGCCCTGCCACCAGCCGGACACCTTGCCGCGGGAAATCTAGCAATTCCCAAATCCCTAGAGAAAGCTAACGGGATCCATGTCGATCTGCAACTGGACCTTGCTCGGTATCCTCACATGGGCCAACCAAGCCCGTACCCAGGTCGGGAGATCGACCTCGACATGGGCTTTGGCGAGCAGACGAACGCGATAGCGGCCGCGCAGCAAGCTTAAGGGTGCAGGAGCTGGACCCAGGATCCTGACGTTATCGTCATGCGGGGCAGCGGCGGCGAGACGCCGGCCGGTCTGCTTCACCAGTTCGCCATCGGCCCCTGCAAGTATCAATGCCGCAAGTCGGCCGAATGGCGGCATGCCGCCTTGTCTGCGCTCTTCACATTCGACCCGCAAAAATCCGTCGCGATCTCCCGACTTCAATGCCTGCATCACCGGATGTTCAGGCATGTGGGTCTGGATCAGAACCTGACCGGGCTTGGTTTCACGGCCGGCACGTCCGGCCACCTGATAAAGTAACTGAAAACAGCGCTCGCCGGCACGGAGATCGCCTCCAGTCAGGCCGACATCGGCGTCAACCACCCCAACCAGCGTCAGGTTGGGGAAATGGTGTCCTTTGGCAAGTATCTGCGTGCCAACCAGAATATCGATTTCATCATGCTGCATGGATGAAACAAGTTCTGTAGCGGCTGCCGCACTTCGAACCGTGTCGCTGGCCATGACCGCTATCTTGGCATCAGGAAACAGCGCCGCAACCTCTTCGGCAATGCGCTCGACGCCCGGCCCGGACCCGATTAGCGATTCGAGAGCACCGCATTCGGTGCAGAACTCAGGTGTTGGTCGGACATAGCCACAATGATGGCAGATCAGCCGCTCGCGAAAACGGTGTTCGATCATCCAGGCACTGCAATTCGGGCAACAAAATCGAAACCCGCAGGCCCGACAAATCGTCAGCGGCGCATAGCCACGGCGATTCAAGAACAATATGGACTGCTCGCCGAGCGCCAGCGTCCTTTGCACCGCGACCTTTAAAGCTTCTGAGAGAAACCGGCCTCGAGCCGGCCGATCGCGTCGCAAGTCGACCAGATCCACAACCGGCATCCTGGCGCCTCCGTGCCGTGCCGGCAGGCTGCAATACTTGGTTTCCACCGTTGCTTGATTATACCCGGCGACCGCACCGGCCTTGAGTGCCGTTTCGAGCGACGGTGTCGCACTCGCTAAGATTACTGGGCAGACTTCGATCCGGGCTCGGGAAATAGCCACGTCGCGAGCATGGTAGAGCGTCCCGTCCTCCTGTTTAAAGCTTGGATCATGCTCTTCATCGACAACGACCACGCCGAGGTCGGTTAATGGCAGGAAAAGTGCCGATCGGGCTCCGACCACGACCTGCGCACCACCATGAGCGATCCGCAGCCAATTGCGACGTCGCTGTGCCCCTGTGATCCCTGAGTGCCAAACCAGGGGATCGCCGCCGAAGCGCTCCCGGAATCTTGAGAGCCACTGTGCGCTAAGGGCAATCTCCGGCAATAGAACCAGTGCCCGCTTGCCCATTTCCAGAGCCGCTGCAATCGCCTCGAAATACACTTCCGTCTTGCCGGAACCCGGAACCCCTTCGAGTAAAAGCGATTGAAAGGCTGATGTACGAACGGCCGCTTTAAAGATATCGGCCATTTGGGCCTGAGCCGGCGAAAGCGTGACCGCGCGGAACTCAAGACCCTCGGCATCGTGCCAGTTCTCAGGAACCTCGACGCGCAGCAGATTTCCATCGCCAACCATATTGCGGATCAGCGAAGCGTTGACCTCTGCCCGCCGGGCAAGTTCCGCTGTGGCAAGGGGTGTCCCAGGGTCGGCCGCTTCGATCACGTTTCGTCTCTTGGCGGAGAGAGCGTTGAGATCCAGATCGGGTGCCCGCACCAGCGCGACTTTGCCGGACTTTGCGTCGAACGCGGCTGGTACGCTCATCGCCAGCCGGAGCACATTGCCGAGCGGCATCAGTGTTTCGCGGGACGTCTCTCGAATCAGGTGCCGTATCGCCAGGGGCATTGGCGGCAAATCGAATTGATCCAGTATCGACTTGAGCTTTTCCGGCGGCGAACGTCTTTCAGGCGCCTCATCCCAGATCACGCCTATGACTTGGCGCGGTCCGAACGGTACACGAACGAATGAACCGGGAGTTGCGCACTCCACGACATCTGATCGATAATCGAATGGTTGATCGAAAGGTAGAGGGAGAAGGACCGGAAGGATCGCCATGTCCCGGATTTACGCGTAGCTTGCAAGGAGCGCTTGTCCCTAGCATCCATGCCATGAGGTGGCCATGAAATATCGAACGCTCAATAGCATGGGCCAGGTGGGGTCATGATCGGCGCTGGCGACGACGTGGCGGACATCACTTCGAGTTGGCTCAGCTGGCTTGCGCATGAGCGTCAGCTGGCTTCGCGGACCCGCCGCGCCTATTCATCCGATTGGCACCAATTCATCGAATTCTTGAACGGGCACCTTGCCGCCCCGGTTGCGCTCACGGACCTAGCGTCGCTCGAATCGAGAGATTTTCGGGCCTGGCTTGCCCATCTCAACCGGCGGGATCTGAAGCGCAGTTCGATCGCCCGCGCAGTGGCGTCGGTTCGCGGTTTTTTCGCCTACATCGATCGCCATTATGACGTTCATAATCCGTCTTTGCGAGCCATGCGAACACCTGGGTTCAAGCGGGCACTGCCAAGGCCTTTGGCGTTTGAGGAAGTCCTGTCGATTCAGCAAGGTATGACCGAGCGGCCAGTCACGGACCACTGGACTGGACAACGCGATCTCGCTGTCTTGATGCTGCTTTATGGCTCGGGCTTGCGGATTGGCGAGGCCATTGAACTCAATCGTAGTGATTGGCGGGATGAAGACTATTCTGGCCGGAACCTTCGGATAACCGGCAAAGGCCGCAAAGAACGGATCGTGCCATTGCTGCCGCAAGTGAGCCGCTCGATCGACGGTTATGTCGCTGACTGTCCAATGATACTAGCGCCCAATGGCCCCCTCTTTGTGGGCGTGCGGGGACGACGATTACAATCAGGACATATCCAAAAAAAGGTCCGCAACCTTCGCCGGGCTTTGGGTCTTCCCGAAACCGCCACACCCCATGCCTTACGCCACAGTTTCGCCACTCATCTCCTGGCCGATGGCGCCGATTTGCGAGCCATTCAAGAGCTATTGGGACACGCCAGCCTATCGACCACGCAAGTCTATACTCAAGTCGACGGAACGCGTCTCGTTCAGCTATATTCGACCTCTCACCCACGGGCTTGATAGACCGTGGGTGCGTATTTCTGCGAATACTGAGTGTGATGATTATTGCTAGTCTTGTCAGCTAATTCCCGGCATCTGCTGAGATATCAGTGCGATTTGTCATAGCTGCATTGGTGCTGTTTGCTCTGTTAGCGGGGGGCTTTTTCGTACTTGTCGCTCCCAATATCGATCCGAAGAGCGTCGAGCAGCAGGTTACGTCGGCACTTGGTCAGCGAGGTGTTTCGGTTCGTCGTGTCGGCAATGCCGATACGGCATCGCTTTTCCCGCGACCAGCAGTAGCCCTGCACGATGTTGTCTTGGAGGGCCCTGACCAAAGCTATACAGTGCAAGCCGATCGGATCGAAATGGTGATCGATCCAGGATCGATTATTGTCGGCAAACTGACGATCGAGAGCGTCCGAATTGTTCGCCCACGCCTTGCTTGGCATGCAGCATCCTGGCCAGGGGGCGCAGAAATCCCAACACTGGGTACACTGCCCGAATTCGAGATTGTCGATGGTACGATCGACGTGCCGGGCTCAATTGGTGAAACGCCCCTTCACATCGACGATCTCACAGCACGTGGCAGCCAAACCGGCTTGAATACCGTGATCGAAGCATCTGCGGATTTTGAGGGAGAAACCCTTTCCGTATCGATGTCAGTTGGCGCCTCAGACGAGGCCGATTTCTCCCCGTGGAATGTCGATCTCTCGACCGCAAATGGTTTGGTCTTGGACGCGCGCGGTTCTGTTTCCTTGGCACTCGGGAAACTCCGCGCGGAAACCAACCTCAAAGGGCCGAGGGCGGACCACTTCGCCTCCAGAATGGCCGAACTGATTTTGAGCGGCGCCGCACCGCTGGAGGAAGTGCCCGAGATCTCAGCCTCTGCCGTCATTGAGAGAGCACCCGGAGCGATCTCGTTGACAAACCTTGAAGCAACCATCGGTACCGGCCGCGTTCGCGGAAGCATTGAATTGGACCGTAATGCGGAGCCGAGGCTTGATGTCGACCTTCGCTCGAATGGCTTCCGCATCGAAAAACGCGGCGTTCCGCTCACGGCTAGGATTATCAGAAATCTTACCGATTTGGGGCCTTTGGATGGTTCTATCGTGATCTCCGGTACCGGGCTCGAGATCGGCGATCAGACCGTTCAGAGCTTCGACATCAAGGGCACCCTCGAACCTCGTGTCGGTGTCCGGATCGATGAATTTTCCGCAACGACAACCATAGCGACCAACCTTCAGATCGAGGGCTTGCTGAGTGTTCGAAATGGTGAGCCCGGGTTCAACGGCTCTTTGGTCCTGACAGGGCCCAGCCTTCGCGAACTGGTTGGAGAGTTCGATTTGCCGATTGACGACATTCCGCGAGAAATGATGCAGGCTTTCGAGTTTCGATCTCAATTGGATCTGCAGCGACAGAGGTTGGTGCTCGAACAGGCCAGATTGCGAATGGACACTTCCAGAATCGAGGGTTCATTGGCCCTGATGACAACGGGGCGGCCGACCCTTGCGGTATCGGCCTCGATCGATCGACTTGGTTTCGATTCGTACCTCCCTCCCGACTGGACCCAGGAACAACTGTGGAGCACCCTGAGGCGGCTCATTTCCCTGGGTGAAGAGGCGGACATCGCCGCCGAATTAACCGTCGATGCGGGCTCATTTGACGCATTGCGTGCCCGCGACATCACTCTTCGCGGGTCGGTTCAGAGTGGCGCGCTCACCTTAGCTGAACTGAGCGTCAGGGGATCAGGAGATAGCGCTGCGCAAGTCGTTGGAACAGCCGATCTGGAGACCGGCACTTTCGATTTCGCTCTCGATGCGAGTGCCGGCGATCCCGCCCGCCTGCTTCGTTCCGCGGGCGTCGCGGCGCCGCCGACATTGTCCGAGTTCGGCCCTCTAAGACTGGATGGTACCACCCGTCGATCGTCGAACGGCGATGATATCGAGGTGGCGCTGACCGCACCCGGCATCGACATCGAGTTCGTTGGAACGATCGAGGCCTGGCAGTCCTTGAATAGTCACCGTGTGCGGACGACCGGCCGGCTCGATAACTTCGCGGAGTTGGCGGCCCTCTTTGGAGCCGACGAACTATCCCGAAACCTTCCGGCGGGCGCTCTCGAGTGGGAAGGTGTAAGTGAGGAACTTCTCGGCGTCCATAGTGCCGCTATTCAGATGGGACTTGGCCAGACCTCCCTTGCGGGAGAACTGGAAATCGATGATCAGCCGTCGGTAACCGCCGTGACGGGTTTTATTGTCGCGGATGAACTGCCGGCTGAGCTGTTAGGACCGATGCGTCGCGGTTTATTGCCGAAGGCATTGGTCGAGCTTGGCTTGGGCGAATTGGCTTTGGGCAAATGGCCGAATGCACCAATCACGCTTCCCCGTGATTTTCCCATAGCACTCAGGCTCTCAGCTCGCGCCGACACAATTCTTCAGGCACCCGGCACCCGCCTTCCCGGCGGACAACTCGTCTTGGAGTTGCAGAACGGTCGTCTTGCCATCTCGGACATCGTTCTGCCCTTGGCAAACGGCGCTCTCGAAGGCTCGATCGTTTTGACCAATCAGGGCGACACGACGTCGCTTGAGAGCACACTGCGCATTAGCGAATTCGGCGACCACTCGCTGCTGAACTTTCGAGGAGACGGTATCGAGTTTCCCGAAGTCTTCGACCTCGCCGTCA
Source organism: Geminicoccaceae bacterium (assembly GCA_041750975.1). GTDB lineage: Bacteria > Pseudomonadota > Alphaproteobacteria > Geminicoccales > Geminicoccaceae > JBGSYN01. Next base: position 68,945 of record JBGSYN010000009.1, on the reverse strand, counting down.
ATATGACCAGCCAGGGGCCGTCAATGGCGGCGCTTGTGGATCGGCTCGCCGGGCGGGGTCACCTCGAAATTGGCGGCCGGCAAAGCGAAATTGTCATCAAGGACGGCATTGCTTCCACGTCTCAACCGCTCGATCTGCGGTTTGATCTCTACGCCTGGATCATGGAAGGCAGCATCGATTTGCCCAATCTCGGGGTGCGCCGGATTCTCGGACCGCCGGGGGAGCTTTTGGTGATGGAAGCCGCGTTCCCACCCGAATACGATGACGCACCCTAGTCAGAGGGTCCAATCATCAATTCGGGGCGGACCAAGGTGTCGAACTCATCGGCGGAAAGAAGATTCAGAGTGAGTGCGGCTTCCTTAAGCGATGTGCCGTCAGCGTAAGCTTTCTTCGCGACTTTGGCGGCGTTGTCATAACCGATCTTCGGATTGAGCGCGGTGACGAGCATCAGGCTCTCATGGAGGAGCCTCTCGATATGGTCGCGGTTGGCTTCGATGCCGACCACGCAATTGTCGGTAAAGCTGCGGCAGCCATCGGCCAAAAGCTTGATCGACTGCAGCACGTTGTAAACGATGACCGGCTTGAAAACATTGAGCTCGAAATGCCCATTGGATCCGGCAATGGTGACGGTGACATGGTTGCCCATGACCTGTGCGCAAAGCATGGTCATCGCTTCGCACTGAGTCGGATTCACCTTCCCCGGCATGATCGAGGAGCCTGGTTCGTTTTCGGGAAGTCGCAACTCGCCGAACCCGCATCTCGGCCCCGATCCCAGAAAACGGATGTCGTTGGCAATCTTCATGAGCGAAGTGGCCAGCACATTGAGCGTGCCCGATATTTCCACCATGGCGTCATGTGCCGCAAGGGCCTCGAATTTGTTCTCGGCACTCGTAAAGTTCAGGCCGGTTATATTGGAAACTTCGCCGGCGAATTCGTGCGCGAATGCTCTTTTCGAATTGAGGCCGGTCCCGACAGCGGTCCCGCCCTGGGCCAGTTGGGAAAGGCGCGGCAGGCAGGCACGGACTCGATCGATCCCATAGATGATCTGTTGGGCATAACCGGAGAATTCCTGCGCCAGCTCCAACGGAGTCGCGTCCTGCAGATGCGTCCTCCCGATCTTGATAATGCCGGCGAAATCTTGCTGTTTCGCCTTAATCGCAGCGAGAAGATGCTCGAGCGCGGGCAGCAATTCATGGTGCACGCTTTCGATGGCCGCAATATGCATCGCCGTTGGAAATGTATCGTTCGACGACTGGCTGCGATTGACGTGGTCGTTCGGATGTACCGGCGACTTCGTTCCAAGTTCGGAGCCGAGCAATTCATTCGCCCGGTTGGCGATGACCTCGTTGGCGTTCATGTTCGATTGCGTGCCGGAACCGGTCTGCCAGACGACTAAAGGAAAATGCTCGTTCCACTGGCCCTGCATGACTTCGGTCGCAGCGCGCTCGATCGATCTGCCAAGCCTGTCGTCGAGCGAACCGAGCCGCATGTTCACACGGGCCGCGGCGAACTTAACGACGCCCAAAGCGCGAATCATTGCCGCTGGCAGCCGCTCACCGCCAATTTTAAAGTTGGTCAGACTTCGCTGTGTCTGCGCGCCCCAATATTTGGACGCATCAACTTCAATCGGTCCGAACGTGTCGGTCTCGACACGTTTTGCAGTACTGTTGTTTTGCCCCTCGACCATCCTGCCGTCCTTCGATGGATTTGATGCGTTCGGAGCAGAAGCGACACGAGACAACGCCCTGTCAATGCTCGCTGTGGAGCCGCTGTAAGCCTATTTTTTCCGAAAGCGATCCAGGCTCACGATCTCCGCACCCGCCGTGCCGTCATCGGGTCGATCCTCGGAGCTGTCGTGGTCCGGCACCGCGCGTACCCGATGCGGCGAATTCAAAAGCTGCGGTCGATTTTCACTGTCGCCCGCTTCATCCCCGTCGGCAGCGCCTTCGTTTGCGGCGATCGTGAATTGCAGGCCGAATTCGACGCCCGGATCTGCGAACACCTTGATTGCTTTGAAAGGTATGCGAAGGCGCTCGTGTTTATCGTTGAAGCTTAGCGTAACGCCGAACGATTCGTCGTCGACTTCGAGGTCCCAAAACTGATGCTGAAGGACGATGATCATGTCTTCGGGATAACGGCCACGCAAATAGTCGGCTATGTCGACACCGGCCGCGTGGGTGCCGAATGTGATATAAAAATGGTGGGGGTCGATGACCCCGTGTTCCATAACGTCAATCAATACATCACGCACAACGGTACGAAGTGCCGCTTCGACCATCGTGCCGTATTCGATATAACCCCGGCCGTTATTCGACACGGGCTCTCCCCTTCCATTATCAATACGGGGTGGTCAAGAGTGGAGGGCTTCTGTTGCCCGGCGCCCTCCGTGCCGCGCCACCAACCGAGGCTAGTGGACTTTTCGAAGGGTTTCTGTTGCCCGGTACCCTTCAACCGCGCTTGTCGCCAAATTAGGCGGCGATAGCGGTGGCCATACGATTGTCGTTGGCACTTATCATAACGGCCCGATATCGGCGGTACCATGCCGGGCAAAAACAGTCCCTTTACTACGCACGTCGATCCTAAGTCGCCCCCATAAAGTTCGGGCAATCGGCCCGATCCTTTGAATTGGTGGAGGCGCCGGGCTCCGCCCCCGGGTCCGCTACGCCTATTTCGAACTGCGTTTATCGCCATAGCCAGTCGTCGCTGGCGACAACGTATATAAGCTCTTGCCTTGCGTCTTCAAAGGGGCGACCAACGGTATCCTGATCGCAACACTCAAGAGATGTACAAAGAAGCATGTCATTGCATAGTGGCCTGACCGAGGAGCAGAATGCGTCGATCGAGGAACAACGGCTCCAGACACAAAAGACACGGCGTGTCTCGGTCGAAGCCCTTGAAGAGGTACTGTTCGATCCGCTCCCCGTGCTCGATCACGGGTTCATTCGAGTCGTCGACTATATGGGTGACGACAGCGCCATCGTGCAGGCTGCGCGAGTTTCCTATGGCAGGGGGACCAAGCATGTCAGCAACGATCGTGGCCTGATCTCTTACCTGATGCGACACCGTCACACGAGCCCGTTCGAGATGTGCGAGATCAAGCTCCACGTGAAGCTTCCGATCTTTGTGGCACGTCAATGGATCCGGCATCGGACCGCCAATGTGAACGAGTATTCGGCACGTTACTCGGTCCTCAGCGACGATTTTTACATTCCCGCAGACGATCAGCTGGCCGCCCAGGCCGACACCAATCGGCAAGGCCGTGGCGCGCAGCTCGATGGTGCCGAACGTGAGATCATCGCCAAAGCCATGCGTGAGAACGGTGAGCGCGCATACGCAGTTTATCGCAGTATGCTCGGCGAAGAGAAGAGCCAGAAACCGGGTCTGGCACGCGAGATCGCGAGAGCGGTCTTGCCGCTCAATATTTATACAGAATGGTATTGGAAAACGGATCTCCACAATCTCTTTCAGTTTATTGCCCTCAGGGCAGATCCACATGCGCAGTATGAGATCCGCGCCTATGCCGAGATTCTCCTCGAGGTGGTTCGCCGATGGACACCGCTCGCGGCCGAGGCATTCGAGCAATATCGCATGAAAAGTGCAGAGTTCTCGAAGTCCGCAATAGATGTCCTGCGCCGGATGCTGGACGGCGAAAATATCTCGCAGGAGGATAGCGGAATGAGCCCGCGAGAGTGGCGAGAGCTGATGTCCGCCCTAGGTCGAGAGTGAAGGCCGCGATTTGAGTTGCCCGGTTGCGGCTGGTTGGTGTTGGGAACGTCATGGCTACGCGACGCCGCAAGCTCTTTTTCGATGAGCGCAGTTTCAATCCGGATTTGGTCGACGTCCTGGAGGCCGCAGGATTGTTGCAGATTGGCGAATTCGAGCTGTTTCGTACGGCGTATCGATGGTGGTTTGGCAACGATATTTCGGATCGGATGCTGGAAGTTCACTATCTGCCCTACATGTTTCATGATCGGGTGCCGCTATGGGTCCGACAATTTTCCAGGGCTGTGCTAGAAGCGGAGTCCACGGGTGACCTGGACCCGCGAAAATTTGGTATCAAACCCAGAGAACTCACTCAATCAGCATTCGATCGCGGAATCAGGTATAGTCTTTGGCTCGTCATCATCATGGGTATCTTCATGACGATGATTATTGCCTATGAGCGGTTGGTTCCTGAGAGCCTTAACTGCATAGTCCCACCCTGTTTCTAAGCGAAGCGCGCGATGGTCGACCCATCCCTGATCGATTGGGTTCTCGTACTCGTGACCGGCTTCGTCGCTTACCACGCGCTGACACATCGAACCGAGACGGGCGATCGAGACTGGGTCCGTCTGCTTTTCGGCTGCATTGCACTATTGTTTTGCCTGCGATTCCTGTTTGTCGACATTATTGGGGTGACGTTGATGTGATCGGCTTCCCGGCGCGTTACTGGCGAAAGGGTCGCTGCGCTTCGTCGATTTCAGGAACTCTCAACACTCTTTCGACCTCTGGCTTTGCCAGCTCTGCACGCAGATAGTCCATTCTGTCTGCAATCGTCGGTGGTGCCTCGGCTTGGTTGCGCAGGAAACGCGTCATCCATGAAGGTCCATCGGCGAGCTCTGGATCGAGTTCCAGCGCCTTTGCATAATCTTTCAGTGCGGCTTCGTGACGCCCCATCGTATCGAGCAGGATACCCCGATTGGCCAGGGCATCGGCCTGTTCCGGGTTCAGCGCCAGGACCTCGTTATAGGCGGCTAGCGCCTCCTCGTTGGCGCCGGCGCGGTGGCGGGAGCGGGCCAGGCCGCTGAGCGCGAAGAGGTGGTCTGAGCGCTGCTCCAAAATCGCGCTGAAGGCTGCTTCCGCTCGTTCATAGCTGCCGTCTTCAAACAGTCGTTCGGCATCCTCCCAGGCGACATCGAGCGGATCTCGACCGATTAATTGTTCATAGAATGCCCAAGCAATAAAACTCAAGCCAAGCACAATGGCGGCGAACTTGAGGGTCGAATAGAGGCTGACCCTAGGCAAAACGGCTCATCCCGAGCAGGCTGTAATTGAAAAGCAGTGCAAAAATGAACCCGACAATCAGTGCTATAAATCGGGCGCGCGCAAGCTGTCCCAGCCGTTGCTCATCGGAAAGGGTTTCTCGACGCCGCCGCTCCAGTCGTCGGACACTGAGCACCCAGATCATCTTGGATGCCGGAAAGAAGAGTAACGCAGTGAGGATCACCACCGAAAGCCAGTAGTAAATCCAAGAGTTCAACGCCCCTATTCCCATGAAAGGTGTGGGATCGAACGGGCGGAAGCTTATTGGCCTCCGCCCGACCTAGCGAATTCGGGAAACCCTCAGGCCCGCTGCTCGATCTCCGCCACATCCTCCGCCAGGATGTCGATCGCGGTCTCCGGCGAGGTCGACATTTCCATGATGTAGGCGAGGAAGAACATCATCATCACACCCAGCGCCCAGAACAAAAGCTGCCAGGTCCAGATCGACGGAATACCGAACAGCCAGGTGCTGGCATCATTGGGATCGCCGAACACCCAGTTGCCCAACACGGCACCCGGCCCAATCGCAAAGATGAACCAGAGCAGCGTTATGATCCAGGCTGCCGGAACCCATGAACGCTTCTCCGGAGGCAGCGAACAATGCTCCGCCAGGAAGTTGTGGAATTCCATCTTCCGCTCGATATCGTCACGCGTCACCAGCGACACGAGAATGGCGATACCAAGATTGAAGATTATGCCCCAACCGGCACTGTGGATAGTAAGTGGCCAGCGCCCCCAGGCCTCGATACCGAACCATTGCTGGCCGATGCTCTCGGTCAATGTCACGGCCGCGAGACCTGCGATCAATCCGAGGGTTACGCCCTGCCGAGTCAGGAAGGGCCAATAACAAACGGCGATCAGGGCCGGCCACATCTGGAAACCGTAAGCGACCGCCAAGCCTCCCAACAGCACAAGTGCATCGGTCGCGGTCACCGCAACAATGAGCGCCAGAACCACAATGATGACGACTCCGATGCGTCCGGAAAGCTTTTGGACGTTGTGACTGGCGTTCGGGATCAGGAAGTGTCGCAGCAGATCACGTGTCAGCATCCCGCCTGCCGTCGACATGTAGGCGGCACCAGTGGACTGCATAGCCGCCAGAGCACAAACCGAAAGCAGACCGACGAGCCAGGGTGCGCTATCGCCCATCAAATTGATCAATTGCGGGACCAAAGCGCCTTGTGATCCGGTACCGTCACGAATGTCGATCAATGCGGGCTGACCCGCCATATCTGGAGTGGCTTGAATGATCGATGCTGCAGCTGCATTGCCGCCATCGGCAACCTGCTGGAAGGTCGGCACCTCACCGAGTGATCCAAGCAGCGCCAAACCGTCCGAGGCGATCGTGCGGGCATCGGATTGGATCAGACCAGCCGCCTCGAATGCCTCCCGATTATTAACCTCAATAAGACTGCCCTGCACTTTCGGACCGGCCTCTGTGGATACGAGCTCTGGCCGTTCCCTCGCAAAATCGAGATCGGCACCCATGAAATGAGTGCCAACTCCTTGCATCGCCGTAAACACAAAGAGAATGATGCCAATACCGAATGACGAAGCCCAGACCTGCTGCGGTGCGAACGGATCGGGCGACTTATTGGAAAACGCCCACATCGAGAAGGCCGGGGATGATTGGATACCCATCAACGCGAACATGTAAGTGAGCACCATGATGCCAGTCCAGGCACCGCCTTGTGCGCTCGGCCCGTCCGAAACGAACTGTATGACACCAGGAATCGCAATGTATGACGGATCTCCCGACGGCGTCATATTGGCAGTCTCGAGCTGTGTGTATGCTGCAAGACTTTGCGTTAATTCGTTCCATCCGCCGACCGCATTCATCGCAATCACGCCGATGATGACAATACCTAGCGCAAGGAGAATAGCCTGCATGGTGTCAACATAGGCGACCGCGCGTAACCCGCCCGAAGCCACATAGATCGCGACGACTGCGGAGAGGACGACCATACCGACGTTGACATCGAACATTCCGTCCGTGAGCACATTGAAGAGGAAGCCGGAAGCGCGGAGCTGAACGCCAAGGTAGGGCACGGAAAAGACCAGCGCCACGACGATGACGAGAAGCCGGATGACATCCGAGCGGAAGTAGTAGGACAGCATCTCGCCCGGCGTGATGAAGCCGAAGCGTTTACCGATAACCCACTGTCGTTTCAGGAATAGGACACCGGTGAAGGGAATCGTGATCGCATAAAACGATGCATATGCGTATTGGAACCCGTCCGTGTAGATCGAGGCCGGATGACCCATGAAGGTCCATCCAGAGAATGACGTCGCGGTCGCTGCGAGGACGAATACCCAAAGGGACAAACCGCGGCCTGCAACGAAATAGTCACTTGCCGTGCGGGAACTGATGGCTCCCTTGACACCCCAGAAAAGGCAGTAGCTCCAATAAACAGCCACGAAAACGAAAAGCCATATGACTTTTGCTTCCATTCGAGATGCCTCCCATCAGCTGCGCTGATCAATTTGCCATTCAGAATTCAAACTTCGAGCAGCAACGGCTGCCCAAGCAAAATCCTGGCCCCCATATTCAGCTTCCGACAAAGTTTCTCAAGAAAGAAATTCTACGCCGCGGCTAAGCAGGGCTCCGCACACGCTCTTGTGGTCAGTTTTGGATTGTCTGCGATATGTAGACAAATGGTGGGCCCGGTAGGATTCGAACCTACGACCAGACCGTTATGAGCGGCCGGCTCTAACCACTGAGCTACGGGCCCGGAGCTTTTGGGTCTTAACGCAACAGCGTCAGGTGTCCAGGAAGCTCCGCAACCGGCGCGAGCGACTTGGATGCTTCAGCTTGCGCAATGCCTTGGCCTCGATCTGGCGAATGCGCTCGCGCGTTACGGAGAACTGCTGTCCGACTTCTTCGAGAGTATGGTCGGTATTCATTCCGATGCCGAAGCGCATTCTGAGCACGCGCTCTTCGCGTGGCGTCAAGGTTGCAAGAACCCGTGTCGTCGCCTCGCGCAGATTAGCCAGTGTTGCTGCCTCGAGCGGCTGCACGGCGTTCTTGTCTTCGATGAAATCGCCGAGATGGCTGTCTTCCTCGTCGCCGATCGGGGTTTCCAGGGAAATCGGCTCCTTGGCGATTTTCAGAACCTTGCGAACCTTGTCGAGCGGCATATTGAGCTTGTGCGCAAGTTCTTCCGGAGTCGGTTCGCGCCCATACTCGTGCAACATTTGCCGCGACGCCCGCACCAGCTTGTTGATCGTTTCGATCATGTGGACCGGGATGCGTATCGTGCGGGCCTGATCCGCGATCGACCGGGTGATTGCCTGACGAATCCACCAAGTCGCATAGGTGCTGAATTTGTAGCCGCGCCGATACTCGAACTTATCGACCGCCTTCATCAGACCGATATTGCCTTCCTGAATGAGGTCGAGGAATTGCAGTCCGCGATTGGTATATTTTTTTGCAATCGAGATGACGAGGCGCAGATTGGCCTCGACCATTTCCTTCTTTGCCTGGCTCGCTTCCCGTTCACCTTTTTGAACCTTGACGACGATCTTGCGGAATTCGCTGATTTGAAGGCCGGTCTCGTCGGAGATCGCTGCGATGTCGGCACGCAACGATCCGACGTCCTCATAATGTCGGCTAACGAAGTCGCCCCATCCGCGCTCGCGCAGATTGGCCATTCGATCGAGCCAATCGGGATCGAGCTCGCGACCATTGTAGTGCTTGATGAAGCTGTCGCGGCTGACCCTGCAGCCGATGGCCATCCGCAAAAGCTTGCCTTCCAAGCTCTGCAGCAACTTGTTCATATCGAACAGCTGCTCCACCAGCGCCTCGACCCTAGCCTGATGGAGCGACACTTGGGTCATGAGCTCCACTACCCGACCGCGCGCGAACTCGTACCGCTTTTGGAGTCCGGTCTCAAGCACCTCGCTCGATTGAATGGCCGCTAGGCGTTCTTCCTGGAGCTCCCGCAGGATCGCATAAGTTTCCGCGATCTCATCGAAGGTCTCGAGCACGCCATCCCGGAGCTTGGCTTCGAGTGCCGAAAGCGAAAGGGTATCCTCGTCGAAATCGGAGTCGTCCGCTTCATTCGAAGTCTCGCCATTGGCGGCACCATTGGTGGCCTGGCTTTCCTGACCGCCCTCAGCATGCGATCCGTTCGGCTTGGATTCATGGTCATGCGGAACATTGCCACTGCCGTTGGTCTCGCCGGCATTGCCCCTGACCGCAGCGACGGCGCCGTTAGTGGAAGCAGGGGTGCCGTTAGTTGCCGCACCGCTGGAGTCGTCGCCTCCGCTTTCGCCGGGTACGGCCTCGTAGGTTGCATCGAGATCGATGATATCCCGCAGCAAGACACGCTCGTCACGAATGGCGTCGCGCCAACCGATGATCGCGCGCATCGTCAATGGGCTTTCGCAAAGCGCTTCCAGGACAAGATTGCGGCCGGCCTCGATGCGTTTGGCGATCTCGATTTCGCCTTCGCGCGAGAGCAGCTCGATACTGCCCATTTCGCGCAGGTACATGCGAACAGGATCGTCCGTCCGGCCGAGATCCTCCTCCGCGACGACAGGAGCAGCCTCGTCGGCCTCCTCTTGCTCCTCTTCGCCCGCTTGTTCGGTTTTATCCTCGGAATCACCACCCTCGGGTGCGGCCATACCGTCTTCGCGAATAACGCCGATTCCGGCGGTCTCGAGACGAGCCATCAAGTCGTCCATGAACTGCGGCGTCGTGTCCGGCGGCAAAACGCGATTCAGCTCGTCGACGGTGACCGAACCTTTCTCTCGCCATTGCTGAATCTGCTTGCGCAAATTCGGAGCCTCTTTGAGAAGCGTGCTGATAAGCTCGGAAATGTCGGATTTGTGGGACATGCGGGGCCTAGTCGCGGCCCCGGATGGACGAGCCAGCTGGGCTTGGGGCATCAGCGCAGCCTCCTTCGGGTCATCATGAGTTCAGGCGAATGGTTTAAAGACATAAAGTGTTGTCGAGTCGGCCAACGTCTATTTTCGACCGCTTTCGTGGCCTGAGGCGGGTTCGTCGACGACCCGAGATCCGGTCCCAATCGACTTGGACAAATCGCTGAGATAGGCTGTGGTCCCCAGCGTTCCTGATATGGCCGCTCGTTGTTCAAGCTCTCGAATCCCCCGGCGATATCTGCCCCGCCCTTCATATGCGGAGGCTGCCTCAAGCCATGAGGCGAGAAATTCCGCGTCACCGGCCGCAACAGGTTGGGTGAATTTGCCCAACTCCGTGATACGATCCAATGTCTCGGCAAAACCGTAATGCACGAGATGTGATTGCAATAGCTGGCCGTCAAGGTCGGAGCTTGTGCTCGCCCACTCGATAAGCTCCTGACGCAACGCATCAAGTGTCGAATTTCCGAGTTCAAGCGTAGACATGCGGTCACCTATGTGGCGAATAAGCCACGGATTGATGACGATGTTCGCGAGGAGCATGAACTCGCGTCTCCAATCCGGGTCCTGCACACCCAAGGCAAGAGTCGAGGGCGGTGCTGACGACGATGCCGGTTGGGCCCCCTTGGTATATTCGCGGCGATAGGAGGCACCAGTGGTACCGGTACTGCCGCGTCGTGCGGCTTCCCGGCGCTCTCGCCAGTGCCGACGCAGACGCTCTCGAAACTCCTCCTGATACTGATAGCGTACGCTGCGGTCCGCGATCGTTTCGGCAAGATCGCGCAATCGCCGCTCAAGCAAAGCTCTCCCTTCCGGTGTGTCGTCGACGAACTGGGCGCTTTCATGACGCCAAAGCAGATCGATCAACGGGAGGCGAACCTCCAGCCGCGACACAAGTCTGTCCTTCCCATGTTTGTGCAGGATGCTATCGGGATCCTCGCCTTCCGGCAGAAGACAAAAATTGAGCGATTTGCCGGGCGCGAGAAGCGGCAGCGCCCTTGTCGCCGCGCGCATTGCCGCCCTTAACCCCGCAGCATCGCCGTCAAGACAAAGCAAAGGTGTATCGGCATAGCGCCATAGAAGACCGAGCTGCTCTTCCGTTATTGCCGTACCCAAGGGCGCTACAGCATTGTCGATGCCTGCACGCATCAGAGCGATGACATCGAGATAGCCCTCGGCAACGACGATCGAGTTCTTTTGCCGGGCGGCTCTCGCCGCCCGATCCAGCCCGTAGAGAAGTTGGCCCTTCTTGAAGATCGCCGTTTCCGCGGTATTCAGATACTTAGCGGTTGCATCGTCGCCAAGGGCCCGGCCGCCGAACCCGACAATGCGGCCTTGGAGGTCGGCAATGGGAAAGATTATCCGATTGCGGAAGCGATCGTAGAGGTCGCCGCCTCTATCCGACCGGGCGATCAAACCGACCTCGAGCAGAATCTTGTCGTCGACACCGCCCTGCAACTCGGCTCGCCGCATCGCGTCTCGCTCGTTGGGTGCGAAACCTATGCCGAAATCACCTTGCGTCTGGCGATCGAGACCCCGTCGTTCGAGATAATCACGAGCCGATTGGGCTTCGGGGCTGCCCAACTGCTCGACAAACCAGGCTGCCGCCTTGCCGTTGACTTCGAACAATGTCGGATCGGCCTTGGGCTTTGCGTCGCCGAATGATGGCGCTGCGATCCCGGTCAACTCGCTGAGGCGCAACAAAGCCCCACGAAACTCCAGCCGTTCGACCGCCATTATGAAATCGATGGCATTGCCGTGTTCGCCGCAGCCAAAGCAGTGGTAGTAGCTTTTTTCCGGAACGACGTGAAAGGAGGCGGTCTTTTCGTTGTGGAATGGGCAACAACCCCAGAGGTCGCGGCCACGCTTGTTCAGCCGCACATACCGACCTACGACGTCGACGATCGGGATCTGTGCGCGAAACTCGTCGAGGCTGAGATTGTGGCTTCCGATAGAAGCGTGCGCGTTCCGGGCTTGCTGAGTTTGGTGGGGTCTCGGCATCGGCGATCCCTCAGTGAAGGAGCGTGCAGACGAGTTTTTTGGCCCGTTTGAAATCCATTTGACCGTTATGACGCGATTTGAGGCTCGCCATGACGCGGCCGGTATCCTTTAGCGAGGTTGCCCCGGTTTCCCGAATGGCTTGCGTGACTGCATGCGACGTCTCTTCAGGACCCAGCTTGGCCGGCAGGAATCGCTCCAGGATAGCGATCTCATCCGCTTCCTGAACGGCAAAGTCGAGCCTCGCCGATTCCTCGCAACGAGTAATATTCTGCCGTCTTTGCTCAACCATTGATTGCAACATGGCCTCAATTGCGGCGTCGTCAAGACCTTCCATAGCACCGCCTTCGCGAGCGCAATAATCTCTCTCTTTAAGTGCGGTCATTACCAAACGAAGTGTTGCCAAAGCCCGCTGGTTTTCGGCTTCCGCGGCCTGTCGCATCGCCGCTTCCAACTGTTGTCTGATCACTAGTTCATACCTTGAAGTCGAGACGCTCGGCGCGTTTCATACACGCGAGGTCTTATGATTGTGGCTCTCAGGAATCCGACCATGGGCTTTTGGTCCCCGCTCAAGCCGACCGGTTTCCTTGACGATGAGGGCAATAGTGGTAGAACCGCGCGTCGGTGGAAAGGACAGTCACTACGACATCCGAGGTTCCGCCGCCTCGCACCATTCGGAACGCTCCCACATGCAGATCGCCCAACTGCGCACCCCGACCGCAGCACTCGTGCTCGCTGATGGTACTGCTTTCCTTGGCGTGGGCAGTGGGTCGCGCGGCAATTCATACGGGGAGTTGGTCTTTAACACGGCGATGACCGGCTACCAAGAGATCCTGACCGATCCGTCCTATGCGGGTCAAATCATCACCTTCACCTTCCCACACATTGGCAATGTGGGGATCAATAGGGAGGATGTCGAGGCACCGGACATCAGTGTTCGCGGGATCGTCCTTCGTTCTGCCATCAGCGAACCGTCCAACTGGCGCAGCACGGCGCATTTGGCCGATTGGCTGGAGCAGTATGGGATCATTGCGATCACCGGCATCGACACACGGCGGCTGACGCGACACCTGCGAGACCACGGCTCGCAGAATGCGATGCTGCATCATGATCCATCGGGCGAATTGGACATCGAACGGATGCGTGCAGCGGCCCGTGAAATTCCTCAGATGCTGGGGCAGGATCTGGCGCCGGAGGCATCTCGTGGCGATTATCATGAATGGCGTCAGGGCAACTGGAAATTCGGCCGGGGCTATCAGACCGGCTCGGGCACCGGACCGCACATCGTCGTGATCGACTACGGCGTCAAGAACAACATTATGCGCCATCTTGCCGAGCGTGGATGCCGAGTGACGAGCATGGCGGCGATGGTATCCGCGGAACAGATCCGCGTGTTGAAGCCCGATGGCGTGGTGCTTGCCAACGGGCCGGGCGACCCTGCCGCAACCGGGATCTATGCCGTCGACGAGATCAAGAAGCTTTTGGCCGAACGCTTGCCGATCTTCGGCATCTGTCTTGGTCACCAATTGCTATCTCTGGCGCTGGGTGCACGGACCACAAAGATGCCGTTTGGCCATCATGGGGCGAATCACCCCGTCATCGATCTGCTTACGGGAAAAGTCGTGATCACCTCGCAGAACCATGGATTTGCCGTTGCCGATGAGGCACTGCCGCAGACTTTGGAAGTGAGCCATCGATCACTGTTCGACCAGACCATCCAAGGGATCCGTGCGGTCGATCTGCCGGCTTTCTCCGTCCAATATCATCCCGAGGCATCGCCTGGACCGATGGACAGCGACTATTTGTTCGACCGGTTTTTGGACATGATCACTGCCGTCGGACGGGGCTGAGTATGCCAAGACGCACCGATATCACGTCCATACTGGTCGTCGGAGCCGGTCCGATCGTCATCGGCCAGGCTTGTGAATTCGACTATTCCGGAACCCAGGCATGCAAGGCTCTGAAGGCCGAGGGCTACAGGGTCATTCTGATCAATTCGAATCCGGCTACGATCATGACGGATCCGGAGACTGCGGATGCCACCTACATCGAGCCCATAACGCCGGAATTCGTGGCTCGCATTATCGAACGCGAAAGACCGTCGGCGTTATTGCCGACGATGGGCGGTCAGACCGCACTCAATATTGCGCGCGCCCTTTCTTCCAATGGCGTTCTACAACGTTTCGGCTGTGAGCTGATCGGTGCGAGCCAGGAAGCGATCGACATGGCCGAAGACCGCAATCTGTTTCGCGAGGCGATGACCCGGATCGGTCTTGATATGCCGAAAAGCGCTGTGGTTAGTTCCCTGGAGGGAGCCCGCGAGCGGGTTCAGGAGACCGGCCTTCCAGCGATCATCCGCCCAAGCTTCACGCTGGGCGGCACCGGCGGCGGCATCGCCTATAATAGAGAAGAGTTCGACGCAATCGTTGCGGGCGGACTCGAGGCCTCGCCGATCCATGAGGTCCTCATCGAGGAATCGGTGCTGGGCTGGAAAGAATTCGAGATGGAGGTTGTCCGCGACCATGCGGACAACTGCATCATCGTGTGCTCAATCGAAAACCTCGATCCGATGGGTGTGCATACAGGCGATAGTATCACCGTTGCGCCGGCCCTGACGCTGACCGACAAAGAATATCAGATGATGCGCAATGCATCGATTGCGGTTCTGCGCGAGATCGGCGTCGATACCGGCGGATCGAACGTGCAGTTTGCGGTCGATCCAAAGACGGGCCGGCTGGTCGTGATCGAGATGAATCCGCGCGTATCGCGGTCCTCTGCCCTGGCTTCGAAGGCGACAGGTTTTCCGATTGCTAAAGTCGCGGCACGCCTTGCAGTCGGTTATACGCTCAATGAGATTCTGAATGACATTACGGGCGTGACGCCGGCGTCGTTCGAGCCGAGCATCGACTACATCGTCACCAAGGTGCCGCGCTTCACGTTCGAGAAATTCCCGGAAACCGAGGCCCTCCTATCGACGTCGATGAAGTCGGTCGGCGAAGCGATGGGCATCGGCCGGACGTTTGGCGAATCGCTTCAGAAAGCACTGCGTTCGCTGGAAACCGGGCTCACCGGCTTGGACGATATCGACATTCCGGGAATTGAGGATCAGGATCACCCAGAGGCGGCGATCCGCGCCGTTCTGGCACGACCGACCCCCGATCGGTTGCGCTATATCGCCCAAGCCTTCCGGCTCGGCATGCCACTCGAAGACATTCATGCGATCTGTAAGTACGATCCCTGGTTTCTGGCACGAATCAGGGAAATCGTCGAAGCTGAGGGTCGTATCATCGAGGAGGGCCTGCCCTCCGACAAGGAACGGCTGAGGGCAATCAAGGCTGCCGGCTTCGCCGATGCCCGACTGGCGACGCTGGTCGGCAAAACCGAGCGCGATGTCCGCGAATTTCGATGGGACCTGGGTGTGCGGCCGGTATTCAAGCGCGTCGATACCTGCGCTGCCGAGTTTCCTTCTCGCACCGCCTATATGTACAGCTGTCACGAGACCGGCATCGTCGGCGCCGAACCTGAATGTGAAGCTCAACCTTCAGAGCGCCGCAAAGTGATCATTCTCGGCGGCGGACCGAATCGGATCGGCCAGGGCATCGAGTTCGATTATTGTTGTGTCCATGCCGCCTTCGGCCTGAGGGACGTCGACATCGAGACCATCATGGTCAACTGCAATCCGGAAACCGTCTCGACCGACCCCGATACCTCGGATCGCCTCTATTTCGAACCACTGACCAATGAGGATGTCCTCGAAATAGCTTATGCCGAGAGCCGAAAAGGTGACCTTCTCGGCCTTATCGTCCAGCTTGGTGGACAGACACCGCTCAAGCTCGCTGCCGAACTCGAGGAGCAGGCATTCACAATCCTCGGCACATCGCCCGACGCGATTGATCTCGCCGAGGATCGTGAGCGGTTTCAGGGGCTCTTGCGTAAGCTCGGTCTCAGACAACCGGCGAATGACATCTGTTTCAATCAAGGAGATGCCGTCGAGAAAGCCCGCAAGCTGGGCTATCCGCTGGTCCTGCGGCCATCTTATGTGCTCGGCGGACGAGCGATGCGCATCGTCCAGGACGAGTCGGAACTTGCCGCGTTCGTCGCCGAGGCCGCCGCGGTCTCCGGTCGCGCTCCGATCTTGATGGATAGCTATCTCACCAATGCGATTGAAATCGATGTCGACGTGTTGGCGGACGATGGGACCGTCTTCGTCGCCGGGATAATGGAGCACATCGAGGAGGCCGGGATCCATTCCGGTGACAGTGCCTGCTCTCTGCCGCCCTATCAACTCGACAAGACGACGACCGAGGCCGTTCGCGAGCAGGCGGAAGCCCTTGCCAAGGGATTGGGCGTTTGCGGGTTGATGAACGTGCAGATGGCCATCTGCGAAAACGAGATCTTCATCCTCGAGGTCAATCCGCGGGCAAGCCGGACAGTACCGTTTGTCGCCAAAGCCATCGGCATACCGATTGCGAAAATCGCGGCGCGGGTCATGAGCGGCGAGACGCTCGGCAGTTTCGGTCTGCGGCAGCTGTCGATGCACCATATCGCGGTCAAGGAAGCCGTGTTTCCGTTTGCGCGATTTCCTGGCGTCGATTTGCTGCTGGGCCCGGAAATGAAGTCGACCGGCGAGGTGATGGGGATCGACAGTGATTTCGGAAGGGCGTTCGCCAAGGCCCAACTGGCAGCAGGCGCCGAATTGCCGACCTCCGGCAAGGTGTTCATTTCAGTGAAGAATCAAGACAAGATTTATCTTGGCGCCATCGGCCGGGAACTTATCGACATGGGGTTTGAAATCCTAGCATCCCGCGGAACCGCGGCAGCAATGGCCGAGGCCGGGCTAAAGGTGACCGTTGTCAATAAGGTCCATGAAGGCAGGCCGCATATCGAGGATCAGATCAAGGACGATCAAATCCGTCTCGTCATCAATACGACGGAAGGACGCCAGGCGATCCGTGACAGCTACTCGCTGCGACGCGCAGCCTTGATGGCAAAGCTTCCTTATTATACGACAATTGCTGCGGCCAAAGCCGTCGTCCAGGCGATCAGCCAGCTGAAGCAGGATGATCTTGAAGTGGCTCCGCTGCAGTCTTATTTCTCGCCTCTAGCTTAGATCGCTCGACAAAATTTCAACCAGAGCGCATGATCGCGCTTCTTAACCTCACTGATCGGATACTGGTTTTTTCAGATGGTCAACAGGATCCCTATGACGCCGGAAGGGCATGCAAGTCTATCGACCGAGCTTAAGCGGCTGAAGAACATCGAGCGGCCTGCAGTGATCAAGTCGATTGCCGCCGCACGCGAGCATGGTGATCTTTCCGAGAACGCAGAATACCATGCAGCGCGGGAGCGTCAGGGTTTCATCGAAGGACGCGTCCTCGAACTCGAAGACAAGCTCGCGCGAGCGGAAATCATTGACGTGTCCCGGCAGACCGGCAGCAAAGTAATGTTCGGTGCCAACGTCAAGTTGGTCGATGAAGAAACCGAAGAAGAGATAACGTATCGAATCGTCGGTCCCGAAGAGGCGGAAATCCAGAAAGGACTGTTGTCAATCAACGCACCGCTGGCCCAGGCATTGATCGGCAAAGAAGCGGGTGACAACGTCGAGGTGACGACCCCACGCGGCACTCGTTACTTCGAGGTGCTGTCCGTCGGCTTTGGGTCCATGGCGTCTTGAACCTCGCGACAGCGATAAGCGATACTTATCCCGGCGAATTAAGCGCAACCTAGTTTCCGTGCCACGGCCTGCGAAGGCGCCGGTGGCTCGAATTGGGGAAGAAAATGACAACGCCTCGTCATGCCAAGGTGCTGATCATCGGATCGGGACCGGCCGGCTACACGGCTGCGGTGTATGCGGCCCGTGCCGGGTTGGGGCCAATTCTGGTCCAGGGACTTGAGCCGGGCGGCCAACTTTCGATCACCACTGACGTCGAGAACTATCCGGGCTTTGCCGAGGTCATTCAGGGACCTTGGCTGATGGAACAGATGGCCGCTCAGGCGACGCATTGCGGCGCTGAAATCGTTTTCGATGTGGTGACATCGCTCGAACTCGGAGAACGTCCGTTCAAGGTAACCACCGACGCGGGGTTGCTCTACCACGCCGAAAGTCTGATTCTTGCAACCGGTGCCACCGCCCGCTGGTTGGGCCTTGAGAGCGAAAAGAAATTCTCGGGATACGGCGTTTCTGCTTGTGCGACCTGCGACGGCTTTTTCTATCGGGGCAAGCCGGTCGCCGTCGTCGGCGGCGGCAATACGGCAGCCGAGGAAGCACTTTATCTTTCCCAGATGTGCGAGCACATCACGCTGATCCATCGCCGTGAGGCCTTTCGAGCGGAAAAAATCCTTCAAGACCGTGTCTTCCAGAATGCCAAGATCAGCATCATGTGGGATCATGTTGTTGATGAGGTCATCGGTACTACAGAGCCCTTGACCGTTACCGGGGTGCGTGCGCGCCATGTCCGAACCGACGAATTGACGGAGCTTGCTGTCGATGGCTTGTTCATCGCAATTGGTCATGATCCCGCCACCTCGCTCTTGAAAGGCAAGGTCGAGATGGATCGCGAGGGGTATGTGATCACGGCGCCCGACAGCACGAAAACCAGTGTGCCGGGCGTTTTTGCGGCTGGAGATGTTCAAGACAAGGTGTTCAGGCAAGCCGTAACAGCGGCCGGGACCGGCTGCATGGCGGCCCTGGAAGCAGAGAAATTTCTCTCCGGGATTCCCTAGCGAAGTCTTGTGGTTGCGCACAAAGCGCCAGCCACTTCGTTCATACTGACCAGAGAAGGCAGCAAGAATGGACTGGGACAGGGTCCGTATCTTCTACGCGGTCGCCGAAGTCGGCAGCTTCACGCGCGCCGCCGATCGGTTGGGTCTCAGTCAATCGGCAATCAGCCGACAGATCGGGGCACTAGAGGAAGATTTGGGCACCAGCCTGTTTCACCGACACGCTCGCGGCCTCATTCTGACCGAGCAAGGCGAGATCCTGCTCGCAACAGCCCGTGAAGTCGCAAAAAGCATGGCTTCCGTGCAGACGGTTCTAGGGGAAAGCAGGAATTCACCGACCGGACATCTGCGGATCAACACGACGGTCGGCCTGGGCACAGTGTGGCTGACGACGCACCTTCGGGAGTTCGTCGAACGTTATCCGGAAATGACGATTACCCTGCTGGTTACCGACAGCGACGTCGATCTGTCCATGCGTGAGGCCGATGTGGCCATCCGTTTGAACCGTCCGACCCAGCCCGATCTGATCCAGCGCCGCCTGATGACGGTCCATACCCATATCTATGGCTCACCTGAATATTTGCAGCGCAATGGAGCCCCCCAGAACGTCGGCGATCTCGAAAAACACCGTCTGATCGTATACGGCGACGATGTCATTCCGCCGGTCGCGAGTTTGAACTGGATTCTTCAGGCGGGCGTCGAAGACAACGAAACCACGAGCACGCGTTCGGCTTCACTTCACGTCAATAATGTTTTTGGGATGTTGCGTTCTGCGGAAAGCGGGCTGGGGCTCGCGTCGCTGCCGGACTATCTGGTGTCCACGTCCAATCGATTACAGCGGGTCCTTCCGGACATCGAGGGCCCAACGTTCACGGCATATTTCGTTTATCCTGAGGAGCTTCGAGCATCGAAGCGTGTCGCCGTGTTTCGTGATTTCTTGCTGGAAAAAGTTGCCGCGCAGCCCGTCTGGTAGGGGCATTGGCTTGCGGCCTTGATTCACCTGCTGAAACAGCTTTGCAAAAACAATAGCCCAGCTATGCGCTTAAGTCCTAGCGCACCTGCTCGCTTTGTCCTATTTATTGCACTGCAGCATGACGGTGGTTCTGGGACCGTCTTGCTGGCGCCCTAGCGGCGCGCTCTGGCTCTCTTGTCGGAGCAGGGAGTTTTCTCCCACCCAGATGTTTAGCCTCCCTGATCTAACTCGCCGGGCCTTCGGGTCCGGCACTTTTTTGTGTCTAACGGGCAACAGGGCTAGATTTTTGATAGCGGCCTCTCGTCAAGGCGTCAAGTCAACGCGACAACGAATTCGCAATTCTCTGCCCGTTTTTGACGCATTTTGACCAATGATTGTGCACGGTCATCAGATACAAAACCCATGCGCGTATGCTCATAGACCTACATCCGCCGGCTTTTCGAAAAGCCGGGTGGTGCCATTCTTCCACTTCCCCCTCGCACTCCAAGCCAGGTTGTAACGTCTTTTTGCGTTCGCGTACGCTGGCCGGCGCTCCAGCTTAGACCCTGCTCCAAATCGAACGATATGAGATCTTCCAGATAACCCTCGCGATAGCGCTGGAGGATGACTCCGCGACCACGGTTCATTTGCGGTAGCTCCGAGAGCTTGAAGACAAGAAGCCTGTTGTTCGATCCAATGACCGCGATGTGGTCGCCCTGGACAGGTCGCACTGCCTGCAGGCTGTCACCTTCGGCGAGGTTGACGACGTGGCGTCCCGTTCGGGTTTGCGCCGCAATATCACCTTCGCGCGCACGAAATCCGCGACCCTGGCGTGTCGAGAAGATCAACTCGCCCTCGTGGTCATGGACGCAAAGGCCGATCAGATCGCTGCCTGCAGCAAGATCGATCAGGAGGTTGATCGGTTCGCCCATACCCCGACCACTTGGCAACTTGTCGACGGCGATGACGTAACAGCGGCCGAGGCGGCTAACGGCGAGAAGTTTGTCCGCCGTCGTCGCCTTCAGGACAAAGCCCTCAGTGTCACCTTCTTTGTACTTGATCTCACTGCCGTCCTGTACATGACCCTTGATGGCGCGAATCCAGCCGTTTCTCGAACAGACCACCGTGACGGGCGAACGCTCGACCGGAAGTTCGAGGATATTAGCGTCGTGCGCGGACGCCTCACCGAAACTTGTCAATCGTCCACCGCGCGGCTCCTTGCCGAAGCGTTCCACGCCCTCCTGCATCTGTTCCTTGAGGTGGGTTCGACGAAGCCCCTCAT
Organism: Geminicoccaceae bacterium; assembly: GCA_041750975.1. Classification (GTDB taxonomy): domain Bacteria; phylum Pseudomonadota; class Alphaproteobacteria; order Geminicoccales; family Geminicoccaceae; genus JBGSYN01. The sequence continues at coordinate 48,090 of JBGSYN010000009.1, read as the reverse complement.
CCTGCAGCAGGGCCCGCAATTCGGCCCGTTCCTTACGCAGTCCCGTCCGCTCCTTCTTGATCTCGATTTCCTCGAGGCGCCGCAAATTGCGCAGCCTTAGATTCAAGATCGCTTCCGCTTGGCGTTCCGAGAGTTCGAAGACTCGCATCAGCTCCGTTTTTGGCTCGTCCTCCTCCCGAACGATCCTGATGACCTCGTCGATGTCGAGGAAAGCCTTGAGATAGCCATCGAGGATCTCGAGCCGGTCTTCGACCTTTTCCAGGCGATGCTGACTGCGCCTGACGAGAACATCCATGCGATGCAGGATGAAAGCGTGAAGAACGTCGGCGAGACTCATGACGCGAGGAATGCCCGCCGCATCCAGAACGTTCATGTTGAGGCTCAGGCGCACCTCGAGTTCGCTTTGCCGGAACAGGTGCTCCATAAGGCTTTCGGGTTCGACACTGCGCGACCGGGGGATAAGGACCAGGCGTGTTTCCTCGGTCGATTCGTCTTGCAGATCGGCGAGCAGAGGCAGTTTGCGCGCTGCCAAAAGCTCGGCAAGGCGCTCGACCAGGCGGGATTTCTGGACCTGATAGGGGATTTCAGTGACAATGATCTGGTACTGCCCATGGGGCAGCTTCTCGACTTCCCAGCGGGCTCGGTGGCGAAAACTGCCGCGGCCGGTCGCATAGGCCTGTTCGAGATTGTCCTGAGTTTCGATCAAGACGCCCCCGGTCGGCAGGTCGGGTCCTTTGATGTAATGCAGGAGTTCGCGTGTCTCGGGCAAACGGGCATCGCTCGGACGCTCGAGCATGAAAATCAGAGCCCGAAGGATTTCGGCCGCATTGTGAGGCGGGATATTCGTGGCCATGCCGACGGCGATGCCCGCTGAACCGTTCGCCAGAAGATTGGGGAAAGCGGCGGGCAGGACCAGAGGCTCGCGTTCGCTGCCGTCGTAATTGGCCCGGAACTCGACGGTATCTTCGTCGATACCCTCTAGGAGCGCCATTGCAACCTCGGTGAGGCGGCTTTCGGTATACCGCATCGCCGCAGCGTTATCGCCGTCGATATTGCCGAAATTACCCTGTCCGTCGACGAGTGGGTAACGATGCGCGAAATCCTGGGCGAGACGGACCAGTGCATCGTAGACTGCGGCATCGCCATGGGGATGATAGCGGCCGATGACATCGCCGACGACGCGGGCGCATTTCTTGAAGCCGCTCGACGGATCCAGCCGCAGTTGCAGCATGGCGTAGACGATGCGCCGCTGAACAGGCTTCAAGCCATCCCGGACGTCGGGCAATGACCGCGCCGTGATCGTCGACAGCGCGTAGGCCAGATAGCGCTCGCTCAAGGCTGCGCGAAGGTCGATAACGTTGCCGGAGGATTCCGGTGACGCGGCCGCAGCGTTCATGAAGTCTCCTAATTCGACCTATCGGATTTTGAGGACTGTTGGACATAGCCGATCAGACGATCGCGTGCCATCGGCAACAACCGATCCGCGGGATCGAACAACCGGCGTCGCAGAAAATGACCGGACAGCCTGAACGCATCGAGAATCTGCTCGTCGTCCGGCACCTCGCTCGACACCAGATACCGTGGCAAGGGCAATAGCCGCGCGCGATAGGGCTCGGCTATTTCACGGCTGACCGCGCGTCCGGTCTTGGGCGAAACGAAGCCCAGATCGTCCGCCGGGCCGCCGAGCGCACAGGTCTGGAGTTCGAGCCCGTAGCCGAGCTGGGTCAGCAGCAAGATCTCGAATCGGGGAACATCGGCAAGCCAATCGTCACGGTTGCCGATGCGTCTGATCAGGGAAATCAGGGCGGCACAAATCTGTGGGTGGGTATCGCGTTCACCGACACAACTATCGACGAGAACGCAGCAGGCTTCGACCGCGGCAAGCTTGGCCGGGTCCTCGATGACCTGGGCGCGCAAGGTCTCGATGGGCTCGAGCCGAAAGGTTCCGAGGTGATCGGCCAATCGGGCCCGCCATTCGCACATGACATGATTGCCGGCTTGCAAGGTGGCCCGCTGGCGACGACTGGCGCCGCCCTGGACGAGCCCGACATGGCGCCCATGCTCGAAGGTCATCAGACTGACGATCGCGTCACGTTCGCCGAAGCTGCGGGCGCTTAGTATGCTGCCCTCATCCTGCCATTCCATGACGCCTTATCCGGGAAAATCGAGGCCCATTTCTGCGTAGCGCTCTGGATCCTCCATCCATTGCGGCCGCACTTTGACGAAAAGAAACAAATGGACCCGAACTTCAAGTAGCTGTTCGAGCTCTTCACGGGCCGCTGCACCGATGATCTTGATCATCCGGCCGCCATTGCCGAGCACGATGGCCTTTTGGCTATCCCGCATGACATAGATCGTCTGGTCGATCCGAACCTCGTCGCCCGAGGATGATTCGGTCCAGTTCTCGGTCTCGACGGTGATACTGTAGGGCAACTCCTGATGCAGACGGTGGAAGATTTTCTCGCGGGTGATTTCAGCAGCGAGCGAACGTTGCGACAGATCCGAAAGCTGGTCCTCGGGATAAAGCCAGGGCCCCTCGGGTAGGCGTGCAGCGACGCAGTCGATAATCTTGTCGCAGCCGTCTCCTTGAAGGGCGGAGACCAAAAAAGTCTCCTCGAACGCCAGCCGGTTATGGAGATTTTGCACGAGCGGCAGCAATGCCTGCTTCGCCGAGAGGTCGATCTTGTTCACGACTAGGTAACGCGGTGTCGTGGCCTTCGCCAGGCCATCGAGGACCAGCCCGGTGTTGCGATCGATGCCGCGGCTGGCGTCGACCAGGACGAGTGCAATGTCCGCGTCTTCCGCGATCGTCCAGGCCGCATTGACCATGGCCCGGTCGAAGCGGCGCTGCGGAGCGAAGATGCCCGGCGTATCGATAAACATGATCTGGGTTTGCCGATGAACGGTGATGCCGATGATACGGCGCCGGGTGGTCTGAACCTTGGGCGAGACAATCGAGACTTTGGACCCGACAAGATGGTTCAGAAGCGTCGACTTTCCGGCATTCGGAGCGCCGAGAATGGCAACGAATCCGGCCCGTTGCGGCGCTTCGAGGCTCACGCGACCAGAGCCTCGGCTAATTGGTTCAGCAGCAAGCGAGCCGCTTCCTGTTCCGCGACGCGCTTCGACGGTCCGGTCGCTGTCTGGTGTCCCTTGTTCTCGATACTCACCTCGATTTGGAAGGTTGGCGAATGCGCGGGTCCGGAGCGGGCGATCATACGATAATCCGGCAGCGCAAGGCCTTGGGCCTGGGCCCACTCCTGAAGTTCGGTTTTGGGATCACGCGGCGGTTTTCCCATCTCGCCGATGCGCGGCGACCAGTGCTTGATGACGAAAGCACGAACCACGTCGAAGCCGCCGTCCAGATAGAGAGCGCCGATCAGAGCCTCGCAGCCATCGGCGAGGATCGCAGGGTTGGCGCGACCGCCGCTTTCCATTTCGCTACGTCCGAGTGTCAGCCACTGACCCATTCCCAAATCACGCGCAATGTCGGCGAGCGTTTCGCGCCGAATGAGCGAGTCGTGACGTCGGCTCAGCGCACCTTCGGGCTCGTCGGGAAAGGCTTCGATCAGTAGGTTGGCCACGATCAGGCCAACCACCCGATCGCCCAGGAACTCGAGGCGCTCATTGCTCCTCCAGCCGGCTTGCTTGCCGCGATCGATGCGCGTTACACTCGAATGGGTCAATGCCTCCAGGAGCAAACCTGGATCGACGAAATTATACCCAAGGGATTTCTCGATTTCGGCTCGCCGGTTGCGGCTGAGACCCGCCCGGACCAAGGGACGACCTAGCGGATGAAGTCGAGAATGCGATCGTAGCGAATGCCCCACGGCCAAAGCCATGGCTCCCAAAGCGATGCACGACCATTGACTGAAAAGAACAGGATCTCGGCGCGCCCTACCAGGTTGTCGACCGGAATGAAGCCCAAATCGGGCGAGCGGCTGTCGGATGAATTGTCGCGATTGTCGCCCATGGCGAAAACGTGGTCGGCGGGCACTTCGAAGACGCCTGTGTTGTCGAAGCGGCCATTTCTGGTCGAATCCAGGATCTCATGCGTGACACCGTTGGGCAGCGTTTCGAGAAATAGCGGCACGCTGACTTCCCGACCGCCAACCGCCTCGGAGAACTCGCCATTGGGCCGCAATTCGACGGGCTCGCCATTGATGTTCAAGACACCGTCGATGACCTGCATTCGATCGCCGGGCAAGCCGACAATTCGCTTGATATAGTCCGTTCGATTATCTGACGGCTTCTTGAAAACCGCGACATCGCCGCGCTCGGGCATTTGTTTGAAGATCCGACCCTCGAACAAGGGCAAGCCGAACGGCAGGGAATAGCGGCTGTAGCCATAGGCGAACTTCGAGACGAACAGGTAGTCACCGACCAGCAATGTCGGCTTCATCGACCCCGATGGAATATTGAAGGGCTCGAAAGCGAAAGTTCGCACGAATACAGCAATCAAAACCGCATAAATGAGAGTGCGAATGGTTTCCTTGATACCGCCGGATTTACGTTCGGACACGGCCGCTCGCTCATACATCGTGTGGAATCTTCTTCAGACTGAGTGTCGCAAAATGCATGGGGATGCCCGCCGCGTTGGAGATCGCAGATCGAGACCGACCCGCAATAGAATTCTATGAATACCCTGATATAGGACGAATTGAGACACTAACCGAGGGCCATCAAGAGGTAAAGCGACTGTGAGTTGTCGGTTGAACCTCAGCTGAAATCAACACGAGAGCATAAGCGAGCGGTGGTTCGTCGGTCAGTGTCAGCTCCAATGTGGCGGCGAGACCTTGCGGCGTTATCTCATTGAGGCGCGCCAGCGCTCCGTTGGTAAGTTCCAGCGTCGGTTTGCCGCCAGGCAGGTTGACGACACCGATGTCCCGCCAAAAAACGCCCCGGCTGAATCCTGTACCAAGGGCCTTGGCGCAGGCCTCCTTGGCGGCGTAACGCTTGGCATAGGATTCGGCACGCTTGAGACGACGATCGGACAGCGTGCGCTCCAGTTCGGTAAAGATACGATGCGTGAATCGCCTGCCGAAGCGTTCCAGGGTCCGCTCGACCCGACGGATATCGATGATGTCGCTGCCGATCCCGATAATCACGAGATGACAGCCGTATCGATCAGCTCGCGCATCTTGCGAATACTTGCATCGATCCCGATGAAAATGGCCTCCCCGATAAGGAAATGGCCGATGTTGAGCTCTCTTACATTCGAGATAGCGGCGATTGGAGCGACGTTCTGGTAGTCGAGGCCATGGCCCATATGACATTCAAGACCGAGTTCGGCGCAAAGGCCTGCCGCTTCCTGGAGGCGCCCGAGCTCCGTCTGGATGTCATGGGGACCGGAAGCAGCGGCATAGGTGCCGGTATGCAACTCGACGACCGGCGCTCCCAAGTGACGCGCCATTTCAAGCTGAGGTCTTTCGGGATCGACGAAGAGCGAGACCCGGATGTTACGACCGCCGAGGCTCTTGATGATCGGGGCTAGGACGTCCTTTTGCGCGACCACATCGAGACCGGCCTCCGTGGTCCGCTCGGCTCGCCGTTCCGGCACGAGACAACAGGCGTGCGGACCGACATCGAGCGCAATCTGCAGCATTTCCTCGGTTGCCGCCATTTCGAGATTGAGCGGCAACTCGCATGATGCGGCAAGGCGCCGGATGTCATCATCGCGAATATGCCGACGGTCTTCGCGTAGATGCGCCGTAACGCCGTCGCCTCCGGCATTTTTGACCAGCAATGCCGCACGCAGCGGGTCGGGATGGTCGCCACCGCGGGCATTGCGGACTGTGGCGACGTGGTCGACATTGACACCGAGGCGGATTCGAGACACCGGGCATTCCTTTGCAATCTCTGGCCAGATGGTCGGGTCATGAGGCCGATCAAGGGGGCCCTTTGGGCCATCAGGACTGCCGGACGAACTTTCGCCTGAAACTCACCGCTTCTGCAACATGCAGCTTGCCGATGATCTCGGCGCCGTCGAGATCGGCGATCGTGCGTGCTACCCGAAGGACACGGAAGTAGCCGCGCGCGGTAAGCCGCAACCGATCGGCTGCCCGTCGCAACAGGTCAAGTCCCTGCGGCGCAAGCTGGCAGATTTCATCGAGAATGTCGCCTTCGAGTTCGGTGTTGGTGCGCATCCGGCAATTCGGATAACGGGCTAGGCGGTGCGCCTGCACGGCGCGTGCGACGATGACTCGTTCACGAACTTCGGCACTGCCCTCCTTCGCCCGCGGTAGACTGAGTTCATCGGCAGTCAGCGCCGGCACTTCGATATGCATGTCGATCCGGTCGAAAATCGGTCCGGAGATCCGGTTCTGATAGTCGAGAGCGCATTTGGGCGCCTTCGAGCACGCGGCAGCTGGATCTTCGAGGTAACCGCAACGGCAGGGGTTCATGGCGGCGACCAATTGAAAGCGGGCCGGATAGGTGGCGTGACCGTTGACCCTTGCAATCGTCACCGCGCCCGTCTCCAGAGGTTGCCGCAACGCTTCGAGCACGCTTCTGGAGAATTCCGGGAGTTCATCGAGAAACAGGACGCCTTTGTGGGCGAGTGAGATCTCGCCCGGCTTGACATGAGTGCCGCCGCCGACCATCGCCGGCATCGACGCTGCATGATGCGGATTGCGAAACGGACGGGCGCGAGACAGCTGGCCACCGCTGATTCGGCCGCCGACGCTGTGAATCATGCCGACTTCGAGGATCTCCGCCGGGTCGAGCGGTGGCAGGATCCCAGCAAGTCGTGCTGCCAGCATCGATTTGCCGGCTCCGGGCGGGCCGATCATCAAGAGATTGTGCGCGCCGGCAGCGGCGATTTCCAGAGCGCGTTTGGCCGATTCCTGTCCGCGCACGTCACCAAGATCGGGATAGTCCTCGTCCGGATCCGGCGCCGCAATCTCTGGCTGGCGGAGGATCTGGTGGCCCGCGACGTGATTGACGAGAGCCAGAAGATTGCCGGGTGCGAGGATCTCGACCTCCTGGCCGAGCCATGCGGCTTCGGCACCCGAGGCAGCGGGGCATATTAGGCCAAGGCCGCGTTCGGCTGCGGTTACGGCAGCAACCAAAACGCCCGGCACCGCACGCAGGCTGGCATCGAGACCAAGTTCGCCGATCGCGATCTTGCTCTGAGCGGTATCCGACGGGAGCACTCCCAAGGCTATCATCAAGCCAAGCGCTATCGGCAAATCATAGTGGCTGCCCTCCTTGGCAAGATCGGCCGGAGCCAGATTGACGGTGATCCGCCGTGGCGGCAATGCCAGGCCCAGGGCTGAGAAGGCAGCGCGGATTCGTTCGCGGCTTTCGGCCACTGCCTTGTCGGGGAGGCCGACGATCTGGAAACTCGGCAGTCCGTTACTCAACTGAACCTCGACTTCGACTTCGGCAGCCGACATGCCGATCAAAGCCAGGGTTTGAACACGCGACACGCTATGCGTTTGGCTGAGGCCCATGAACTCGCCTTTTCAGGAAGAAGCGAGTGCGCCATTAAACTATTAGTTGATTAATGACTAGACCGAGGCTGAGGTATCGCGACGTGCAATGTCCGCTGCAAGGCGACGCGCTATGGCCCTCTCCCGCTTTTCGCGGCGTCTCGCTTGGGCCATCGCGACCATATTGCGCGAGATGAAAAAGACAATGCAGAAGACCGCGGCGCCGAGAGGGATTGAACCCGCGATGGTCGGCCAGAAAAAAGCCGACATGTCGTTGAGAACATAGCTCCAGCTGAGCTTTTCCGGATTGAGCGTCGCCGGACCCTCGATCCAGAGGAGGTGAATACCGACCTGGTAGGAGGCTGCCCAGAGAAAAGGGAATGTCCAGGGATTGCCGAAAGCAGTGCCGATTGCTGCCGCAAGCATGTTGCCTCGCAGCAAATAGGCGATCCCAAGCCCCAAGAGGAAATGGAGGCCAACCAGGGGCGAACAGGAAACAGCCGCGCCCGAGGCGATGCCGATGGCGATACTGCGGGGCGAACCCGGCATACGCTTGATGCGCATAATGAGATAGCGGCCGGCGCGACGAAATCCGGAGCGAGGCCACATGATGGCGCGGATTCGCTCGGGGATCGAAAGCTGTCGCTTACGCTTGAAAATCATGGCCTCATGCTACCTGCAATATCTCCGTGTCTGCAGATGAGAATGTTTCGCATAGCCTCAACCCAGGCTTATCGTGAAGATACAAATACGCAATTAAGGGGACGAGAGCGCGAATTTGAAGGTGCGCTTTATGGCAAGATCAGATTGAAATCTGTAACGTCAACCGCCCATTCGTTCGACCGAAGTCACGACCGCATGGGCGCGAAGGGCCGCTTGGACGCGCTCCAGATGATCCAGGTTGGAGACCTCGAGATCGATCATGATCTCGTAGAGATCATCCGTGCGTCCGACGAATCGCACATCGGTGATATTCCCGTCCTGCTTGCCGATGAGCGTGCTTATAGCACCTAGCGCACCGGGCCGATTTAGGCTCAAGACAAGAATCCGGCCGATGGTCGAGCCGTCTTTGCTCGCGAGATTCCAATCGAGATCCACAAGCCGTTGATCCTCCGGCAGGCTGCGTGTCACCTCGGGGCAGTCGCCGCGATGGATCGTTACGGGTTTGCCGGTCCGTAGCAGACCGATAACGCGATCGCCCCGAACCGGGCGGCAGCAATTGGCGAACTGATGCGCAACTCCTTGCGGCAAGCCGAGGATCGGCTGATCCGATGCCGCCCGCTCCTCCTGACGCGGCCGCTTGAGGACGACGACGTTGTTGGCCTGCGCCTCGACCCGGGCACGCTCGCGAACCTGCGGCAGGGCGGTCTCGAGAACCTGACGGGCCTGAAGGGCACCCCGAGCCACCGCTACATAGAGATCCTCGACGTTGTTCTGGTTGAGCGCGCGGAGAGACTTTTCGAGCTGTTTTTCGGTGAGTGTCACCCGCTCGGTCTTCGCGAGGTGCTGCAGGCTCTCGCGGCCGGCGGCCACATCCTCGTGGCGCTGCGCCATACGAATGGCTCGCCGGATGCGGGCCCGAGCTTTGCCGGTTGCAACGAAACGCTCCCAGGCGGGGGAAGGCGAAGAATTGCGGCTGGTGATAACTTCGACCTGATCGCCATTTTTCAGAACCGTTCGCAACTGGACGAGCTTGCCGTCGACCTTGGCGCCTACACAAGTGTCGCCGACCTCGGAATGTACGGCATAGGCGAAATCGACCGCGGTTGCGCCCTGCGGCAATGCCACGAGGTCGCCGCGCGGAGTGAAGCAGAAAACCTGGTCTTGAAACATCTCGAGCTTGGTGTGCTCGAGAAACTCCTCCGGCTCGGCGGTATGCTCGAGGATGTCCAGGAGTTCCCGCACCCATCGATATTGACGGCCGTCGGTCACCTTGGACGCCTGCTTGTAGGCCCAGTGCGCGGCAACGCCATATTCGGCGAACTCGTGCATCTCCTGGGTCCGGATCTGGACTTCGATACGACGTTGTTCGGGACCGAAGATCGTCGTGTGCAGCGAGCGGTAGCCATTGGGCTTAGGCAGGCTGATGAAATCCTTGAACCGCCCGGGCAGCATGGCGTAGCGGCCATGGATCGTGCCGAGCGTGGCGTAGCATTCCGATACGGAGCCGACGATCACCCTGAAGGCCATGATGTCGGATAGCTGTTCGAAGCTGATATTCTTGCGCCGCATCTTGTGCCAGATCGAGAGGGGCGTCTTCTCGCGCCCGACGATCGCGGCCTCGATGCCGGCGCTTTCGATGGTTTCGCGCAGCGTGGCGATAACGCGATCGATCAGGCCCGTATCGTCCTGACGCAATTGCTGCAGTCGATGCAGGATGCTTTCGCGCGCCTCCGGCCAAAGCTGGCGAAAGGCGAGATCTTCGACTTCCGTCTTCAGACGCTCCATGCCGATGCGTTCGGCCAGGGGGGCGTAAATCTCCATGGTCTCGAGCGCGATCCGCCGGCGCTTGTCCGGATCGTCGATGAAGTGCAGCGTCCGCATGTTGTGTAGTCGGTCGGCGAGCTTGACCAAGAGCACCCGGATGTCCTCGGACATCGCCAGCAGCAGTTTGCGGAAGTTTTCCGCTTGCGCCGTCTGTACCGATTGCAGCTCGATCTTGTTGAGTTTGGTGACGCCGTCGACCAGCCGCGCCACCGTTGGCCCGAACAAGGTTTGGATTTCCTGCAGCTTGGCCGAGGTATCCTCGACGGTGTCATGGAGGAGACCGGTCGCAATCGAAGCACTGTCCAGCTTCAGTCCGGCGAGGATCCCTGCGACTTCGACGGGATGGTGGAAATAGGGATCGCCCGAAGCCCGGAGCTGCGAGCCATGTGCCCGCATCGCATAGACGTAGGCGCGGTTAAGCAGATCCTCATCGACATCCGGATCATAGGATCGGATCAAATCCACCAGCTCATATTGACGGAGGATCCGTCGCCGTGGCGAGGCTGCGGGGCGGAGATCGGGTTTGTAGGGAATGACCTCGGCGGATGCGGGATCTCCCGAGACTACTTCGCCCGTCGGATCCTCGGCGCGTTCCACTAATGTTCCCACGCCTGTAACATTGGACGCAGTACCGCGACGGGCGCCAATCGGCAGACTGGCGCCCCGCTAAACTCCGGCGAACGCGGTGCCTCAGTCGCCGTTGGGAACGTCGAAATCACCGTAATTTGTGCCGTCGGGAAGAGTTGCTCCCACATTCGGATCCTGCGCCGGGATCAACGCCTCGAGTTCGTCGGCGAGATCGGCGCTGTGCTCATGCTCCAGCTCGATGTGACGACGCAGCCCGTGAATCAACTCGTAACGAAGATGATCCAGATCCATTGTGCCTTCGGCGATCTCGCGCAGAGCGACAACCGGGTTCTTGTCATTGTCGCGGTCGATGGTCAGACCGGAACCTGCCGAGACATCGCGGGCGCGCTGGGCCGCGAGCATGACGAGCTCGAAACGGCTTGGGATGCGCTCGACGCAGTCTTCGACGGTAATTCTTGCCATAAAGTCGCTCCAGGACAGTGATCAGCATTGTGCATGTGCACACAGATCTACCGATTAACGCCAAGCAATTCAAGGTACCCACTGACGGAAAGAATGTGCTGGCCATGCGCAGGTGTGCCGCTGGTAGGAGCCGCCCTAACATTAAGTCACATTGCCTCCGGCCCAGCACCGGTGGGGATTACAAAATGCTCAACGAAAAACATCGCATCCGGCCTCCCCGCAGCCAATTTTCAGCGTTCTCCCTACAGCGTTCACCCACGTGGAGAGCGCTGTCTGTGGGTCTGAATATCTGCTATTGCCTGCTTATGGCCATCGCCATTTCGTGGCCAGTGAAAGCCCGCAACTATAAGGACATGTACTATGGGCAGCTTATCTTCTGCCTTGCGATTTCATCCCGATGATAAGGTCGCAGTATTTATCGATGGCGCCAATCTCTATCAGTCGGCCCGCGCCCTTGGTTTTGATATCGACTATCGGCGCCTGTTGAGCAACTTGTCGGCTAACTGTCGATTACTTAGGACGCTTTACTATACGGCGCTCCTCGACGAGCAAGAGTATTCGCCGATTAGACCGCTGGTCGATTGGCTCGATTATAACGGCTACACCATGGTCACCAAACCCTTGAAGGAATTCACCCAGCCGACCGGACGCCGCAAATTCAAGGGGAACATGGATGTCGAGATCGCGGTTGATATTATGGAGCTGGCTCCGTCGCTGGATCACATCATCCTGATATCGGGCGATGGAGATTTTCGGAAATTGGTCGAGGCCGTCCAGCGGCGGGGCGTACGCGTCACCGTGATCAGCACGATCAAAACCACACCGCCGATGATTGCGGACGAACTGAGAAGGCAGGCGGACCACTTCGTCGACCTGGTCGCTCTGCAAGACGAGATCACGCGTGGTCATGATTCCCGCCAAAGCTTCGAAGAGGACGAAGAAGAAGACTACAAGGAGTTCGACGATGAGGACGAAGATCTGGATGATGATGAGGCGGACGACGACGATGAATTCGAACCTGACGAGGACTGATTCGACACGGTGAGGGTCGCGACGGGCCTGACCATAACGGCAGGTGCTGAGGGCGGACCCTCGGCCCAACCGCCCATCGATTGTCCGAACTGTCCACGGCTCGTCGACCTCCGCACGAAATGTCGGCGCGACGCTCCCGACTGGCATAACGCGCCAGTGCCGTCATTCGGTCCGGAAGACGCGCCGCTCCTCATCGTCGGCCTGGCGCCCGGGCTCAAAGGCGCCAACCGGACGGGGCGACCTTTTACGGGCGACTATGCCGGCATTGTTCTCTATCCCGCTTTGTTGCGGCATGGGTTTGCGCGCGGCACTTTTGCCGAGCGAACCGATGACGGGCTTGAGCTCCAACGCTGCCGGATCACCAATGCGGTGCGTTGCGTACCGCCGCAAAACAAACCGAACGGCCTCGAAATCTCGACCTGCAGAATATTTCTTGGGGGCGAGCTGCGGCGGGAGACACCGCCGCGCATGATCCTCGCTCTGGGACGCATCGCCCACGAATCGATTCTTCGCTCGCTCGGCTACAAATCGAAGGAGGTTCCGTTCCGTCACGGCGCCGAAGCGACGCTGCCCAATGGCCAGCACTTGATCTCGAGCTATCATTGCTCGCGCTACAACATGAATACGGGGCGTCTGACGGAAGCCATGTTCGACGCGGTCATGGCTCGAATTGCGGCTTTTTTGGCCGCTTCTCGACGCACTTGACCTGCGCCTTGCGAGATGCCGGCCCTCGATCGTTGGGTGGCCGGTAGCATTCGGAAAATGCATTCGCAGGCGAGAACGCCTGGGAACCTAGCCTCCGGCCGGGCTTGATACACTTGCTTCGTTCGTCTCGTGATTTTCAGGCGGCGTCTCTGTCTTGAGCGGCAAATCGACCTGTTTGGCGATAGCGGCATCGAGAAAATCGCCGAGAACATCGAAGAATTGCTGCCGCCAAGGATCGTCCTCGAGCAGGATTTCGTGCTTCGCACCCTCAAAACGAAACCGTTTCGCCTCGGGCAACTGCGCAATTAGTCGGTCTTGTGCATCGTTGCGAACGATCGTGTCTGCACCCGACTGGCAGATCCAAACCGGCACCCGGATCGAAGCCGCAAATGCGGGACGACGCAGCTTGCCGATCGAAGCAAACGCTGCGGCCAGCCAACCATAGGTGACACCGCCAAGAACATGATCTGGAAAGCGGCGTAGCAATTCGACGAATTGTTGGTAACGCGCCTCGGATCCCGTCAGGCCGTTCCCCGAGTAAATCTGGCGTTCGATGGCGAACGGCTTTTGACCCAGCGCATAACGGGTGCCTAAACCCAGACCTACTGCCAACTTGGCCATTACTTCGGCGAGCCAGCGGGGAGTTGTCTCGATCGCAATATCGACCATCGGCGCGGTCAGCAGGGCCGCTCGAAATGCCTTTGGCGCGTGGGCCAGATAACGCAGACCGATGTGCCCACCCATGCTGTGACCCAGCATCCAGTAAGGCTGCGCCAGTCCTTCCTCCGCAACAACGTCCAGAACGAAATCGACATCCTCGAGATAATCGTCGAACGAATCGACATGACCTTTGTATGGCTCCGCGAGCAGCCGCGTCGAGCCACCCTGACCCCGCCAATCGAATACGGCGACGTCGAAACCCCGATCCAAAGCGACATGAACGACATCGTCGTATTTCTCGATGAACTCCGTCCGGCCCGTGAGGATTACCAGTGTGCCATGGCCGCCCTCCGACCGATGCAGGGCCACCCGCAGCTTGACCGGGCCGAGTTCGACGCGTTTCTGGCCGTCCCGAAGGTCGGTCACCTTGGGCCGCTCATTCATCGGTCGTGAGACAATCGTGTGATGGATGGATCAATCATGCTGAACCGACCAACTCCTCGCCCGGTGTCCGCCCTACAGATACCGCCGGACCCAGGCGGCAATTTGCCGGCTGCTGGTTCGTGTGGCGGTGTCGACGGCTTCAGGCCCGTTGATGTATCGAGCCTGCACGCTGAAAATTGGTCATGCCGAATACGACGCCACAATTCAAGCTCACCGAGACATGCTTTATCGGGCCCCAAGGACCACCCTGCTGCAAGCGTAGGACCTTCAACGAACGAAAAATTGCCGGGAGTCGCCAAAGTTGCTGTATGGTGCCAAGGCTTTAAAGCCATCAACCCACAGCACTATTCGAATCAGCTGCATGCACCGCAAGCCCGGGCTGATCCTCGCAAAACGAATTTTGAACCAGACACACCAGGGCAGAATGAGCCGAACCCCCAGCACATTCGGGACGCGATCGGACGATCGAGTATGTGTCGAAGGTCCGGCAATGGCTCGGCTGTGCATTGCCCATGACCGACCAATCATACTGGCGCTTCCCGGCGCTTCGAGTTCGCACGTCATATGAAGGCAGCCGATGCATGGAACGAAATGTCCGTCCGGCGACAACCGGTTCGCCTGGAGGGGGCCGAAGAAGTTGCACAACGGGGCGTTCGGGAATCACGCCACGTCATGACGACATGACCCCTTCGCCTCGAAAATGAAAAAAGCCGGTCGACCATCGATAATGCCGCCAGTTTAGGGAAGATCGCCGGTCGTAGGCATCGGATCGGTCGTGATGAAGAAATCGTCCTCGTCGGAAGGAGGCGACCACGGATCCTCCACGAGCGAGGAGAAGGGCGCTTCTGACGCAATGCCTCGCCGGGGCCGATTCGCCGATGCGTCCGCGGACAGCTCCGTTGCAGGCCGATCCCTACGTTGTTGCCCTCGATATGATTGGCCGGCGATCGGCGCATAGGGTCCGGTCAGGCTGTGAGGAAGCGATGTCGCGTCCGTTCGCGCCTCACCTTGCCGATCTGGGCTCGGCGGCGCCCCGCTTGGCTGCACCGCGTCCGGCTTGGCACCGGCATGGGCGCGCAGCAGGACAACGGAAATACGTCGATTGCGTGGGTCATGCGGCGCCTCGGGCAGCAGCAAGTCCGCATCGCCCTTACCAACCACTTCGGCAATCCGGCCGGCGTTCAATCCCGTCCGCAACAGCTGACGGCGCGTTGCATGAGCACGGTCGGTCGACAGGCTCCAATTGTCGTAGGCAGCACCGTCGGCAAAGGGATGCGCATCGGTGTGCCCTTCGATCGACACCTTCTGCGGCAGATCGGCAATGGCCTGGACCACGACCTCGAGCAATTGCCGCGTGTGGTCGAACATTCGATCGCTGCCCAGGGGAAACATCGCGACGCCGGCTTGATCGATGAGTTCGATCCGCAGCCCCTCGGGCGTCGGCTTGATGATCAGGCTGTCCTTAAACTTGGCGAGCTCCGCTGAGCCCATAAGGTTTTTGAGTATGGCCGATTTGGCCTCCTCGAACTGTTCCTGCTCGCGGCGCTGACGCTCACGCTCGAACTCCGCATCGCTCAAAGTCGCATCGAGGGCCGCATCGGAGCCCTGAATAGCCTCCCACGAATCAACCGTCGCGATCTCGGCGCTCGGCATATTCTGGATCACGGGAATACCGGCTTCCGAGAAAGGCGGTGCCGGTATTTGGAACAGGGATTGGCCGTCGAGGATGGTCGTTCCCGTGAACACACCTTCCACCGCCGCCTTGTCGACCCGGTTCTCGTCCAAATCGCTGAAATACTCGGACAGCCCCTTCTTGGTATCCTCCGAGGCCGAGCTGATCAGCCAAAGCAACAGAAAAAAGGCCATCATCGCCGTGACGAAATCGGCATAGGCGACCTTCCAGGCGCCGCCATGGTGGCCGCCATGGCTCTCCTCGATGACCTTCCGGATGATGATCGGACGGGTGTTGTCCCTAGCCATGATTGACCGGAATCATGCGGACGAATGGCCTGCATTCCATGGGACAGCAGATGCCCGAACGTGCCAGCGCGCGATCGAGGGTTCCGGCCAATTGCCGTGAAGTTTTGACCCAGCGCCGAAAATCCCGCTCAAGCCGCAAGCGGATCGCTCGGCAGGTTGGCAAGGACATCGTCCATCTCGTGGAAATTCGGCTGCAATGCGGTCGGCACATTGCCCCGGGCCAGCTCGACGGCAACGGGTGCTGAATGGCCCTGCAGATAGGCCACCAGGCAATCCCGGATGATCGCGTAGAACTGGCCGTCTTCGTCGTAGGTTTGCGACATCTTGGCGGCGATCGGTCCGCAGAAACCGTATGCCAGAAAGACCCCGAGGAATGTTCCAACCAAGGCGCCGCCGATCATTCCGCCCAGGATTTCGACAGGCTGATCGATCGAGGCCATGGTCTTCACGACACCGAGCACGGCCGCAACGATGCCCAATGCCGGCAGGGCGTCGGCGACGCGTTGCACAGCTTCGGCCCGGATCGCCATCTCATGATGATGCTTTTTGATCTGCCGCTGCATGCAGTCTTCGATCTGGTAGGGATCGTCCATGCTCATCGTCATCATACGCAGCGTATCGGCAATAAATTCGAGCGCGTGGTGATCTTTCCGGATCTTCGGGTATTTGGCGAAAAGCGAGCTTTCGTGCGGATTGTCGACATGCGGCTCGAGCGCCAAGACGCCCTTGGTCTTCAAGAGCTTGATGATCATGAACATCAGCGAGAGCAGATCGCGATAATCGCCTTTCTTCCAATAGGCACCGGCGAAAACGCGTTTCATGTCGCCCAAGGCCCCTTTGGCGATGGTTCCGCCGTTGGAAATCATGAAGGTTCCGACAGCGGCACCGCCGATGATCATCATCTCGAACGGCAAGGCATGAAAAATGATGCCGAATTTGCCGCCGGCCAAAGCAAAGCCACCGAAGACCATGACAAACACGACAATGATGCCGACAATTGCGAGCATCCCTGGGCCGATCCCATTTCATGAAAATTCGTGCACGACGCAGGTTCGGTGGTAGTCGGTTTGCCTTAAGGAACCGTAAATGCCGGCTGCTGCCGCGCCGCAAACGGGGGCATCCGCGGGCGGTTCTAGGTGTCGGCGCTGTGTCGCAGCAGCCTTTGTTTTTCGCGCTGCCAATCCCTGTCCTTGGTCGCGGCACGCTTGTCGTGAAGCTTCTTGCCGCGCGCCAATCCCAGCTCGACCTTGGCGTAGCCGCGGCGGTTGAAATAGAGCGACAAGGGCACGAGCGTCATGCCCTTGCGCTTCAGAGCCCCGAACAGCCGCGCCACTTCGCGTTTTCGCAGCAGCAGTTTGCGCGGCCGGCGGGTCTCGTGATTGAAGCGATTGCCGCCATGAAACTCCGGGATATAGACGTTGAACAGAAACAGCTCGCCTTCCATGGGGCCGGCATGGGCTTCGGCGATGGTCGCCCGCCCCTCGCGCAGCGACTTGACCTCGGTGCCCACGAGCATGACGCCCGCCTCGATCCGCTCATCGATGAAATAATCATGAAAGGCTCGCCGATTGCGCGCAATCGAACGGCCGGATGGCTGCGGCTTGTCCGTCAATCAAGAAGTCCCGCAGATTTCATCGCCGCGTCGACCCTGGCCTTGGATTCTCCCGCGATTTCGACCAAGGGCAGCCGGACTTCGGCGCGGCACCGTCCGAGCCGGCTCAGGGCATATTTCGCCGGTGCCGGCGAGGATTCGCAAAAGAGCGCCTGGTGGATCGGCAGCAGCAACTGGTGGATCCGCAAAGCCTCGGCATGATCGCCGGCGATCCAGGCGTCGTGCAGGGCCGCGGAAAGCGCCGGGGCGACATTGGCGGTGACGGAGATGCAACCATGGCCGCCATGGGCCATGAACGCCACGACATTGGCATCCTCGCCCGATAGCTGGCAGAAATTCTCGCCAAGACGGGCCCGGGTCTCGAGCGGCCTCGCAATGTCGTTGCAGGCATCCTTGACGCCGATGATGTTGTGCAATTCGCCGAGCCGCGCCATCGTCGCCGGCTGCATGTCGATCACGCTCCGGGGCGGGATATTGTAGATGATGATCGGAATGTCGACCGCGTCATGGATCGCTTTGTAATGGGCGAAGAGGCCGGCCTGGGTCGGCTTGTTGTAATAGGGCGTCACGATCAGGGCGGCATCGGCCCCGGCTTCCTTGGCGTGACGCGTCAACGCGATGGCTTCCCGGGTCGAGTTCGAGCCGGTGCCGGCAATGACCGGGGCGCGGCCGGCAACGGTCGAGAGCGTCATCTCGACGACCCGCCGATGCTCATCATGGCTCAGGGTCGGGCTCTCGCCGGTCGTGCCGACCGGCACGAAGCCGTCAGTTCCCGAATCAAGATGCCACTCGATCAGCGCTTCCAGTGCCGGCTCGTCTATCTTTCCATCGCGAAACGGTGTCACCAACGCCACGATCGAACCCCGAAACATGGGCCTCGCTCCATTGTTCCCGGTTTGGGCCGCTAAGATTTGCATTTCATCGCCTCCACGCGAGCACTGACGTCGCAGGGTCGTTTCAGTGAGCTAAAGATAATCCGGAGACAATAACTTCGGGCTCGACCGGCAGCAAGATGAGCCCTCGAATCCCCACGCTTTCACATCTCCGATTGAAAGGGTGTGACTCGCACCATTTCGGTTCAATTGGTATCTTTAGTTGTCCAAGAACCAATTGGGAATTCCATCTGGTGCAGATTGCCATTCGCGGATTGCTAACGTTCCTGCTCGCCCTCGTCGCCTGCATGAGCGATGTCTCCGCGGAAGCGGTCGATCAGGCCGAGCGTCTGCGCACGACCGCGTTGCTGGATCGCGCCCTCGCCATGGCCGAAGATAGCCAGTGGGATGAAGCTGAAGCGACCATCGCCGAGACCGAGAACACGCTACTGATCCGCTTCATGCGCTGGAAACGCCTTGCCGACGATGATTCCGGTCTCGATCTCGCCAATTATCTCGACTATCTGGAAACAGGATCGGATTGGCCCTCGACCGACCGCATCAGAAAACGCGCCGAAAGCCTGCTCGACCCGTCGATCGTGGCACCGGTTCATCTCGGTCTGTTCAAGGATCATGAGCCTCAGACGACCGAAGGCCGCATCAGCCTCGCGCGGGCATTCGAGGCTGCCGGCGAATCGGAGAAAGCGGCTGAATTGGCGCGCCGGATCTGGGTCGAGGACGATTTTGCGCGCGGCGACCAACGCTTCTTCCTGTCCCTGTTTCGCCAATATCTTTCGAAGCAGGACCACATCGACCGGCTCGACCGGCTGACTTGGCAAGGCCGGGAAGATTCGGCGAAACGGATGTTCCCCTTGGTCGACGACGGACAAAGAGCGCTGGCCCAAGCGCGGGTCGACCTCCGGCAGCTTCGACCCGGGGTCGACTATGCAATCCGCAGGGTTCCGTCGGACCTACGCGACCATCCGGGGCTGATCTTCGAACGAAGCCGCTGGCGTCGTCTCAAGAACCGCAATGACGAGGCCCGTGCTTTGCTGGAGGAAGCCCACGATCCGGGCCGAGGCGCCGGCCTTTTCTGGCGCGAACGGCAATGGCACATTCGCGATCGGATCGAAGCCGGCGATTTTGCCATTGCTTATCGGCTGGCGGCCGGTCATGGCCAGGAAGAAGGGGTTAATTTCGCCGAAGCGGAATGGCTCGCCGGCTGGATGGCTCTACGTTTTCTCGATCGACCGGAAACCGCCGCCACTCATTTCGAAGCCCTTTGGGCCAATGTCCGATCCCCGATCAGCCTCTCTCGTGGCGCTTATTGGCGCGGTCGGGCGGCACTTGACGTGGGCGATGAAGCGGCAGCGGATTTGTGGTTCGAGCGGGCAGCAGGATATCCTACTACGTTCTATGGCCAGCAGGCCCTGGCTGAACTCGAACGCGAGTTCGCCTTGCCGGCATCAATGAAGTGGCTCGATGGGACGATGCCGCAAGACACACCGAACGAACCGGAACCGGCGCCGAGGTCGCTCGCAATGGCGATGGCATTATGTAAATTCGGGGCCGCCGATGAAGCCCAGACATTTGCCGGTCATCACCTTGCCTCGTATGTCGAGCGGGGCCGGGCGCTCGCCGATCTGACAGGTCTCGCCGAGCGTTGTGGCCGGCCGGATATTCTGACAGGCCAAGTGCGGCGCCAAGCGTCGAGCGGCGAGCTGCCCTATCTGGCGAGCTTTCCGATTCCCTCGTTTCCGCCGCTCGTCGACGACCAACTCCCTGCGGAGCCCGCTCTGGCCCTGGCGATCGCGCGTCAGGAAAGCCTGTTCAATCCCAACGCCAAGAGCCATTCCGGGGCTCTCGGGCTGATGCAGATTATTCCGCCGACCGGCAGCGCCCTTGCCGGTGCGATCGGTGAAACGATCGAAGGCAATCGCCTCATCATCGATCCGACGTTCAATGTAAGGCTCGGACGGACCTATATCGACAGTCTGATCGACGGCTTCGGCGGCAACACGGTGCTGGCGATTGCCGCCTATAATGCGGGGCCTAGTCGCGTCAGGCAATGGCTGCGGGTATTGGGCCCGTTCGATGGCGAGGATCGCTTTGGCTGGATCGACTGGATCGAACGCATCCCCTTCGATGAGACCAGAAACTATGTGCAGCGTGTCACCGAAGGGATTCCGGTCTATCGGGCACTCCTTGAGCGATATCCCAGAGGCAATCTCTCGTTCGTGCCCGATAACGGTCCGATCAAACCGGTTCCGGCACCCGATCTGCGGCCAAACAACTCCGCCTGAGCCTCGCCATCGGACCTCATCGCCCCTATGATGTCGTCCAGCTATGGTTTGGAGAAGCCGGATGACAAAGCCCGAGGGCGCCGAGGCGATCGAAGCTTGTGTCTTCGACGCTTATGGCACGCTGCTCGATTTCGGCAGTGCGGCGAAGGGCGAGGTCGAAGCTCTCGGCGACAAGGCCGACAAGCTGATCGAGGTTTGGCGGGTCGCCCAGCTCGAATACACCTGGCTTCGAAGCCTCATGCAGCGCCATGCCGATTTCTGGCAGGTCACGGGTGAAGCTCTCGATTATGCGATGGACCATCTGGGCATCGAGGATGCCGGCCTGCGCGAACGTCTGCTCGAAGCCTATCGCGTCCTCAAGCCCTATCCCGAAGTGGCAGGCACACTGGCCCGCCTCGAGGCTGCAGGCATCCGTTCGGCGGTTCTCTCCAACGGGTCCCGTGCCATGCTCGATGCCGCCTTCGGGGCCGCCGGCCTGACCAACCGGCTGGATGCCATCCTCTCGGCCGACAGCGTCGGCGTGTTCAAGCCGGCACCGGAGGTCTACGCGCTCGCGACGCTTGAGCTCGAGGTTCCGGCTGCCAGGGTCGCTTTCTTTTCCTCGAATTCCTGGGATATTCACGGAGCATCGAGCTTCGGCTTTCGGGCGTTCTGGGTCAATCGGCGCGGTGCGGTTGCGGACCGGCTGCCGGGCGGACCCGAGCTCACGCTCTCTTCGCTGGACAGCGTTCCGGCATGGTTCGAGAGCGCGTGACACCCGATCGATTTCACGCCAAGGCTGCGGCACGGACCTGGCACCGACCCAGCCTATCTGCGCACTCTTTGCAGGAATGAGCCCTAATGCCACGTCCGATGCCTGGAGCCATTCTCGTCAATCGCTAGAACAAGGAAAAAATGTCATGGATAGAAACGACCTCGATGCGCTGGGTCTGGTTCCGATCGAGGGCAGTGAAGACCGTTTTCGCGTTCGCCGCGTTTTCTGCGTCGGCCGCAACTATGCCGAGCATGCGCGGGAAATGGGACATGACGACCGGGAGCCGCCATTTTTCTTCGGCAAGGCGCCGGAAGCTCTCGTCACCGGCGAATCGGTCGGCTATCCGCCGGCCACAGAGGACCTTCACCATGAGGTCGAGCTGGTCGTGGCTATCGGCGAAATTGCCCGCGACGTAGCGCCGGAGCGCGTCGCCGATATCATCGCGGGTTATGCCGTGGGCATCGATCTGACGCGGCGCGACATGCAGTCCATCGCCAAGAAGCAGGCCCGTCCCTGGTACTTGTCCAAATCCTTCGTCGGAAGCGCACCCATCGGATCGCTGGTGTCGCCGGCCAAGGTCGGCCATCCGAGAGCCGGCAGGATCTGGCTCGAGGTGAATGACAAGCCGCGTCAGGACGGGGATCTTGCGGCGATGATCTGGTCGGTCGAGGAGATCATCGGGCACCTCTCCGCTCTGGATGTGCTGTTGCCGGGCGACCTCATATTCACCGGAACGCCGGCCGGAGTGGGGCCGGTGAGCACCGGTGACAGGATGACGGCGGGGATCGACGGCATCGGCCGGATTTCGGTCGCGATGACCTGAGTAGTCGATCCGGTTCCGCCCCTCCAACGGTTAGTCAGTCGGAGATTTTGGCCTCGCAGCCTTTGGCAGTTCTCGACCCAGATAGTGTCGCGGCTTGATGCGAATAATGCGTCCGGGTTTGGCGACCGTCGGCATCAACGCCTTGCCGTTGAAGTAGGTCGAGCCGAGCCTGACGGCGGCATGGCTCAGATGAATGGCATCCGAATTGAAGACAAAGCTGCGAAGCCTGCCGGCTTCGGCACGCATCACGAGACCCTGGAGTTGGAGGAGCGACGCCTTGAAGTCTCCGGTCCCGCCCGCATCGAGACTGATGATGCGAACCCCGGTATTGGCCAGATTGTCGATCACCGTGAAGCCATGAGACTGATCGGCAATGATCGTGACGCAATGGGGTACGAGATATGTGGTAAGATCCCGGATCCTCGACTGCGGCATCCCGAACGGCAGGTTGAGGAGCTGCAAGACCAGTCTCTTGCGGGTCAGTGGCGATAGGGTCCGACATATTTCGAGATAAGGGTCGCGATAGCGTCGATACATCATGGTTCGGCTCTGCAGCGGCAGAATTATGCCGGCCCGGACGAAGGTAGGAGCGCCGGCGACGAGAGCGTCGATCTCCTTGAGTATCCAACGATCCAGATTCGCCGCAAAATCTGCGGTTTCACCCTGAGCGATGGTGCTGCCTGCCGCCTCGAGGCGGCCATCGACGTAGTCGAGATGGGGCACCGCCTGATAGGCCCCGATCAGCCCTTTTCGGAAGTTGATGGTCGGTCGGAATCGCAGCCGCAATTGGCCCTTGTTGCCGAGCCTATCCCGTAACTCCGTGTCCGGACCCCAGGCTTCATGTATGGCGATACGATCCAGAAGGTCGCCGAGAGACGACACGTCCTTGAGTTCCGCTTCGAAATCGAGGGCAATATTCTGGATGGTCGGCGCCCGGTCGGCACGGGCGGTGCCGCAAAGCCTTGCGGTCAGGGCGCGGATCAGCCGCTGTGCGTCATAATCGAAAAAGCCCTGGGATCCATTCGCACGGAGCAATAGGATTTCGTCTTCCTCCGACCAGATGAAGCGATCGCCGGCCCTTGTGGTTTGCTCGAGCACGAAATCGACCATGGTGCGGGCCTTGGCGCTGACCCGGTCCCAATCGCCGAAATGCCGTTTCAGTGGGCCCAGATCGAGTCTCTGAATGACATCGATGCGTGCGTCTTCCTTGCCGCGACTGGCTCGCCTCAATGCCTCGATGACCGCAGCGAAAGCCCGGTTGTCGCCGGTTCGAAGGCGCTTTTCGGCCAGGACCTCGCCGTCGAGATGGGAAGTACCGACCGCAGCTTCCATCGAACCTTCGTCACTCTCCATACGCAACATACCGGCCGAACACTCAGCCCGCCCCAAGGCAAGGCGGGCGAATGGGTGCCCCGATTGACCCCTGGACTTGAGGGTTCACCTATTGTGGTCGGAAATGGTTAACCGTTGCTTAATGCCCGCCCGCCCGAGGCCGATAGTTGCGGAGTTCCAGGCTTATGGTTAGAGGAACCAGACGATCCGGTGCTTGCCGCTCGAAAAGCAATTCATTGTCTTCTCGGTGAGTGCTGCGCCCATCCGCACCCCCGCGCCCGGCCCTTCGGTCGCCTTCGGCGCATGCCATGGAAGATCCCGATGCTGGCACCTGCACTTCTCTTGCCGAAGATCGTCACAATTGCCGAACAGGCGGGTGCCGCCATCATGAAAATCTATGAGGCGGGAATTACCGTCGAAACCAAGGCGGATAATTCGCCGGTCACGGCCGCGGACAATGTCGGCGAGGCGATCATTCTCGAGGCCTTGCGCGAACTCACGCCGGACATTCCGATCGTCGCCGAAGAGAGCGTTGCCGCAGGCGACATTCCCGAGGTCGGCGACCGGCCGTTTTGGCTGGTCGACCCCCTCGACGGCACCAGGGAGTTCATCTCCCGCAATGGCGAATTCACCGTCAACATCGCACTGATCGAGGGCCGTCAACCGCTCGTCGGCGTGGTGTTTGCACCGGCGATCGAAACCATGTGGTGGGGTGCCCAGGGCCATGGGGCATCGATGCGCAAGAGCGGTGAGGTGAAGGCCATCGAGGTCAGAACCGCACCGGAAAAGGGTGGCGTTGCGGTCGCCAGCCGCTCGCACCGCGACGACCAGACGAATTCGTGGCTGACGGCGCAGGGCATCGATGAGACCATCGCCGTTGGCAGCTCGCTCAAATTCTGTGTCGTCGCCGAGGGCCGGGCCGATTATTATCCGCGCTTCGGTCCGACCATGGAATGGGACGTTGCCGCCGGCCATGCCGTGCTGCGGGCAGCAGGCGGGCGGGTGACCACGGTCGAGGGCGAACCTTTTCTCTATAAAAAACCCGATTTCCGCAATTCGGGCTTCATAGCCCGGGGCGCATAAACTGCGTCCACGCGATCCTTGATGATGCGGATCGCCAAGGCGCTGCAGCTGCTGTCACCCGAGACCGCCCACAAGCTGGCGCTCAAGGCGGCACCGTTGGCGCCGGCCCACACACGCAAATTCGACCCGCTCCTCCACACGCAGTTCAACGGCCTTCGGCTCGAGCATCCGCTCGGCCTTGCCGCCGGCTTCGACAAGAATGGCGAGGCGGTAGACGCCATGCTCCGCCTCGGCTTTGCCATGGTCGAGATCGGCACCGTCACACTGCACCCGCAAACCGGCAATCCGCGGCCCCGGGTGTTCCGCTTGCTCGAGGATCGGGCCGTCATCAACCGCCTGGGCTTCAACAATGCCGGTCTCGGCTACGCCCGAGACCGGCTGGCCCGACTCCGGCGGCAGAACGGCGTCGTCGGTGTGAATATCGGCATCAACAAAGCGACGACTACACCCATTGACGATTATATCCGTGTCTTCGAGACGCTCTCGCCCCATGTCGACTATGTGACGGTCAACGTCTCCTCCCCGAATACTCCAGGTCTGCGTGCCTGGCAGCACGGAGACCACCTCAAATCCCTGCTCGAACGTCTCGTCGCAAGGCGAAACGAAGGATCCCGAAAGCTTCCTCTATTCGTCAAGATCGCTCCTGACCAGACGCTGGAGGATGAACCGCTCATTGTCGAAACCACCATCGATTGCGGCATCGAGGGGCTGATCGTCGGCAACACGACATTGTCGCGGCCGACGACGCTGCGCTCCCGTCAGGCGTCCGAAGCGGGCGGGCTCAGCGGGGCGCCGCTGTTCGATCCGTCGACGGCATTGTGCCGGCGGATCGCCGGCTACGCCCGCAACAGGCTGGCCATTATCGGCGTTGGCGGGGTGTTTTCGGGAACCGACGCCTACGCGAAAATTCGTGCCGGCGCCTCGGCGATCCAGATCTATACCTCGCTGATCTACGAGGGGCCCGGCGTCATCGACCGAATCCTGGACGGGCTTGCGGCGCATCTGAAGAGGGACGGCTACGCAAACCTGCGTGACGCGGTCGGCGCCGATCTGGTCAGGACTTGACCGCGAGCCGAGGCTTGACCGTAGATGGCGTGGCGGTTACGCACGAGTTGGACTCGTGGTGATTTGAGCCGGCTGGCTTGCGGACCACGTTAAAGAAACCGCTAAAAGGCCGGGACGCCATAAACGCCCTGGCCTAATCCGGCCGGGGTTTTTTGTTGGCGGAAAGAACCGTAATGACCAATTCATGGCGCCCCCGGACGCAGCTCGTGCACGGCGGGATCGACCGCTCGGCCCACGGCGAAACCTGTGAGGCGCTCTATCTGACGTCCGGATTTTGCTACGACTGTGCCGAGGACGCCGCTGCGCGGTTCGCGGATGAACAGCCCGGTTTCATGTATTCGAGGGTCGGCAATCCGACCGTCCGCATGTTCGAGGAGCGCATGGCGTTGCTCGAGGGTGCTGCAGCCGGAGCGGCGACAGCCACCGGCATGGCCGCGGTTCACGCGTCACTGATGACCGAGTTGCGGGCCGGGCAACGGGCCGTCGGCGCGCGACTCTTGTTCGGCTCCTGCCACTATATCCTGACCGAACTCCTGCCGCGCTATGGCGTGGAGGTCGAGCTCGTCGACGGTCGCGACCTCGAGGCATGGGAAAGAGCCCTGTCGAAACCGACCGATCTCGTCTTTTTCGAAACCCCAGGCAATCCGACGCTCGAACTGGTCGATATCGAGGCCGTCAGCAATCTCGCCCACAGCGCCGGGGCCAAGGTCATCGTCGACAATGTGTTCGCGACGCCGATGTTGCAAAAGCCTTTGGCCCTGGGTGCGGATATCGTCATCTATAGTGCCACTAAGCATATCGACGGTCAGGGCCGATGCCTCGGCGGCGTCATCCTCTCCGATGCCGAATTCAGGCATGGTCCGCTGCAGACCTATCTGAAGAACACCGGCCCGGCGCTGAGCCCTTTCAATGCCTGGACCTTGCTCAAGGGGCTCGAGACGCTCGATCTCCGGGTCCGGGAAATCGTCCGCAATGCGACCAGGGTGGCGCAGTTTCTGGAACAGCACCCCAAGGTCACCAAGGTCGTCTATCCCGGCCTGGAAAGCCATCCGCAATACGAACTCGCGCGCAAACAGATGAGTGCCGGTAGCGGGCTCATCGCCTTCTGGGTCGGAGCGTCGCGCCAGAAGACCTTCGACGTCATGAACCGGTTTCGGCTGATCGCGATCTCCAATAATCTTGGCGACACCAAATCCCTGGCGACCCATCCCGCGAGCACGACCCATGCCCGGCTGAAGGTCGAGGACCGGGCCGAGTTCGGTATCGACGAGGATCTGATCAGGGTCTCGATCGGGCTCGAAGATCCGGATGATCTGATCGAGGATCTGGAGCAGTCGCTGCACGCACTCGGCTAGTCGTGGCGCTGAGGCGCTGGCTGATCCGGCTATGTTTCGGCGCGGCCGCGATCGTCCTTACGGTGCTTGGCGCTACGGCTTATCTGCTCTGGGCATCCTTGCCCAAGACCGAGGGCACGCTCGAGGTCGAGGGGCCTGTGGCGGCGCTGACGATCGAGCGGGACAGCTTCGCCATTCCGACAATTCGCGCCGCTTCTCTCGAGGATGCCTATTTCGGGATCGGCTTCGCTCATGCTCAGGATCGGTTGTGGCAGCTCGAGTTGATGCGGCGCATCGGCCAGGGCCGGCTCGCGGCTGTGGTCGGGGCTTCGGCCCTGCCGGTCGATCGACTGATGCGGACACTTGGCATCTACGAAGTGGCAGGCCGGAGCGCCGCGCATCTTTCCGAGGAAACCAGGGGCTATCTCGAAGCCTACGCTCGGGGCATCAATGCAGCGATAGCCGCGACACCGGTTCTGCCCCCGGAATTCCTGATCTTCCGTCATCGACCCGAGCCATGGGTCATCGAGGACAGTCTCGTCTTTATGCGTCTCATTGCCTGGGATCTCGGCCGCAACTGGCGCGAAGAGGTGCTCAACGCGCAACTTGCCCAGCGCATGACCCCGCAACAGATGGAGGATCTCTACCCAGAGCAGCCGCCCGGAACCCCGACGAGCTACGACGGACAAGACCTGGCGTCATGGAAAGGCACGGGCTCGGGCCGGCGCCTTCCGCTTTCAGGCGAGAATAGCGGCAAAGGCTCCAATATCTGGCTGCTCGGAGCCGATCGGACGGCGAACGGCGGGGCGATCCTGGCGAATGATCCGCATCTCGCATTGCAGGTGCCCGGCCCCTTCTATCTGGCCCAGATCGAGACGCCCGGGCTTTCCCTGCAAGGCGCGACGATGCCTTCGCTCCCTTTCATCATCGCGGGCAGAAATGAGACCATCGCCTGGGGCCTGACCAATACCGGCCCCGACAGTCAGGACCTGTTCATCGAGAAACTCGACCCCGAAAATCTCGGCTCCTACCTCACGCCAGACGGCAGCGCCGCGTTCGCTACGCGCACTGAACCCATCGAAGTACGAGGCGAAGAGCCGATTGTCCTCGAGGTCAGGGCTTCGCGGCATGGCCCGATCGTTTCGGACATTCTCGCGAGCGCCGGATCGATCGCCGCGGAGGACGAAGTCGTCGCCCTCGCCTGGACGGCGCTCGATGCGGAGGATATCTCGGTCCAATCCGGCTTTCGCATCAATCGTGCCCGGGACTGGACATCCTTCGTCGAAGCGCTTGAGGACTATGGCTCGCCCATGCCCAATGTCGGTTACGCCGACAAGGAGGGCCGGATCGGGCTGATTTCCGCAGGTGACGTGCCGGTGAGGCCCGGAGGCGACGGTACCATGCCCGCCCAAGGCTGGACCGGCGAGGACGACTGGCTCGGCAGCATTCCCTTCGAGGAGTTGCCACGGGTTTTGGATCCGGCCGATCAGAAGCTGGTCAACGCCAACAACCAGCTCGTCGGACGCGATTATCCCTATCTGATCACGCGGAACTGGTCGCCTGCGTTCCGGGCCCGCCGGATCGAAAGTCTGCTCGAAACGCGAGCGCAATGGACGGTGCCCGAGATCGAAGCCATGCAGCTCGATATCTTCAGCACGCTGGCTCAGGATTTCCTGCCACTCCTATTGGCTGCCGCCGACGATCCGGAGATCACCGAGCCGGAAAGAGCTGAGATCATCGAGGCGCTCCGCGCCTGGGACCGGCGCATGTCGACCGATGCTGCTGAGCCTCTGATCTTCGCTGCCTGGTACGAGGCGCTGGCGACCGTGATCTATGCGGACGAGCTTGGCCCGCTGTTCGAAGCCTATCGGGGTATCCGGTCCGATTTCCTGCTGCATGTCCTGAAGGGCAGCCCCGTCTGGTGCGATGATATCGGGACGGCTCCGGAGGAACGTTGCGGGCCTCAGCTGATCCGGGCGCTCGACATCGCATTGGCGGCACTCGGCGAGCCATGGGGCGGAGAATGGCGTGATTGGCGTTTCGGCGCGGCACATCGGGCCGTCATGCCGCATCAGCCCTTTCACGAAGTCCCGGCACTCGCCTGGTTGTTCGATATCGCCGCGCGGAAGGGTGGGGACAGTTCGTCGATCAATGTCGGGCATTGGGACTGGCGCCAGCCCTTCGACGTGACCCTGGCGCCGACGCTGAGGATGATTGCCGAGCCCGCGTCCCCGATGATCCGTCTTGTCACCGCAACCGGCCAGGCGGGCCATCCCTTGTCGCGGCACTATGACGATCTGACCCGCGAGTGGGAAGCCGGTCGCTATGTGACGCTCGAACTCGACTCTCCGGCCTCTGGGCGGAGGTTGACCTTGAACCCTGCACAACCTGCGCGCTAGAAGAAGCCTGCACCGACCGATGAACCTGCCTTGACTCAATAGCATTACTAGAAATAGCCAAGAGCAGACAACAACAGGTTGTAGTTTCCGGGAGAAGACGGTTGCGCCATTCCGAGCTCTCCAGTTTCGGCACGCGATTGCGCTCACTGCGTCTTGCGGTCGGTCTCAGCCAGGTCGAGCTGGCGCAGGCGATCGGCCGGCATCAAACCGCGATCGGCCCCTATGAGCGCGACGAATATGTGCCGCCGAGAGACGTCATCGAGCGCATGGCTCACATCCTCGATACCACGGCCGAGTATCTCTTCTTCGGCCGCAACCCGCAGCGCAGCACCATCTCGGTTGCTGGAATCATTGCCGACGGCGGGATTCTGAACGCCTTCGAGGGCGACCATGCCGGCAGCCAGCCGGCGCAACCCTTGGTGTTGCGCGAAGACCAGCTCATCGGCTATCGGGTGGAAGATGATCTCATGGCGCCGGTCTTTCGCCAGGGCCAGGTCGTCCTGGTCGCTGCAAGCGCCGTCGATCTTGCCGGCCAGCTCGGCCGGGATTGCCTGGCGCAGCTTCATGACGGCAGAACCATGTTGCGGCGGCTGATGCCGGCGGCCCTATCCGATCGATACGACCTTCTGACCTATGACGGCGCCGCCCTGCACGATATCGAGGTCGTTTCGGTCCGGCCGGTATGGGGCACGCTAAGCCCCGAGGCGCTCAGCCCGACCTGATCGAATCGACAAGGCCCGAATCCGAGCATACGTCTTTAGGTTGATGAGAAATTCTAATTTATCTGGAAGTTTAAAAAGTCTCGGGTATTTTAGCTAAATATTGTTGATTGAAGGTCCAGGGACTTGCCGGTTCCGGCAAGGGGTCGAGCGGAGAGAGATTTCATGAACATCATCGCCGATAAGGTCGTCCGGCGGGCGGTCAACGGACGTAGTCGGGCCATCGACGTTGATCACTATGTCAGTCTGCGGATCCGCCAGCGACGCATCATGCTCGGCCTGACGCAACAGCAAATGGCCGAACTCATCGGGGTTACCTACCAGCAAGCGCACAAATATGAAACCGGCATCAACCGCATCTCGGCCGGGCGGCTCTATCAAATCGCGCAGGCCCTGGGTGTCGAGGTCGGCTATTTCTTCGAAGAACTCACCGGCGATCAACCGGCGCGGCCAAGCGAGCCGCAATTGATGCCTCAACAGCGAATGCTACTCGAGCTGGCGCGTAATTTCTCGGCGGTGGCCAGCCGCAAGCATCAAGAGGCGATCTGCAATCTGGCACGGGTCCTCGCCAATGTCGAGCTTCAGGGCTGAGCCTCGCCGTCAGGTGATGCCGCCGACCGCCGACTGGCGGCGCTGGCTCGGATCAAATCCGCCGTACGGGACCAGATAGGCAATGCGGCAATCGCCGCGGGATCCACCCACATCACGGCCTTGACGTCGCTGGCGGCACGGCATTCATCACTTAGGGCCTCGGCCTCGAAATCGATCAAGGTATAGTGGTAGCGCACAGCGCCTTGCTCATCGCGGTCGATGAAATCGACGACCTCCAGCAGTCTGACGCTCCTGATTTCTAGGCCGGTTTCCTCGCGCACTTCGCGGCGCAGGGCTGCCTCGACGGTTTCGCCGAGTTGCTGCCCTCCACCCGGGATCGACCATTCGTCATTACGCGGCGGCTGACGCCGGCGGACCAGCAGCACCTGATCTCCAAACCAGATGACCGCACCCACGCCGATGAACGGCCTTGACGGATAGTCACGCGGTTCCGTCATGGCGGGCTAGCCGATGACGGCCGTGATGCTGCTCATGGCATGGGCCTCGGCGCCGAATACCTCCTGATTGAAGGTGGCGCCGATCAACGCCGTGCCGCCGGCGGCCTTTTGCACGATCGCCGGCTCGTCGACCTCGGGCCCGAACAAACCTCTGGCCCGCCGGCTGGAGGCGAAGTGGATGGCGAGGCGGACGGGATCTTGTCCGGCTGTCTCGAACCTCAATTGACGCAGTTGATCTTTGAGGTCCGACAGCGCCAACCGTGGCTCGCGGAGCGCAATGGCGAGGTGCGTCGGAAACCTTCTTACGGCGAGGCGAGCCTCGCTGGCATCGAGATCGATCTCCTGGATCGGCAGGATCTGGAAGCGGCCGTCCTCGAGCTGGGCCGCCAGAAAGACATGATCGCACAGTCGCTCCGGTCGCCGCACCAGGATGTCGCCGATCTGCTCCCGCAGGACTTCGACCAGCGGCCGTCCGTCGAGTCTGCGAATAACGCCGGGCTGTCCCGCGGTGACCTGCTGGAACGGGCCGAGCATGGCGCAACCCTGACTTTGCCGGCAGCAAAAGCCGACCCTCCCGTTCAGGATCAGGCCGGATATGCCGCCGCTGGCAAGATTGCCCACGATCTGCGCGTCGCCCGCGGCACTGCCGATGATACCGCCGATGACGTCGCCGGCAGCACCTGGCGTGACCGCCACCATCTCGGGCGCGAGCGTCGCATCGACGTGGAGAATGGCACCGGGACTCGACCCTACCGCCGAAGGCGCCTGCCGGCGGATCAGTTCGAAGGAGCCCTCCGGCAGGGACCCGACCGCAATGACGACACCATCGGCGCACCATTCAGGAGTTCCCGGCACCATCACGTCCTCGGCAACGGCGCCGATCCAGTGATCGAGCCCGGTCAGCCGCCGCAGGGCCGAGACGAACTCATCGATCATCAGGGCCGCGACACCTGAAACATATAGGAAACCCAGATTGGAACCGGAGGGTAGCGGTTCGAGCTGTCCCAAGACCGCGCGCAACAGTTTGCGACCATCGGGTCCGCGGGCTCCGACTACGCGAAACCCTTTGTTTGCAGGACTTTGCTCCATCAGGATCGACGCTGCCCGGGAAGACTCGGGCGGGCAGGCGTTGCGATCGTCAATTCAACTTCTGATTTCATCGCTTGCTCATACAATGATTTTCCAGCAATCAGGCGATGTCGATTTTCGGCTCCGGTCGGGGATCGACAACTGACGGTAGAGATGACCCTGGTAAGGGAGGTTGCTCGAAAGAGGAACCTCCCACCGGGTCAATACACTTTATTGCCGGATTCTTTCGCTGGCGTCCTCATGCAATGTCTGGAGGTCGCTCGCATCGGGCGCGGCGACGATGAATCGTAGATCGATCCGTCGGTTTTGGGCACGTCCCGGTTCACTCGACGGATCGCCGATCGGTCGCCTCGCCTCGTAACTGCTGACGCCGAGCAGTGGCTGGCCGGTTGGATTGCGCAAGCCCTCGAGGTCCGGCTGCGCATCGGTCAGCGCCCTGAACATGTTGATGCCGCGGATCGCGCCGAGCTGCCAGTTGTCGCGAAACTCCAGGGTGGCGATCGGTCGCTGGTCCGTATGGCCCTCGACCAGCACCGCTTCGAGAATAGGTGTCGCACTCCCGGAGCAGGCGATACGTAACTCCGGCGCCGCCTCGCTGTAGCATGGCAGCACCTCTTGCAAGACCTCGGCCAGAACAGAGACGGCACGGGCCCCCTCCCGCCGCAGCACGGCATCGCCGGTGGCGAACAGCAACGCTTCGGGCAGTCGGAGAATGCCGTTCTCGGGCTCGATCGAGACGATGACCTCCCTGGCCGCGAGATAGGCCCTGATCTCCTCGAGCAGAGTGCTGCGGCGCTCATGACGAGCCTCGACGGCAAGGGCAACGGCCTCCAATTCACGCGTCAGCGCGAACAGCCGGTCCCGCTCTGCGGCGAGAGCCTTCGCCTGCAAGCCCAATTCGTCGCGCTCGGTCTCGAGCGCATCGCGTTCTGCGGCGAGTGCCGTCAGGGTTTCTCGCTGGTTGGTCTCCGCCTGCCGGTAGTTGAAACCGTAGGCCATGAGCAGAATGATGAAGATGAATAGGAGACCGATAACCAGATCGCTGACCGACGCCAGATAGCTGTCGTCATCGGCTCGCCCGAATGCGCCGCCCTGATCGAGTTCGACCGGACGTATCATGGCTAACGCGCCGCCGGTGCTCGAGTCACGGCCGTGAGCGCCGGTTTCGACGTCTCGCCGGTCCGTAGCTCGGGCGTTGGCTGATCGATCGCAAGCAACTGGCGTCGCAAACCGTCGAGCTTGGCGGTCTGCAGGCGCATTTCCTGCAATTGCGCCTCGGCCAGCCGCTCATTGGTGAGCGGCACCATGCGGGCTTCGAGCGCAGCGCAAAGATGGGACGTGCGACGTTGGAAGCGGTGCAGTTGCGCCTTTTCCGCAAGGTTCAGCACAATCGAACTGCCCAGCCCGACCACCGAGGTCACGAATTTGAACGTTGCCGCGGCCAGCAGATCGCGCAGCGCCGCCTGGGCCAGGGCAATATCGGCGGCGGCCACGCCGCGGCTGGCGAAGAAGAGAGCGGCGATCAAGCCGAGAAAGGTGAAGAAGAGACCGACCCCGACCATGATGTTGGGCAGGGCGTGCCAGAGCCTGAGATTGATACCGGCCTGCCCGAACAACACCTCGTTGAAGTCTTCCCGCGGGCGTCGCGCGTAGCCGACAGCATCGGCATTGATCGCGAGGGACAAGGTCGGGGCGTAGCCGCGCCAGGCATCGCCGACTGCCGGGTTGTCGGCAAGAGACTTGTAGATCGTGGCGAAACGCTGGCGAAAGCTGCCGATACCATCGGCTTGCTCAACGGCCGCGATGGCGGCATCGACCCCGCCCAGCAACTGTCGCAGCCGGGTCGAAAAGAACCAGCCGGCCAGCGTCGCCCCGATGATCATCAGCAGCGAAACCACCCATGGCGTTTCCGGTCGCGATAAGAGATCGATGATCTGGATAATCGCCCAAGCTCCCCAAAGGCCCCGCTCCCGAGGCCACACCGACGAGAACCCTAAATGCACGGCCCGCGAAATTCGAGGCCGGAGGTGAGTCGTCAGGCACTATGGCATGGCGCTAACAAGAAAAAGGTAATTAGCTCATGCAGATATTCGCGTTAAACTTGATAAGTCACCGTGGCGATACTAAGCTACGAAGATCGACGGTTGTGGCATCCATTGCTATACGCTCGAGCTTAAGGTGACTATCTACCGATGTTCACGGTTGGTTTGCCATTGTGAAAGCTGATGGACCACGCGTTCGGATGGTTGGTGGTCCCGAAAATGGTTCGAGCGAGCCCGTTGGCGGCTCGCTTCGATCGATCAGGGCAAAGGCAATCGAATGACCAAAATCGTCGTCGTCGACGATCGGGTAACCAATCGCAATATCTTCACCCGTCTGGCCCAGACGATTGAGGAAGGGATTCGGACCGAGGCCTACGCCAGTCCCAACCAGGCGCTTGCCGCAATGGCAACCGACGATATCGCGGATCTGATCGTCACCGATTTCAACATGCCCGGCATGAACGGTCCCGAGTTCATTACCACGCTGCGCCGCCAGCCTGCCTATGAAGAAGTCCCGATTATCGTTGTCACCGCCTATGGCGATCAGGAGTATCGCTACCGGGCGCTGGAGGCAGGTGCGACCGACTTTTTGATTCATCCGGTCGACCATCTCGAATTCAAGGCGCGCGCCCGCAATCTGCTGACACTGCGACGCCAGCAAAAAATGCTGGCGTCCAGGGCCGCAAGCCTGGAACGGGCGCTGTCCGAACAGCAAGGTAATGAAACCCAGGCGCCGGACGCCCAGCTACAGCTTTATCTCGATGCGGTGCCTGCAGCCATCTATGCGGTGGACGCCCGCAATCGCGTTGTCGTCGTCAATGCCGCCCAGGAGCGCTTGTTCGGCAAGACGCGGTCAGAAATATTGGGCACGTCGCTCAATGAGGCGTTCGGCGAAGACTATGCCCTGCGCCACCGCGTGCTCAACGAGAAGATACTGCAGACCGGCCGGCCCTTGTCGGGGCCACGCTATGAGAGCTTCGGCGAAAACGAAGGACTCCGTTCGTTTGTCGTTTCGAAGGCGCCGATCGTCCGGAACGGCGAGATTACGAAGATCCTGACGATCTCGGTCGATATCAGCGAACTCAACGGCCAGGACCGCGCCGGCAGTCGCGTCAGCCAGTTCGACGAATTGACGACCCTGCCCAATGCCGACTACTTCGCGAAGCGGCTGGAAGAGGAATTGGCGAGGGCGCGACGGCACCACGAAATGGTGTCGGTTCTGCTGGTCGATCTCGACCGCTTCAAGGGTATCAACGACGCCTTCAACACGGCGTTCGGCGATCAACTGCTGCACGCCGTCGCCAAACGTCTCGAAAGCAAACTTCGCACAACCGACACGATCGCCAGATTGAGCAGCGACGAATTCGCCATCCTGCAGATCGGCACGCAGCGGCCGGAGGATGCGGCGGAATTGTCGAGACGGCTGAACGAGGCGTTTGCCGAGCCGTTCCATGTCGGGGAGAACGAAGTTCATTTGAGTGCAAGCGTCGGCATCACGATGTTTCCGGCGGACGGCAAGACACCGGAAATCTTGATGAAGAATGCCGATCTCGCGATGTATCGCGCCAAGGCTTCGGGGCGCGACTGCTATCGGTTCTTCGCGTCCGAAATGAATATTGCGGCACGCCGCGCGGTCACCCTCGAGCGGGAATTGCGCCAGGCACTCGCCGGCGATCAGTTCCTGGTGTACTATCAACCGCAGATCAATATCGCGTCCGGCGAGATCACCGGCATGGAAGCGCTGGTGCGCTGGAACCATCCCTATCGCGGCGTCGTCCCGCCCGGCGAATTCATCGGCCTCGCCGAGGATATCGGCCTCATCGCACCGTTGACCGCCTGGGTCCTGAGGCATGCTTGCGGCCAGCTTCACGACTGGCTCGAAACCTACGACCGCGATCTGCAGCTCTCGGTCAACCTCTCGCCCGTCCAGTTCCGGGAACGAGGCGTCGAGCTGTTGATCGAACGGATCTTGCGCGAGACCGGCCTCGATCCCCGGCGTCTCGATATCGAACTCACCGAAAATGCGGTGATCCATAACAGTTCCACCGCGACCGCCAGTCTACGCTACCTCAACCGGCTTGGGGTGACGCTGTCGATCGACGATTTCGGCACCGGCTATTCGTCCCTTTCCTACGTCAAGCGGCTGCCGGTGCAGCGTTTGAAGATCGATCGTTCATTCGTCGTCAATCTGGAGAGCAGCAATCATGACGACGCGATCGTTCGAGCGATCATCAATCTGGGGCGCAGCCTCGGTTTGGGCGTCATCGCCGAGGGTGTGGAAACGAGCAGCCAGCTGGAACGATTGCGCAGTCTGGGCTGCAATGAAGTGCAAGGCCACTTCATCAGCCCGCCCTTATGTGCAATGGACTTCGAGGAACGCTTCCTGGGACGACCCTTGCCTCGGGCGGCAAACAGCTAGCAGGGCACATTGGACCAGTGTCGCCGAGATGAACCCTTTATCGCTGGCGAGGCTCCCCGCCGCTTGATTGATGGCGGAGTCCAGGAATGACGCGCGCCAAGCCGCTGCGTCCGGCGACTATGGCGCGATGGTTTCGCCGGCGATTGACCAATCGCGCCGACAGCGAGCATGAGCAAGCGCTCATTCGTTGCGGTTTCGCCGGGATCATAGCCCTTTATGTGTTGCTGTTGCCGCAGGATCTGCCCGGCCACACTGACATCCTGCGCTACGGCCTGCTGATTGCGCTGGGCAGCTTGATTGCCGCGATGGCCGTCGTCGCGCACATCTTGTGGCATCCCGCACCCAATCCGGCGCGGCGCTACGTCGGCATGTCGATCGACATCCTCGGCTTGAACGGCATGATGCTGATAGGCGGATCGGTGACTGCACCTTTCTATCCGCTGCTGCTCTGGGTCGTCCTAGGCCATGGCTTTCGCTACGGCCGGCGATATCTGTTCGTCGCGTCCGTCGCTTCGCTCATCCTGTTTTCGCTGATCGTTCTGTTTAACAATGCCTGGCGCGCAATTCCGTTCATCGATGTCGGGCTGATCCTCGGTTTGATCATTCTTCCGGCCTATTTTGCCATCCTCCTCGGCAAATTGACCGATGCCATCTCGCGGGCGGAGGAGGCCAACCGGGCCAAAAGCAAGTTCCTTGCGACCATGAGCCATGAGTTCCGCACACCGCTCAACGTCGTGATCGGAACGAGCGACCTATTGGGAACGACCCGACTCGACCACGAGCAACGCGATATGACCGTGACGATTCGAGGCGCCGCCAACAGCCTGCTCGCTCTCGTCGACGATGTCCTCGATATCGCCCGTATCGAAGCGCGCCGTTTCGTCGTCGAGCGCGAGGCCTTCGACCTCGACGTCAGGCTCGCGATGGTGCGGGCCATGTTGCAGCAGCAGGCCGGCGAGAAAGGGCTCTATCTCCGCCTGCGGCTCGATCCGTCGACACCGGTACAGCTAGTTGGCGGCGTCCGATCGCTGCATCAGGTGCTGCTCAATCTCGTCGCCAACGCTATCAAGTTCACGAGTTCGGGCGGCATCGTCATCGACGTCCGGCCGATGACGATCTCGAAGACTGCAACCACCCTCCGGTTCGAGATCCATGACACCGGCCCCGGCATCGCAGGCGAGGCGCAGGAGCGGATTTTCGAGCAGTTTGCCCAGGCTTCGGACACGACCCGCAACGCCCACGGCGGAACCGGGCTTGGTCTCAGCATTGCCCGTGAGCTGCTCGAGCTCATGGGCGGACGCATCGGCGTGCTGAGTGCGGTCGGATCGGGATCGACCTTCTGGTTCGAATTACCCCTGGAACTGGGGGACACTGTTTCCGATAGTTTCGATGAGCCGCTGAGCGGCGGCGTGATCATTATCGGTGATCTTAAGGAGTCGGCGAGAATTGGCGTTACGGTCGAGCAGCTTGGCGCCCGCGTCCACCATGTCGGCGATATCCGGGATCTGCGCAATCAGCTCGCCGGGATCGAGGGACGGCGCAGTATTATCGTCACCCATCGCGATTCACCGGTGGATATGACGAATGTCGCCGAAGCCGCAATGGCCCTGTCCCCGTCGGAACCGATCGATATCCTCGCTGTCGGCGCCGCCGAACGCGACCACCCAAGCCTGACGTTGGTCGATATTGACAGTATCGATGATGTTAAAGGGCTGTCGCGATGCCTGCGTGCGGCGCTGGCACCCTATGACCGTAACCTCCATGACAAGCGTCAGCAGTCGCAGCGTCAGTTCGAGGCCAAGACACCGGGCCATCTGTTACTGGCCGAAGACAACGAGACCAATCAGCGTTTTCTGGGGCGCATTCTGGCCCAGGCCGGCCATCGGGTATCCATCGCCAGAACCGGTGCCGAAGCCGTCGACATGATTACGGAGAGCAGGTTCGATCTGGTCTTGATGGATCTCAACATGCCCGAGATGGACGGGCTTGAGGCGGTCAAGATGCTGCGCTTCATGAACGATCCCACGGCCTTGCCGCCGATTATCGCTTTGAGTGCCGATGCTACGCCGGAATCGTTGCAGGCGTGTCGGCAGGCTGGCTTTTCCGACTATCTGACGAAGCCGATCGACAATTTCAGGCTGATCGAGAAAATCGACGAGTTCATCGGATCGCGCCAGGCGCGCGGCCGGATCGAGGGAACGCCGGTGCTGGCGGACCCCAATCCCAGGAAAGCGGAACTTCGTCGCGTGCTGCTGCATCCGGCACTCGAGAAGATGACCCAGCCGCTGGAGCCGAAGAAACTCGAGGCGCTACGCAATCTCGACCAGGGCGATGGATTTTTCGCCTCCATCATCGAGGACTATTTGAACGATACCCGAGAGACGGCGGAACGTCTCGACGAGGCGGCGATGCGAGGGGATGCCCGAGCGTTCCGCGATCTGGCCCATGCACTCAAGAGCAGCTCGTCCCATATCGGAGCACGGGCAATTCTCGATCTCGCTCTGGAATGGCATGAGTTGGACGATCATGCCCTGCAGATGCGTGCGCCCATCGAAGTCGCCAAACTGAACAGCGCACTCGAGCGGGTTCAGGACGCGCTCCTGGCCTATCTCGAAGATGGCCCGACTTCCAAGCCGGCAAGCGTTCCGGCCAATCTCGGCAGGGATAGCGGCCCGATCCGATAAAGCGGCACTGAAGTTGCAATTCAGGCGGTACTGGGGATCGGCCGTGGCACTGCAGTCCCGATCGACGCAGCGATCGAGCCATGAGCGAGTGCCCCGGCGCAAGCGAAGTCGAAGGCTTCGTCTGCGCCGGGGCACTTGTGCCGATTGATCAGATGGCGGCGGCGATCTGCAGGGCCGGCTGCGCCTTGCGCGCCTGCACTCGGGCCAGGCAATCCATCCGGCGCAGATCGCTCGGCTCGAGTTCCATGGCGAGATCGACCCAGAGATCGACAATATCCAACAGTTCGTGCTTTGAAATACGGTCGATCCGACGTTGGGCGCGCTGCAGAATGTGCTTGGCGCGCCACTGCGACTGATTGCCGGCGACGAGTTCGCGCAGGGTTTTCTCGCCCTCTCCGGTCTTGCAGACATGATGCACGAGGCCGAGTTGCGCGGTCTCTTCGGCACTGCGGGTCAGGCCGTCCTCGATCAGGCCTCGCGCCCTCTGCTCGCCGACCTTGCGCTTCAGGAAACTATAGGCGCCCATGCCGGGAAAGAGATTGAAGAGAATCTCGGGCATGCCGAATTTTGCGCCCTCCTCGGCGATGACGATGTCATCGGTCAGCATCGCCTCGAAGCCGCCGCCGATCGCATCGCCCTGGATCAGCGCCACGGTCATGATCGGCAGGCCGAGCGACAGATAGTTGTCGTGGAGGATGTCGATCGCGAGATGGGCATAGGCGCGCAGGCCTTCCTCGTCGCCGTTCCGAATCATCGAGGTAAAATTCAAGAGATCCCCGCCGAGGCTCCAGGCTTTCGGCGCGTTCGAGGCCCAGACCAGATAGCGAAACGGCATCTCGCTGGCATCGGCATCGTCGAAAGTCGTCCGCAAATGCAATTGCAGCTGGCGGAGATCGGCCATGGTCTCGGGGGTATAGCAGGCCCTTTCCGGGTGCTTCATCGTGGCCCAGAGAATTCCGGTCTCCGGCTCGAGCCGCGTTTCGAGGTTGGCGAGATCGAGATCCAGCCCGGTACCCCGTCCGACGACACGAAGCAGGGACCGCGAGGATGCGACTGCGGCGCGTGATGGCAGATTGTCGTTGTCGACGCGCGCCAGAAGAGAATGAAATTCTTGGGTGGAAAGTGCCATGAAACAACTCCCGCGAAGCTTGTGACCCTGTCGACCGCGGAGCATCTCTCCGTCCTGCCGACCCAATTTCAAAAGACATTCACTCATTACTTACATTAATTTTCGTTTGCAATAGTTTTTATTTCAACGTTTGAAGTAAACTTAGCGTATTACTTAAATAGAATTTTGGATAATTTTTAGATCAATTTTTATCTTTCTTCGTCAAAATACGCGGAAATACTGAGCGTCTGGATGATGTCAGTCCCAGGGATGGGCCCGCAGGCGTCTCAGGTCGAAGAGGTTCCGCCCGATCAGGATGACGCCGGCACCGAAGACGAAACCGCCGATATGGGCCCACCAAGCCACATCGCCTTGAGTATCCATATAAACAACGGCAACAAAAAGCTGGAAGATGAACCAGATAAGCAATAGTATTCGTGCACGAACGAAATGCACCATCATTGGACTGAGCGGAATAAAGATGAGGACACGCGCATGCG
The DNA here is from genome assembly GCA_041750975.1 of Geminicoccaceae bacterium. Lineage (GTDB taxonomy): Bacteria > Pseudomonadota > Alphaproteobacteria > Geminicoccales > Geminicoccaceae > JBGSYN01. The sequence goes on along the minus strand of JBGSYN010000009.1, from coordinate 7,112 downwards.
GAAACATGACGAGATAAGCGCCAAGAATACCGGAGATGGCGCCGCTGGCGCCGATCATCGGCACAGCCGATTGATAATCGGGAATGATCTGGACGAACGCCGCCGCGAGGCCGCTCATGAGATAGAGCGCGATGAACCCGGAATGGCGCAGCCGATCTTCGACGGCTTTGGCGAAGATCCAGAGATAGAGCATGTTGCTCAACAGATGCAGCCAGCTGCCGTGCACGAACATGTAGGAGAACAGCGTGATCTCGGGCGGTAGGGTGCCGGCGACGACGAAGGGCAGTTCCTGGCCTAGAATGGCCGCAGGGATCATGCCGAGGCGGTAGGCGCTGAGATTGATCCCCTGCACCCCGCCCATCACCTGCCAGATAAAAACGGCGATACACAGACCGATCAGGCTATAAGTGACGGTCGGTCGTCGATAGATCCGGCTGTCGTCGCGAATCGGGATCATTAGAAAACGAAACGCATTTTTGTCTTCCGCAACGCTGGCTCGAGGCCGCTCACTGGCCAGCCCAGACATGGGGAGATTGCTTCGGCACGGTGAGAATTCTAGGTTCCTGTTATGAATGCCCGAACCGATCCGATCGAGCCAGCGCCAAGCCGCGTGAGCGGCAGCCTCAAGGTACGCGTCTGGCGCGGCCGGCATAGTGAGGGTTCGTTGCAGAATTTCAGTGTGGAACGGCAGCCCGCCCAATCGGTCCTCGATGTCGTCACCGCCATTCAGCGCCACCAGGAGCCCGGGCTCGCCTATCGGTTCGCCTGCCGGGTCGGCATGTGCGGCACCTGCGCCATGATGGTCAACGGCAAGCCGCGCTGGAGCTGCCGAACCCATGTCGACAAAGTTGCGCAGAATGGAACGCTGGTGCTGGAGCCGTTGCGCAATCTGCCGCATATCCGCGATCTCGTGGTCGATCTGACACCCTTCTTCGACAAGCAGCAGCGCGCCTTCGGCCGCTTCCACGCAGCCGTGACGCCGCCCGAGGATTTTGCCGCGGTTCGACCGGACGAGAAGGGCCGACGCGAGGCCGATGCCGGCATCGAGTGCATCGGCTGTGCGGTCTGCTACGCCGCCTGCGATGTCGTCGCCTGGAGCCCCGACTATCTCGGTCCCGCGGCCCTCAACCGCGCCTGGACCCTGCACAACGACCGCCGCGACGAGGCCGGGCCGGCACGGCTCGAGGCGATCGCCCGGACCGGCGGCTGTACCTCCTGCCACAGCACCGGCAGCTGCACCGATTCCTGCCCTAAACAACTCAACCCGACGGCCTCGATCGCCGGCCTCAAGCGCGCCGTGACCCGGCATAAACTCGGCTGGCCTCGATGACGGCCTGGCTTTATCTGGCCCAGCGCCTGAGTGCGGCCATCCTGGCCCCCCTCGTGCTGCTCCATATCGTTGTCATCATCTACGCGACGCAAAGCGGCATTTCGGCCGCGGCAATCCTGGGGCGCACCCAGGGCAGCTGGTTCTGGACCCTGTTCTACGGCCTTTTCGTCATCGCGGCCGCGACCCATGGCAGTATCGGCCTTCGCGCCATCGTCCGCGAATTGACGAGCCTTTCGCCCCGCGGCGTCGACGTCATGGCGACAGGATTCGGCCTTCTGGCCCTGGTTCTGGGTTTCCGTGCGATCGGCGCAGTCACATGAGGCCGGCCCTCGCCATGCGCAATCATCCGGCCTATTGGGCGTTCATCGCACATCGCGCCTCGGGGTTGGGCCTGGCACTCTTCCTGCCCCTCCATTTTCTCGCCCTCGGCCTCGCGATCGAAGGCGAGGCCCGGCTCGAGACCTTTATCCGCTGGACCGACAATCCGCTGGTCAAGCTTGCCGAAACCATTCTCATGGGGCTCCTGGCCGTGCACCTCGCGGGCGGGCTGCGCCTGCTTCTTCTCGAATTCGCTGGCCTGACCCAGGGCCAACAGAATGCGATCGCCGCAAGCTTCGGCTTTGCAATGGCCCTGGCCTTGGTCTTTCTGGTCGTGAGCTTCTGAGCCCATGCAGATCGAGCAGCACAGAACCGATATCCTGATCCTGGGCGCCGGCGGCGCCGGGCTGCTGGCGGCACTCCATGCAACCGACGCCGACCCGGAACTCGAGGTGACGATCGCGGTCAAGGGCCTGCTCGGCAAGAGCGGCTGCACGCGCATGGTCCAGGGCGGCTACAACGCCGCCATCGCCGCGGGCGATTCGATCCCGCGTCATTTCATGGACACCATCGAAGGCGGCAAATGGATCAATAACCAGGCGCTGGCCTGGACGCTCGTCAGCCATGCGGTGCCCCGCCTGATCGAGCTCGAAAACCGCTGGGGCTGCTTCTTCGACCGCAATGAAGATGGCACAATCCATCAAAAGGCGTTCGCCGGGCAAAGCTTCGATCGGACCGTCCACAAGGGCGACCTCACCGGCATCGAGATCATGAACCGGCTTGCCGAGCAGGTGTGGGCCAGGCCGATCCATCGCCTCGAGGAACATCGCGCCATCGCCCTCGTACCCTCGGCCGATGGTGAGCGGATCGCGGGCGCTCTGATGATCGATATTCGCACCGGCAGCTTTCGGCTGGTCCAGGCCAAGGCGGTGCTGCTGGCGACCGGCGGCGGCCCCACCATGTATCGCTACCACACGCCCTCGGGCGACAAGTCGAGCGACGGCTATGGAATGGCGCTGCGCGCCGGCCTGACCTTGCGCGACATGGAAATGGTGCAGTTTCACCCGACCGGCCTTCTGGCCGGCGCTCACACCAGGATGACGGGCACCGTGCTCGAGGAGGGCCTGCGCGGCGCTGGCGGCCATCTCCTGGATGGTGCTGGAAACCGTTTCATGGAACGATACGACGCCAAGGCGGAGCGCGCCACGCGCGACATCGTCAGCCGTGCGATGTTCCAGGAAATGCGCGAGGGCCGGACGACACCCCATGGCGGGCTTTACATCAAGATGAACCATCTCGGCGCCGACCATGTCAGGAAAAGCTTCAAGGGCATGGTCGAGCGCTGCGCCGATTGCGGCTTCGATCTCGCGGGCGGTCTCGTCGAGGTCGTCCCGACCGCCCACTACATGATGGGGGGTGTTGTCTTCGAAGGCGATGGCGGCACCGCCATCCCGGGCCTGTTCGCGGCCGGTGAGGATACCGGTGGGGTGCATGGCGCCAACCGTCTCGGCGGCAATGGCGTCGCCAATTCGACCGTCTTCGGCGGCATCGCCGGCAAGACGATGGCGGCCGCGACGAAATCCGTAGGCGGCTGGCCGTCGCCCGACTGGACCGTGATCGGCGAGGCTATCGAGCGGGCGCTCGCCCCCTTCGACGGCAACCCCAATGACGGCAATACTGGCGATCTTGCCGGACTGCGCGAGCGCCTCGGCGATCTGATGTGGGAGAAGACCGGCATCCTGCGCCATGAAGCGGAGCTCAAGGCCGCCCGGAACGAGCTCGATGATTTGCGGGCGGAACTTGATGCCGCCGGAGTGGCGGACCAGGATCGAGCATTCAATCCCACCTGGCAGGACTGGCTTAATCTCGAAAGCTTGATCCTCACCAGCCGGGCCATCGTCGAGGCGGCGCTCGCCCGCACCGACAGCAGAGGCGCTCATTTCCGCGAGGATCATCCGGCAACCGGCGATCTCGAACGCTCGACCTTCACATCTGTCCGGCTCGAGAATGACAATTTCGAGATCCGCAACGAACCGGTCGTCTTTACCCATGTGAGACCTGGCGAGAGCCTGCTTGACCGAGAGGTCTCGGATCAAGGGCAGGCCGCCAATCAGAAGGCAGCGGTTGCCGCCGCTGAATGACCATGTCCGAGATCCCGCTTGTCGCCCTTGAAGCTGCCGCCCGCGAAATCATGGCCCGTGCCGCCATCGTCATCCCCGAGGACTATCGGGACGGCATCAAAGCCATGGCCGCAACCGAAACCGAGGAGCTGTCGCGTTTTGTTCTCGAGGCCATGGTCGAGAACTGGGATGCGGCCGAAACCGACCGCCGGGCGATGTGCGCGGATACCGGCCTGCCCCGCTTTTTCGTCAAGTTCGGCAACGAGGCGCGGCCCGAAGGCGGCGGGGTCGCTCTCGAGGCCGCCATCCGGAGAGCCACCGCGAGCGCCACATACGACGTGCCGCTTCGGCCCAACCGCGTCCATCCGCTGACCCGCCACGACAACAACAACAATGTCGGCGTCCTGGCACCCGAGATCGACTATAGCTTCGAGCCCGACGCCGACTGGATCGACCTCACCACCGTGCACAAGGGCGGCCTCTTCGGCACCGATTACCGCATGCTCTTCCCGGGCGACGGCATCGACGGCATCAAGCGCTTCTTCCTCGACGTCATGGTGCAGTTCGGCCGCCGCGGCCTGGCCTGCCAGCCGGCGATTGTCGGCATCGGTCTCGGCGGCTCCAAGGACACATCGATGACCATCGGCAAGCAGGCGGCCTGCCTGCGCACGGTCGGCAGCGTCCATCCCGATCCGGTCGTCGCCGAACTCGAGGCCGAACTCAAGCAGCTCGGCAACAGGATCGGCATGGGCCCGATGGGCTTTGTCGGCAAATCCATGGTCGTCGATTGCCATGTCGAGATCGCCTACACCCACACCGGCGGCATGCCGATGAGCGTCCATGCCTTCTGCCTCAGCTCGCGCCGCGCCGTCGCCCGGGTCTTCCCGGATGGCCGCATCGACTACAGGACCGATCCGAACTGGTTCACCCCCTACCACCGCCGCGACAGCGTCGAGTGGGAACACATGCTGGAGGCCGCCGAATGACCCCACGAGATAGCGGGCGAACGACCGCAGGTCAGGCCCGCGGGATGACCCCGGGTCATCAGGGCCGCCAAATGAAACCCGGCCAAGTATAACAAATGATCATGGAGCGGGCCCGCAGAACGATACCCAGCCAGGTACCACGAATGAGAGTGGGCCAAGTGTGCAGAACGACCACTGGCAAAGATTGGCGAGTGACGCCCGGCGATGGCCGGCGAACGACCGAGGCCGGGCCCGCAGGATGACACCCGGGTCAGGGCTGTCGCATGATACCGAGCCAAGTACGACAAATGACCGTGGTGCACGCGCAAAGAACGACATCCGGCCAGGGACGACCCATGACCGCGCAGCAGGCCCGCAGAACGACACCCGGCCAGATACGACGAATGACCGCGGAGCAGGCTCGCCGAACAACATCTGGCCAGGTACCAAGAATGACCGCGGAGCGGGTCCGCAGAACGACACCTGGCCAGATACGACGAATGATCATGGATCAGGGCCGTTGAACGACACTTGGCCAGGAACAACGAACGACCGTGAATCGGGCCTGCAGAACGACACCCAGCCACGTACGACGAATGACCGTGGATCAGGCCTGCCGAATGAAACCCGGCCAGATACGGCGAACGACCGAGGATCAGGCCTGCAGAACGATGCGCGGCCAGTCACGACGAATGACCGCGGGTCGAACTCGCACCATGACCACGGGGGAAGACTGGCGATTGCACCCGGTGGCGGCGCGCTTTTCGAGCGCCGCCCGGAACTCGATGGTGAAAGCGCCCAATACATAGTGAGCAATCGGCTCAAAAGGATGGTCGAATGCGCGAAGAGGGTCAACGGGGCGTCGTCACCCTGGGGTCGTCGATGATACCCCGTGGCGATGACGGTGGCCGAAAAGTAATCATGCCGGAGCACGCCGAATGAAAACCGTCCACCTCGACCTGCCCTTCGCCACCGAAGAGCTGAAAAAGCTCGAATGCGGCACGGCAGTCTACCTTAACGGCATCATCTATACCGGCCGGGAAAGCCTCTATCGACGCATTCTCGACGATCAGGTGCCGCCGCCAGTCGATCTCGCCTCGATCTCCAACGTCAATTTCCACTGCTCCCCAGCCGCCAGGGTCAATGCGGACGGCAGCTACACCATCGGCGCCGTCACCGCGACGGCAAGCTTCCGCTTCGCCAAATGGTTGACCCGCTGGTTCGAACTCGCCCGGACCAAGATCATCATCGGCAAAGGCGGCATGAGCGCCGAAGACTACAAAACCTACTTCGTCCCCAACGACGCCATCTACCTCACCACCGTCGGCTACGGCACCGGCGCCCTCCTCGGCCGCGGCATCAAGCGCATCGTCGATGCCCACTGGCTCGAGGAGCTCGGCATCGCCCAGGCCATGTGGGTGCTCGACGTCGAAAAGTTCGGCCCCTTCCTCGTCGATAGCGACCTCAACGGCAATTCGCTGTTCGACCAGCAGAACACCCTCATCAATGCGGGTATCGACAAGCTCTACGAAGGCTTACGCCCCCCGGCCCTGCGCCGCTACGGCGAGGAACAAGACAAAACCCACGAAGTCATCTGAACCGAAACAACGAGCGTTACGAAGGGCAGCGGCCCAACCTTTCGCGTGCATCGTGGCACAAACGAACCCAGGCACCCATAAGGCGATGGATGAACATTCGAATCCTTTCTCGTCGAACGGGACCTTCGGTAAACCCAATTCGTTGGGCCGCAAAACATCCTGGTCAACGCCGGCATGGACCGACTCCATCAAGGCCTCGTCCCGCTGACGCCATGCTGCAAAGGGAGGCCGGAAAACCCCCTTTGGCACAGGTCAGCATGGCCTTCCGACCGCCCGATGCCGGTCCGGCCGGGCCTGTAGGGTGAGGATGGACGCCATCCTCACACTCCTGCGGTCACTTCACTTGTCAAAAGAGCGAATCGAGTACCGGTGTCGATGGGCTTGATCCTAGCGGTGGAAGGTTAAGGAAGGATGAAGCGGCGACGGTTTGGGCAGCAGGGAAGATGTTGCATAGTTAGGACTAGTAACCTATACTTGTAGCAAACCAATCATGTGAGTGTGATCATGACCTCTGAAGCCCTAGCCGAGCCCGGTCCCAAGAAGCGAGGACCCAAGACACCGGAAGGCAAGGCCAGATCGGCGATGAATGCGTTGAAGCACGGGCTTCGGGCGGAGACGTTCAGGTTGTTGCCGGAGGAGTCGGTCGAGGAGTTCGTGGCGTTCGCGGCGGAGATCAGGAAGGACTTAAAGCCCAGGTGTGCGATGGAACGGCAGTTTGTCGAGGCCATCGTCATCGCCTTCTGGCGAGAGGTGCGGGCGGATCGGATGGAGGCGGACGTGA
>JBGSYN010000008.1:0-46152 GCA_041750975.1 Geminicoccaceae bacterium | reverse complement strand
CGCTCGACCATCTTGTCGCTGATCGCCGTGGCAACTGCGTCGAAATCGAACAGTCCTGCCTCCTCGGCCATGCGGCTGTGATAAACGACCTGCAGCAGCAGATCGCCGAGTTCGAGCTTAAGTTCCTGCCATTGCTTGCGTTCGATTGCGTCCGCGACCTCATAGGCTTCTTCGATGGTGTAGGGCGCGATCGTTTCAAAGCTCTGGACGATGTCCCAGGGACAACCGGTCTCCAAATCACGCAGACGACGCATGATTTCCAGAAGGCGCTGCATGGGATTGGCGTCGTCCATCTCGCTTAGAACAACTCGCCCTGATTGCGCCGGGCTTTTTTGCCCGAGGGTTTGGCTGGCGTCGATTGAGAAGCCGGGAGTTCGTCGTCTTCGCATGGCCTTACCAGGAGCCCACCATCTGCGAACTCCAGCGACAGGGATGGCTCGCCACGAGCGGCGTGAGCGGTTCGAACCAGCTGCGAAGACGCCGAGGATCGAACCAGCGCATAGCCTCGCTCGAGGGCACTACGATGGCTTAGGCTTTCAAGCATGCTCGCCGCCGTCTCGAAACGGCGCGTCCATTCGTTGCGTCGCGTTTCGAATGCATAGCGGAGACGTTCGATAGCGGTCTGCCAGCCACTCTCAGCCACCATGAGTCGCTGGCCGAAAGAAACCGATCCGAGCCTCTGACCGGCTCGCGCATGCTCACGGTCAGCGTCCCGCATATGATCCTTGATGACGGTCTGCGCGCGCTCGATCGCGAGGGTTAGTGTTCGCTGCCGGTCGCGCAGCATTTCGATCGGCGGGCGAAGACCTCGCGCCATCGCATGACCTTGAAGCTCCAGGCGGTGGAGATGATTGTGGACGGCAATGCCATGGCGCTCGGCCAGCTCATCGATTCGCTGTTGGTTGAGTTCGACGAGATTTTTCGGATCCGGCAGGCCACGGGCAAGGCCCCGGAGATAGTCGCCGCGTTGAGAGATATTGCGCTGCAAGCTTTCGGATAGACGGCCCTCCAGGCCACCTAGCGTGTTGAGCAGATCCCGCCGCACTGGAACCGCCATCTCGGCCGCTGCGGTCGGTGTCGGTGCCCGGCGGTCGGCAGCGTAGTCGACAAGCGTTGTATCCGTCTCATGACCGACCGCCGAAATAACGGGAATTGTGCAGGCACTGACGGCGCGAACCACGGCTTCCTCATTGAACGACCAGAGATCCTCGATCGATCCACCGCCACGCGCGACGATAAGAAGGTCCGGGCGAGGTAGTTCAAGGGTCCCGGGCCAGGCATCGAAGCCGTTGATCGCTCGCGTAATCTGCTCCGCAGCACCCTGGCCCTGAACCATGACCGGCCAGAGCAGGATCCGACAGGGGAAACGCTCTTCGATCCGATGGAGAATATCGCGGATCACCGCTCCCGTGGGCGACGTAACGATGCCGATGGTCTCAGGCAGAAACGGCAAGGCCCGCTTGCGTTCCTCATCGAACAGGCCTTCGGCCTGGAGCTTTTTCCGGCGTTCCTCCAGCAAGGCCATAAGGGCGCCGATGCCGGCGGGCTCAATGCTTTCGACGACGAGTTGATAGCGTGACCGGGCCGGATATGTGGTCAGCTGACCCGTGCAGATGACCTCGAGTCCGTCTTCAAGTTCGATCGTGATTTTGCGAGCGGCGCCACGCCAGCAGACTCCGTCGAGGACCGCCCGATCGTCCTTGAGCGCAAAATATAGATGACCCGAACTCGCCCGTTTGAACCCGGAAAGCTCACCTCTGACCCGAACGAGCCCGAAGGCGTCTTCGACGGTCCGCTTGAGCGAAAAGGCGAGCTCGCTGACGGTGAACTCTGCGAGATTGCTCGCCTGCTCCGGAACCCGGCCTGACGGAGAACCTTCAGAACTTAGGGAATTTGGTGCCATGGGGAGAGCCTAGCCGCAGGAGCCGATCGGCGCCAACATCGAGATCGGCCAGTGGCCAAATCACCCCTGAATTCGAGGCAGATGCAGGATTGCCTTAACTGGTCGATGATCGGATCCGATATCGGGCCCGACATCGCTGCTCGAGACTGCGATGTCGGGTGAAACCGTAATGTGATCGATGGTTACGCCCAGCAGATAAAGGCCCGGATAGCCGCGGGGATGTCGGGTCGGTTCGCCATAGGTCAATGCCGCGGCATCCTTGAGACCCGTTCGCTCCATAAATCTTGTGTACCAAGGGGACCATGGCGAGAGGTTCCAGTCACCGACCACGATGACCGGCCGGTCCGATGGCGCAGCCGCAATGCGATCGGCGATCCAATCGAAAAACACGTTGCGCCCTTCCCACAACCGATAGCTCATCGGGTGGGAAGGATGGACATTGATGAAGTCGACCGGCTGCCCGTCGATATCCAAGGTTGCCAGCACGGCATTGGTCGGCCCGCGCTGTTTGGCGCCGGGCGGTAGTCGTTGGACCTTTGCGTCCACGATCGGAAATCTGCTGAAGATTTGGTTCGAGGGCGGATGGCGATGGGGTGGCAGCGTCGAATGGGGAAAAAGCTTTTCGACCTTGCGGGCCGTTTGTTCCCAATCCCAGTCCATCTCCTGCAACGCCAGAATATCCGGTCTTTCCTGCTCGACTAGACGAAGAAGATCCTGAAAGCGCCGGTTCTCGCCCAGGACGTTGATCGTCATCACTTTGAGTTCCTGCCCTGTCGCGGCCACGGCCGGCGACGGGATTGCCGTCAGCAACAGATAGAGCTGAACACTGCAGCAGACGAAGCCGATGCCTGCAGCCGCATAGCGAAGGAAAAATAATGCGCACAGGGCGAACAGCAACGAACCGATAGCCAAATGCGGTCGGAAATGACTGACGAGGTCGGCGCGCCAGTCAAAGCGTCCGAGCAGGCTGAGAATGTTGACGGCGACAAGGGCAAGGGCCGCAAGGTAAATGAGTGTCGTCACGGTCAGTGATATCCATCGCAACCAAGGCAAGGCAGTTCGTTGATCGAGGCTGGCCACGTGGGTCATACAGCCGGTCCTAATTGGCGGGGAGAACATCGAAAATTCGCCCTGCCATGCGGATGGCAGAGGCGATCAGAGTGGTAATCGCGATCGGTAATCGAGTCACGGGCCCTCAAGCACCCTATTTGACGCGCCTCGCGAATTCATTTCCTCATTCGATACTGACGATTTATCCCGATGCCTCTGCGGAAGTTCTACGAAATGGCAAGATGACCAATCAGGTTTGGTACGGGGGCGAGTGGTTCCCCGACGACAAAAAGATCCTTGGGCCACTCGATCACGCGTTCTGGATGGCAACCGTGGCATTCGACGGCGCCAGATCGTTCGAGAATGTAGCACCCGATCTGGATTTGCATTGTCAGCGGCTGATCGTCTCCGCCCGCAACATGCTGCTCGAGCCGACACTGACCGCCACGGAGATCGAAGCGATCTCTTGGGAGGGAGTTCGTCGATTGTCGCGGGGTACGGCTGCTTACATTCGCCCGGCGTTCTTTGCTCGGCGCGGATTTGTGACACCGGTCGCCTCATCGACGGATTTCGCACTCGCCATTATCGAAATGCCGATGCCCGATCCCGTCGGGTTCGCCGTCTGTTTCTCGAGTTTTCGGCGGCCGGCGCAGGATATGGCGCCAACGGACGCCAAGGCCGGGTGTCTCTACCCCAATCTGCAACGAGCCTTGATCGAGGCGAAGAACCGGGGATTCGACAACGCCATCACCTTCGATCCCAACGGCAATGTCGCCGAACTGGCAACGGCCAATATCTGGATGGTTAAGGACGCTGAGGTATTTACGCCCGCGGAAAATGGCACGTTTCTCGCCGGCGTGACGAGGCGTCGTGCGATGGAATTGCTGCGGCGGGACGGCTTCAGAGTGCACGAGGTCTGCCTGAAACGCCGGGATTTCGAAGGTGCGGACGAACTCTTCAGTACTGGCAATTTCGGCAAGGTCATGCCCATCATCAAACTGGAGGGCCGAGCCATGCCGATTGGTCCGGTATGCCTCAGAGCCCGTGACCTTTATTGGGAGTTCGCACATTCGACCGAGGCAATCCATTAGGCAACCGAGGCGATCCATTAGGCGAGCGAACGTGTGGTGACCGGGCGACACCGCTCGAGGTGCCAGGCGATCTCGGCAGTGTCGGCTATCTTTCTGCACCTGCCCCTCGGGGCCTCGGCACTGGCTGATGACCGCCACGCATGATATTACTACCCACCGGCCCGAACTTTCGAAGTCTATTCCGCGCGGGGCCCGATTCGTCCCGATTCCGACGAGCATCGCCGCATCGGCTTCATGGTCGGCCTGACGGAAATCATGCTGAAAAAAGCCCGTCTTCATAGCCAGGGCAATAGACTGGCCGTCAGGTTTGGCCTCGCCGGCCCGACTTCGCTCGCCGGTCTCATCAAATATGCCCGGATGTGCGGTGTTTCCGCATCGACGCGGTTTCTTCGACAGCATGGCCAGAAAATTGCCCATCTCGCGACCGAGCATGCACCGGATGCGCTCATTCGTGAGTTCGCTACCGCCGCCGATGTCTTGTCACCGAAGCGAATCGCCGGTGTTCATTTCTTTCCGTTCGGTGGCTTCGTGAAGACTGCAGCCTGGGCCGAAGCATTGCGCTTGGGGTGATCGGCGATCTTCTCATCTGGTTCCTGATCCCCTAGCCTCGCCCGTCATCGAGACGTCGTTAGGTCTCGAGCCACGTGTTGAGAGCGATGCTGCAGTTCCCGAAGAGCGCCACCATCAGCCGATGGCTGTGGCGGACCGCTCGAAACGATCATCTGATCCTGTTAATCCTGGCGCTGATTGTCGGTGCTGCTTCAGGCTACGGTGCGCTCGCGTTCCGCAAACTCTCGGACGTCGTTTCGCGATTTTTCTGGCGTGTGCCCGATGAGCTCGTCACCGACCGCGCCATGGAAATGGCGTCTTGGCACATCCTTTTGGTGCCGACACTCGGCGGGTTGGTGATCGGTCTTCTTTGCCGTTACGTGCTGCCCGGGCCCCTGCCGCAAGGCGTTGCCGACGTCATCGAAGCCAATGCATTGCGCAACGGAAGGATGCGCACCCCACAGGGTTTTGCCGCGGCATTCATCAACTCCTCCTCGATCGGTGTGGGCGCCTCGGTAGGGCGAGAAGGACCGATCGTGCACCTGGGTGCCGTACTGGCTTCCTGGGTCGCGCAGCGGCTGCACCTGGGTCCGGCACTTTCGCGAACCTTGCTTGGCTGTGGCGTCGCCGCTGGCATCGCCTCCGCGTTCAACGCCCCCATCGCCGGAGTCTTTTTCGCCCTGGAAGTGGTCATTGGCCATTACGGCCTCGGGGCGTTTTCGCCGGTTGTGCTCGCCTCGATCGTCGGGACCATCATCACTCGGGTCCATATCGGCGACAATCCCGCGTTCATCCTGCCGCCGGACTTCGTCGCTTCCTTCTGGGAGCTCCCGGCTTTCATGATTCTCGGTGTCGTCTGCGCCGGTGTGGCGATCCTTTTCATGGGGGGAATTGCACTGACTAGTCGATTCCATCTGAGCGTGGGGACACCGGAATGGTCGCAGCCGATGATCGGCGGCTTCGGTGTCGGCCTCATTGCGATCAACTATCCGGAGGTCTTGGGCGTCGGCTATGCGATCACCGACAACGCGCTTCAGGTCCGCTACACGGTCGAGCTCATGCTCGTGATGGCCTGCGCCAAGGCGTTGGCTACGGCGATTTCCCTGGGCAGCCGGTTTGGCGGTGGCATATTTTCCCCGAGCCTGGCGATCGGGGCGCTGATCGGGGGCGCCTATGGCATCATTGCCGGCGGCGTCTTTCCCGAGCTGAGTTCGACTCCCTTGATCTATGCGGTGGTCGGCATGGGTGCTGTTGCTGCCAGCACGCTTGGCGCTCCGATCTCGACCGTCATCATGATTTTCGAACTCACCAACAATTACGAAGTCACTTTCGCTCTGATGGTGGCGACCGCGATCTCGTCGATTATCACGCATCAGGTCTTCGGCCATTCATACTTCACTTGGCAATTGGCTTGGCGGGGCGTGAAGATCGAGGGCCACCGCGAGATGAGCCTGCTTCGCACACGCAAGGTCAAGGACGTGATGCGGACCGACCATCTCGTCATCCAGGAAGAAACTTGCCTGTTCGACATGCGCAATCAGTTCCATGACAATCACGCGCCGATCTTCGTGGTCGACGAAGACAAGCGGCTGGTCGGCGCCATCGGCTTCGACGATCTGGCGGATGCGGCGCTGTCGCAGGACATCAACAGGGTGACAGCGAGCGAGTTGGTCCGCCTCACCGCCGTGGTTCTGACGCCGGAGGATGACCTGGCGACGGCATTCGGTCGCTGCCAGGTGCAGCATGAGGAACATATACCAGTGGTCGAATCCTCGGAGAGCCTTAAGGTGGTCGGCGAAGTGCGAATGCGTGATCTTATCCAGGCCTATAATCGAGCGTTGCTCGATGCGCGCGCTGCCGAACAAGGCCGAAGCTGAAATCGTTCCGCCCATGTCCATCTCGTCGATGCCCATCGAACCGGCACCGAAAATACGTCAGTCTCATCTGGAGCGCCTGAATTCCGAGCAGCGCGAAGCCGTCACGGCAGGCAACGGACCGCTCCTGGTGCTGGCCGGCGCTGGTACCGGCAAGACCCGCGTGCTCACGACCCGATTGGCCCACCTGCTGATCACCGGCCGCGCCCGGCCGCACGAGGTTTTGGCCGTAACCTTCACTAATAAGGCGGCGCGCGAGATGGGCGAGCGCATCAGCCTCCTCTTGGGGCGCGACATCAAGGGGATGTGGCTCGGCACGTTTCACGCCATCGGTGTGCGCATGTTGCGGCGGCATGCCGAGCTTGTCGGCCTCAAGACCAATTTCACGATTCTCGATACCGACGATCAGCTGCGTCTGATGAAGCAGATCCTGCAGGCATCGGATCTCGACGAGAAGCGCTGGCCGCCGCGGGCACTGGTGGGGTTGATCCAGCGCTGGAAGGACCGCGGCTATCGGGTGGGTCAGGTGCCGGCTGCCGAAGTGAGCGATTTTGCGCTCGGTCGGTCGGTCGAACTCTATGCGGAGTACCAGGACCGCCTGCGTACGCTCAATGCCTGCGACTTTGGCGATATGCTGTTGCACGGCCTCACCATCTTCGCCGAGCAGCCGGATATTCTGGCCCAATACCAGAGGGTCTTCCGCGCTATCCTGGTCGACGAATATCAAGACACCAATGTCGCTCAATATCTCTGGCTGCGCTTGCTGGCGCAGCAGCATCGCAACATCACCTGCGTCGGCGATGATGATCAATCGATCTATAGCTGGCGCGGCGCCGAGGTTGGAAACATCCTGCGCTTCGAACAGGATTTCCCGGGTGCTGAGATCGTCCGGCTCGAACGCAATTATCGCTCGACGGGGCACATTCTGGGCGCAGCTTCCGGCCTCATTGCGAAGAACCGTGCGCGTCATGGCAAGACCTTGTGGACCGAAGACGACCCCGGCGGCCTCGTTCGAATCGCCGGTCTCTGGGACGACGAGGAAGAGGCGAGGTTCACCGGCGAATCGATCGAGGACTGGCATCGACGGCAGAATCGCCTCAACGACGTGGCCGTTCTGGTAAGGGCCGGATTTCAAACCCGCGCCTTCGAGGAACGCTTCATTCAGATGGGGCTGCCCTATCGCGTTGTCGGCGGACTCCGCTTTTATGAGCGTGCCGAGATTCGGGATGCGATCGCGTATCTCCGGGTCGTCGCCCAACCTGACGATGGCTTGGCGTTGGAGCGGATCATCAACACGCCGCGCCGTGGCATCGGCGATGCCTGCGTGAAGGTTTTGCATGCGATCGCCCGCCAGAACGAGACGAGTCTTCTCCAGGCCGCACGCCTCGCCACGCAGACCGACGAGCTTGCCGCCCGCGCCAGGAATGCCGTTCTCAAACTCCTGCAGATGATTGATCGCTGGCGCGACGTGGCGGCGCAGGTTCCTCCTCGGGAGCTGGCCGAGATCATTCTCGATGAATCCGGCTACACCGAAATGTGGAAGAACGATCGCGCACCGGACGCGCCGGGCCGGCTCGAGAATCTGAAAGAGCTCGTCAAGGCGCTTGACGAATTCGAGACGCTGCCGGCGTTCCTGGAGCATGTCGGCCTCGTCATGGACAATGTGGCCGACAATGCCGCCGACATGGTCAGCATCATGACGTTGCACAGTGCTAAAGGGCTGGAATTCGCCTGCGTTTTCCTTGCCGGCTGGGAAGAGGGGCTGTTCCCGAACCAACGCGCCCTGGATGAAGGCGGAACCAGCGCGCTCGAGGAAGAACGGCGCTTGGCTTATGTCGGCATCACCCGAGCCCGTCAGCAGGCGACCATCAGTTTTGCGGCCAACCGCAGGATCTATAACCAGTGGTCTTCGAGCATTCCGTCACGCTTCATCGATGAACTGCCGAAGGATCATATCGACCATCTGCATCGCGACCCGTCGAAGCGACCGGATGCCGAGCTCATGTTCGATGAGCCTGCATTCAAGGTGCAGCCCAGCCGGTTTCGCAGCCGCCGGCTGCCGCCGGGCGTGATCGAGGGGAAGGCTGAGATTCTTTCAAGCCGCGCTCCGGGAAAGACCGCGAGCAATCACACGATCGGCGATAGGATCTTTCATCAGAAATTCGGCTACGGGCGCGTCGAGGCGGTCGACGGCAATAAGCTCGAAATCGCCTTCGAGAAAGCGGGCCGCAAGAAAGTCATCGACAGCTTTGTCGAGGCTGCTTGAATTTTGCGCGCGGCATCGCCGGATCCCGTCTGGGACCCTAACGCCGCCAAGCCCTATTGGCGGGCGGTCTTCGTCATCGAGGCCGGCGACGTCGCTACTCTCGTCGAGCTGCTGGACGACGAAGCGCTGGCTGTCTCGTTTTTCGAAGACGCTGCAGACGAGGATGAAGAGACCGTAAGCTGGCGCGTCGAGCTGCTATTCGCGGCGAAACCGAATAAACGCGAACTGAAGAATCGTCTCGATAGGATCCTCGCCCAGGACGGGCTTGCCACCGACAATGTCGCCGTCGAGCGGGTCGATCACGATCTCTGGCTCGAAACGCTCAACACGCCACGAGCTCCTATCGAAATCGGCCGTTTCTACGTCCATGGCGCCAAGTGGGAAGCCGATCCGCCTGCCTCCTCGGTGCCGATCCTGATGGACGCGGGAATGGCCTTCGGCTCGGGCGAGCATGCGACGACCCGAGCCTGCCTGCAGACGATCGACTGGCTGGCCGAACGCCGTACCTGCCGTCGCGTGCTGGATCTCGGTTGCGGTTCGGGGCTGCTCGGCATTGCCGCGGCAAAGGTGTGGCGTTGTCGCGTTCTGGCGACCGACATCGACCCCGTGGCTGTCGCTGTCGCGAATGCGAATATCGCCCTCAATAATGTCGAGCTCAACGCGAGAGCGGCAATTGCCGACGGATATAGCGACCCGGCGATCAAGAGAGCGGCACCGTTCGATCTGATCGTCGCCAATATACTGGCGGGTCCGCTGATCGACATGGCGTTCGGATTGCGGCGGCATCTTGCACCGGACGGATACGCCATTCTCTCGGGATTGCTTGATCGCCAGGTCGAGGCTGTGCTCGATGCACATCGACCCAGGGGCTTCCACATCGTTCGCCGTTTCGATATCCCTCCCTGGGCCGCTCTGGTGTTGCAGCGGCGGAAACGATGGCGATCGCCGCCGCGACAAGCCGTATCGGGAAAATCGCTCTGATTGTGTTGCCTGCGGCGAGCGATCTCGTTATAACGTCGCGACTTTGTGCTGCCTGACGGGCGGCAGCTATTCCCTTTGGAGACTGTCGGCATGACGAAGCTCAAAACCAAACGAGCTGCCGCGAAACGTTTTTCGTTGACGGGCACTGGCCGCGTCAGGCGCAACCAGGCCAATCATCGTCATAACATGACGCAAAAGGCGCAGAAAACGAAGGTCGGTCAGCGCGGCACCGTGATCGCCAGTGATGCTGACAAGAAAATGATCAAATTGATGATACCGCACGCCTGAGAGCGTCGCATCGGAGAACTCGACCATGGCTCGTGTCAAACGGGGCGTTACGTCCCATGCCCGTCACAAGAAAGTCCTGGAACTCGCCGCCGGCTATCGCGGCCGCCGCAAGAATTGCATCAAGACCGCTCGGCAGGCTGTCGAAAAGGCCCAGCAATATGCCTACCGCGATCGCCGCGTCCGCAAGCGTGAATTCCGTGCGCTGTGGATCCAGCGCATCAATGCCGCCGCGCGTCAGGAAGGCATGACCTATGGTCAGTTGATGCACGGATTGAAGCTTGCCGGCGTCGAGGTCGACCGCAAGGTGCTCGCCGATATCGCGGCTCGGGACAATACCTCGTTTACCGGCTTCGTGAAGCGCGCCGAGGC
This sequence comes from Geminicoccaceae bacterium, assembly GCA_041750975.1. Taxonomy (GTDB): domain Bacteria; phylum Pseudomonadota; class Alphaproteobacteria; order Geminicoccales; family Geminicoccaceae; genus JBGSYN01. The sequence continues at coordinate 35,781 of JBGSYN010000008.1, read as the reverse complement.
GGCTCTCCAGTAGTCCCACTAGCGGCAAGCCAGCCTGTTCAGGCTGGTCAGCACGCATAGGCGACGTTCGAAGGGGGCCGGTTAGACGCCCCCTTTTTGCTGTTCTCGGCCCTGTTTCCTGATGTCTAGGCCGTCCAGATCAAGTCCGCATCGAAGCGCCGGAAACGACCATGATTGACCAACTCGACACGCTCAGAACAGAGATCAAGGCCAGAATCGACGAAGCACCAAATTTGCGTGCGCTCGAAACCGTGCGCGTGACAGCGCTTGGCCGCAAGGGCCGCATCACGGAACTTGTCAAGAGCCTGGGTCAGCTCCCCTCGGAGGAGCGGCCCAGGGCCGGTCAGGCTTTCAACGCGCTGAAGAACGATATCGAGGGCATGATCGACGGTCGCAAGGCGCAACTGGCCGACCGCGAGCTTGGCCAGCGGCTCGACGAGGAGTGGGTCGACGTCACGCTGCCGGCTCGTCCGTCATCGCAAGGCTCCATCCATCCGGTGACCCAGGTAACCGAAGAGATCATCGCGATCTTCGCCGAGATGGGCTTTGCAGTCGCCGAAGGGCCGGACATCGAGGACGATTATCATAATTTCGAGGCGCTCAATCTGCCGCCCGAGCATCCGGCCCGGCAGATGCACGATACCTTCTATCTGGAGGCGGAACACAACGGGGTGCCGCTCTTGCTGCGCACCCACACCAGTCCGGTCCAGATCCGGACCATGAAAATGCAGCCTCCGCCCTATCGCATTATCGCTCCCGGCCGCACCTATCGGCGTGACTCCGACATGACCCACACGCCGATGTTCCATCAGGTCGAGGGCCTGATGATCGATCGCCGGACGCATATGGGGCATCTCAAGGGCTGCCTGATCGATTTCGTTCGGGCATTTTTCGAGCGCGACGACATCCCCGTCCGCTTTCGCCCGAGCTACTTCCCTTTCACCGAGCCTTCGGCGGAAATGGACATCGGCTGCAAGCGCGGCGGCGGTGAGCTTATCGTCGGCGGCGGCAGCGACTGGCTTGAAATCCTTGGCTGTGGAATGGTTCATCCCAAAGTGCTTGAAGCGGTCGACCTCGATCCCTCGGAATGGCAGGGCTTTGCCTTCGGCATGGGGATCGATCGTGCCGCCATGCTGAAATACGGCATCCCCGATCTTCGGACGTTTTTCGAAGGCGATCTTGCCTGGTCACGGCACTATGGCTTCGCGCCGCTCGATATCCCCTCGATTCATGGCGGTCTGTCGCGATGAAGCTGACACTGCCCTGGCTCAAGGAACACCTCGAGACCGAAGCCACGGTCGAGGAGATTGCCGAGCGTCTGACCAGCCTCGGTCTGGAAGTCGAGGAGGTGATCGAGCGGGGCGAGGCGCTGGCCGATTTCTCTGTTGCCTATGTGCGTGACGCGCGCCAGCATCCCAATGCCGATCGGTTGCGGGTCTGTGACGTCGAGACCAAAGACGGAGTTTTTCAGGTCGTATGTGGCGCACCCAACGCGCGTACAGGAATGAAGGGCGTATTCGCGCCCGAAGGATCGGTCATTCCGGCAACCGGCGACGTCCTCAAAGCGGCAACCATTCGTGGGGTCGAGAGCCACGGCATGTTGTGTTCCGCCCGCGAGCTCCAAGTGGGCGAGGATGATGACGGCATCATCGAGTTGCCGGATCATTGGCAGATCGGCACGCCGGCGACCGAGGTGCTGGGCATCGAGGGCCCGGTGATCGACCTCTCGATCACCCCGGATCGGGCCGATTGCTTCGGCATTCTCGGCATTGCCCGCGATCTCGCGGCAAGCGGCATGGGCTCGCTCAAATTCCGCGACACCTCGGCGGTCCCCGCATCAGGTCCGAGCGGGCCGGATATCCGCCTTGATTTTCTGGCAGGCTGCGAAGCCGCGTGTCCGCTCTTCGTCGGTCGGATTATTCGTGGCGTGAAGAATGGCTCAAGCCCGGTCTGGCTGCAACGGCGCCTCAAGGCAGTCGGCGTCAGGCCGATCTCGGCATTGGTCGATATCACGAATTTCTGCACACTGGATCTGGCGCGCCCCCTTCATGTCTTCGATGCCGCCAAGCTCGAAGGAGGCATCGTGCTGCGTCTCGCTCGCGCGAGCGAGACGCTCGAAGCGCTCGACGGCAAGACCTATAAGCTCGATGGCGAAATGACGGTAATCGCCGACGATAGCGGCGTGATCAGTCTCGGCGGGATTATGGGTGGGGAAAGCACGGGCTGTACCGAAGCGACTACCGAGGTGCTGCTCGAAGTGGCGCTCTTCGACCCGCTCCGCACCGCAATGACGGGCCGTAAGCTCGGGATCGAGAGTGACGCCAGGACCCGTTTCGAACGGGGCCTAGATCCATCGTTCGTGATGCCGGGAATGGAGTACGCGACACGGCTCATTCTGGAGCTTTGCGGCGGAGAGGCCGGCGAGCCGGTCATTGCCGGTGCGGTTTCCGACAATCGACGGGAAATCGATTTCGATCTGGCGCAATTGCCGAGGCTGACCGGCATCGAGCTCGATGGTGCGACCATCAGGAATTATCTTTCCGCCCTGGGGTTTGTCGTCCAGCCTCGGGATTCCAACCTCCACCTGACCACGCCGACATGGCGTCATGACGTTTCGACGACTGCCTGCATCGTCGAGGAACTGGCGCGGCTGCATGGCTATGACCGCATCCCGCCGGTGCCGGTCACGCGAACCGAGGCGGTCGGCTCGACCGTACTTTCGAGCGAGCAGCGCCGTCGCGCCATTGTCAGGCGGGCCATTGCCGATCGGGGCTTCCACGAGGCCGTGACCTGGTCATTCACCAGGCCCGAATGGGCTCGATTCTTCGATGGCGCGTCGCCGATCTTGCTGCGCAATCCGATCAATGCCGAGCAATCCGCGATGCGGCCGAGCAATCTCGCCAATCTTCTTGCGGCTGCTGCGAACAACTTCGCCAAGCGCGAGCTGGATGGCGCGATCTTCGAGCTTGCCCCGCGCTTCATGGGCGCCGGTCCGGGAGAGCAGAGGATGTCGCTTGCCGGCATCAGATTTGGCGAGGCCTCGCGCCGCCACTGGCAACTCGCCTCTCGCCTGGTCGATGTTTTCGATGTCAAGGCCGATGCCCTTGCCGTGCTCGATGCCGCAGGCGGGCCGGCGGACAAGGTTCAGATCGCGAGCGGTGCCGGCGGAGCCTATCATCCGGGGCGGTCTGGCGAGATCAAGCTCGGGCAGAAAACCATTGCCCGCTTCGGCGAGATCCATCCCCGCATCCTCGCAGCCTTCGATCTCGATACCACGGTCGTCGCCTTCGACCTCGATCTCGAGGATCTCCCCAAGAACCGTGGCAAGACCAGCCGCGCGAAGCCGCCGCTAGAGCATTGGCCCTATCCGCCCTCTGATCGCGATTTTGCGTTCCTGGTCGAGCGCAATCTGCCGGTGGCCGACCTTCTGCGGGCCGTCCGCCGCGCCGACAAGAAGCTCATTCGCGACGTCGACATCTTCGATGTCTATGAAGGAAAAGGCATCGAACCGGGCAAGAAATCCATCGCGCTATCGGTCCGATTGCAGTCTAAGCAGCGTACGCTTACCGACGAGGAGATCGAGACCGTCGCAGAGCGTATCATCGAGGCCGCCGGAAAGTCCGTGCAGGCCGTACTTCGGGGCTAAAGCACGGTAATGGCCGAGTTCACCCATATCCGCAATTTCGCGATCATCGCCCATATCGACCACGGCAAGTCGACGCTGGCCGACCGTATGATCGAGAAATGCGGCGGCCTGCAGGCGCGTGAGATGCACAGCCAGGTGCTCGACAGCATGGATATCGAGCGGGAGCGCGGCATCACCATCAAGGCGCAGACCGTGCGTCTCGCCTATAAGGCACGCAACGGTGAGGACTACCTGTTCAATCTCGTCGATACGCCGGGCCATGTCGATTTTTCCTATGAGGTCAGCCGCAGCCTCAGGGCCTGCGAAGGCTCGATCCTGCTGGTCGACGCCACCCAGGGAGTCGAGGCGCAGACCCTGGCCAATGCCTATCAGGCGATCGACGCCGACCACGAGATCATTCCGGTTCTGAACAAGATCGACCTGCCTGCAGCCGAGCCCGATCGCGTGAAGCAGCAGATCGAGGATATTATCGGCCTCGACGCCTCCGATGCGGTGATGATCTCGGCCAAAACCGGGCAGGGCATCGAGGATGTGCTGGAAGCCATCGTGCACCGCCTGCCGCCGCCCAAGGGCGATCCCGAGGCCGCTCTGAAGGCGCTCGTCGTCGATAGCTGGTATGATGCCTATCTCGGCGTGGTGACGCTGGTCCGCGTGCGTAGCGGCGAGCTCGCCAAAGGCCTGCGCATTCGCATGATGGGCACGGGTGCGGCGCATCCGGTCGACCGCGTCGGTGTGTTCACGCCCAAGCCGCTGGTCGTCGATACCCTCGGCCCGGGGGAGATCGGCTTCATCACGGCCGGGATAAAGGATCTGGCGGACGCCCGGGTCGGCGACACGATTACCGACGACCGGCATCCGGCGGAGAGGCCGCTCTCAGGCTTCAGGCCGTCCCAGCCGGTAGTTTTCTGCGGCATGTTTCCGGTCGACGCCGCCGATTACGACAATTTGCGCGATAGTCTCGGCAAGCTCCGCCTCAACGATGCAAGCTTCGAATACGAGCCCGAAAGCTCGACCGCCCTCGGTCTCGGCTTTCGCTGCGGCTTTCTGGGGCTCCTGCATCTGGAGATCATCCAGGAGCGGCTCGAGCGGGAATTCAATCTCGATCTGGTCATCACCGCACCGAGCGTCGTCTACAGGGTTGCCATAACCGATGGCTCCACCATCGAGCTTCACAATCCCGCCGATTATCCCGATCCGACCAAGATCCAGAGTATTCAGGAACCGTGGATCAAAGCGACGATCCTGGTTCCCGACGAGTTTCTGGGTGCGGTCCTCGGCCTCTGCACCGAGAAGCGGGGCGTTCAGTTCGACCTGACATATGTCGGCAATCGCGCCATGGTGGTCTACCGCCTGCCGCTTAACGAAGTGGTCTACGATTTCTACGATCGGCTGAAATCCTCGACCCGCGGCTATGCCAGCTTCGATTATCAGCTCGACGAGTATTTCCCGAGCGACCTCGTCAAGCTCTCGGTGCTGATCAACAGCGATCAGGTCGAAAGCCTGTCGCTGATCGTGCACCGGACGATGTCGGAAAACCGTGGTCGGGCGATGTGCGAGAAGCTCAAGGAACTGATACCGCGGCAGATGTACCAGGTGGCGATCCAGGCAGCCATCGGCGGCAAGGTCATCGCCCGCGAAACCGTTCGTGCATTTCGCAAGGACGTGACGGCCAAATGCTATGGCGGCGACATCACCCGCAAGCGCAAGCTTCTGGAAAAACAGAAGGAAGGCAAGAAGCGGATGCGTCAGGTCGGCAAGGTCGAGATCCCGCAGGAAGCCTTTCTCGCCGCTCTCAAGATGAGCAGCTAGATAATTCAGCGCGAGACGAACCCGGCTCCCCTCGAACGCGGCCGGGCCACCAGCATCAGGATCAGGCCGGGAATGGCCAGGACCAGAAACGCCGGTGCTTGAAGCACATAGGCGATGGGCGGCCACAAGCTCGGCGCCAGTGATTTTTCGACGATGGCCTGAAAGCCGACCAGGCTGTTGCCGTCGAGGCTGTACCAAATCGAGCCGATCGCGATGGGCTCGAAATAGCCGAGCGTGATCACCGAGAGGATTTGGGCTACGGCGGTCCCGCCCGCGAGGACCAGGAGAATGACGCCGAGACTGAAAAACGCAGTGCGCATAAGAAGCTAGCCCCCGACTCTACACGAAGGTTGCAATTGCGCGCACTTGTTGCACAGCAAATTCGAGCTGGCTATGGTCTGGCGCCTCAGGAGGGATGGCCGAGTGGTTTATGGCGCACGCCTGGAAAGCGTGTTGGGGGCAACCCCTCACGGGTTCAAATCCCGTTCCCTCCGCCATTTGCCGGCGATGGCGCCCAGCGGCGCCACGCCAGTATCTCGGCGATAATAGCGAGCATCCACGACCCTGGGCTGCAACGAATGCTTCCGCTCCCCCTCCGAACGAGACGTTGAAACGATTATCGGATCCAATAGTCGACGGCAAACATCGTCAAAGCGAGCGAACGGGCAACGGCGAGGGAAGCGTCATTATCCCACGAAGTACTGTAAACTGGCGTATCGCCGAGATCGTGGACGGATTTGGCCCAGCCTGAAACGGCTTGGCGGACGCAGCCTTGGCGTTGGAACTCGGTCCTCGTTTCGACTCCGGCTTCATGCAGGCCGGCAGACTTGCGAGCGCTGGCGCAAATGGAAGTTGCCTCTTCGTTCTGAATCGCAACGATCACGGGTTGACTGTGCTCGATGTCCGGCAGCCAATCTTGGAGCTCACCATTGAGTAGATTGGCGTTCGCACCGGTGACTTCCGTGGTGTTTTCGTGGTTCTCCGCAAAACTTGGAAAAAGGTACGCCGGACCGGACCAAACCTTCTTGTTCCTGCAGATCGGGCGAAAATGCTTCGATAGACGATGTGATAAATTGGAAGCCGTTCCAACCAGGACTCGAAACTTTCCATCGCACAGTGCTGTTTGATTTTATCGAGGACGGGCCCCTGAACGTCTGATCGAGCGCGCCATGCCGCACCTTCTGCCGTTCTTTGAAGATGAAACCGAGGCGCCGGCTTTGCGTCCGCCTCGAACCGCCGTTTCACAAGTTCCATCAGACTGTATTGCAGCGACGTCATTCACGCACGCCAAGCAGAGAATATAGCTGCAATGGTGTAAGCACAGGGCGGATCTTCATCTCATAGGGCCCGCTATCTTCCCTTTCGTCGCACCACATTAGCCCAACCCTCCGAGCCTAGAGCCGCAGGTCGCCCGCGAGAATGTCGGCGCGCAGTGACGCCAACGCCGCGAGCCAGCCCGAACCATCGTCGTAGTCGTCTTCGGGCTCGAGTTCTTCGCGCACAATGTCGAAGATCGGGTTCTCGCCCGACACGCTAAGCTCGACGCAATCAACCCCATGAAGAAAGCCGCCGAGTAGCCGCTGGTCGACCAACCGCCTCTGCAGGCGGATCATGAGCCGGCGCGTGCGCCAATTCGTGATGTAGAGGTGGAGGTCGAACCAGCGCGCCATGAGCTTCGCCGGATCGCCCTTGAAGTCGCCCCACTCATAGGAATTGGTGAAGCTCGTCGTCGAGATCCTCGCCCGCGTCGACAATGCCCTGAGGGCCTGGCGGTCGGCCTCGTCGAGCGGGCGGTCGATCGCCTGAAACTCATGATATTGATATTCGCTCATGGCCCAGACCGCCCCGAGGATTTCGAAGACAAATCGATGCCGCGTTGTCGCCGGTTGGTTCCGGATCAGACCGGATGCCGGACACTGTCCGTTTCCAGCAAATGAAGCGCCTCGGTGAGCGTGACGCCGGTGTGGAGCCGGAACTATTTGCCGGTGTGCCGCATCCAGTAGATATCGAATCGGTCTCGTCCCATGCGATCGAGCCGGGCGAACGCCGCATCGAACTCTTCGCCCCGATTATGGTCCATACCCGACCGGTAGCGCTGCATGAAGCGGTATCGACCTGCCGCCCAAGCGCCGTGGAGGTCGACCTACGTAGTTAAATTCGTTCGGCGTGATCTCCGGCAGAAAGCGCGGTTTGAGGACGTCTCGAATGAAAGCCTCGCAGGCCGTGATGATCTCCCGTTTCTCCGCCTCGTCCGGCGCTACCGGCCGAAGCGCGCGAGATGTCCGGATCCACTGCTTCTTTCGCTTCATAGCCCCGTTCCGTGTCCGCTAACCTGTCTTGCTGGAATGCTCGTGGAAGAACGGATAAGGTGCGGGGGCGGCCTAGACCGAGATAAGTTCTGTTTCCTGGACATTTTTGAAGGCGCTTGATTCCAGACGCGAACGTAGTGCCGCGAAGGCTGCCGGGTCGAGCCGTTGGAGGGGCGGGCGGCAGGGGCCGCAATCCATTCCCTTGAGCGTCATCATCGCCTTAAAGGCCGGAATTGCGCCGAAATCCTTGGCGATTTCGATCACTTCGCAGGCACGCGATTGCAGCTGCCGGGCTCTTTTGAGATCTCCTTTGGCAAATGCCGCAACAAGCTCCCGGTATAGTTCAGGCATCACATTGTAGGTGGTGCCGACGGCACCCTTAGCGCCGGTCGCAAGTGCGGCGAGCAGCATCTCGTCGCGGCCGAAATAGATATCGCAGCCGGCCGGCGCGGTTTCCAGGCAAAGCCGGTAGTCCGAAAGGTCCTCATAGGTGAATTTGAGCCCGGCGAACGAGGCGATGCGGGTCGTGGCCAACGCCAGGAAATTCGCCATGGGCAGCGCGACACCCGTCATCGACGGAATGTGGTAGTAGTAAAATGGCAGATTCGGGGCCGCACCGGCGATCGACGCCATCACCTCGACCAGCGCTTCGTTCGAATGCGGCTTGAAGTAATAGGGAGGGGCTGCGGCGATGGCGTCGGCGCCGCAGTGTTGTGCATGGCGTGCCAGGGACATCGCTTCGCGCACGCTCGCATGGCCCACATGCGCGATGACCCTGAGATCCTTGTCGGCAATTGCGCACCATGCCTCGATTGAATGTTTGGCCTCATCGACAGTCAGGGAAGCGCTTTCGCCGGACGTACCGTTGACGAATACGTCCAGGATTCCACTGCTGTTCAGATAACGAGCGTAATCGGGAATTTTGCCGACATCGAGTTCGCCTTCCTCGTCGAACGGCGTGAAGGTCGGCACGATCAATCGGAATGGCGTCGCTCGAGCCTGCGCAGGATTGTCGATATCGGTCGTGGTTTGATCGTTCATCGATGCATAGCTTCCTTGTCTACCGCTCGCACTCTGGTTCGAGGTTTCGCCAGATACTCGGCATACGGGTCCGTTGCAGCTGATACGGCAGTGGGTGGGGCCTGCCGTGCCACCGGGAAGTCCCGCTGCTGTAGATTCATGCCGCTTTGCGTATGTCTTTGGCAAGCCACAAACAATTCTCAGGGTTTGCTGGCCCGCACGATGATCACGGAGGCGAGCGCCAGCAAGAGGATAGCGCCGGCTTCGAAGACGATGTTTTCTGGCGCCATGTCCTTGCCTTGCAGGACGATGAGCCGGGCGAGCGCCGTGATCGCGATGAAGATCGGATAGACGAAGGGCGACCCACGGCCGGTATAGAACACTGCGATCATGCCAATGACCTCCGTGTAGAGAAACATCAAAAGAATGTCGGCAAGATCGATGTTGCGGGTCAGATAAACTCCCCAGACCTCGGACGCGGCTGCGGCCAATGTCATGATGGCCACGACGACGAGCAAAAGCCGCTCGATCAGGCGGAAGCCTCTGCCTGCAACTGACTGTTCTATCTGCTCGACGTCGGCCGGGCGGCGTTCTCCGGCGCGTACCTTGTCGGGTGGAGATTCGTCGTTGCCGTCTCCGGTAGGTCGCTCCATCATGGCTTCGATCATACCTTTTGAGGAGGACCTGGCCAGTCCTTCAAGCGCCGCCGAACCCGGGACGCGGAACGTCTGCGCCCGCCATGACTTGAGCGTTTGTATGCGCTATTCATTGACGAAGCGCTGCAGCACGAAGGAGAAGATGATGGTGAAAAGAAGCGGTTCGGCGGTCTGGTCTGGAGATCTGAAGAGCGGCAAAGGTTCCGTCTCGACCGAAAGCGGCGTCCTGAACGAAGCGGTCTACGGATTTCGCACGCGCTTCGAAGGCGAGCCCGGCACCAATCCCGAGGAACTCATTGGTGCTGCTCACGCGGGCTGCTTCTCGATGGCGTTCTCGAAGGAATTGGGCGATCAGGGCCTGACGCCCGAGCGCATCGAGACGAAGGCCGAGGTGACGCTCGATCAGGTCGAAGGGGGCTTCGCCATCAGCCGGGTCCATCTTACGACCCGAGCCAAAATACCCGGCGCCGATCAGGCGACCTTCGAAAGGATCGCCGAGGCCGCGAAGGAAGGCTGTCCGGTATCGAAACTGTTCAGGGCCGAAATCAGCCTCGACGCCAAGCTCGAGAATTAGTGGATCCGCTCGGCAACATCGAAGCTGTTTGGCGCGATGTGCTGGCCGATCTCGAGGCCGACATCGACCGACATTTCCAACGTTATCTGGAAGAGCTGAAGGATCTTTGCCGCTTGCCCAGCCTGAGTGCCGATTTCGCTGCACTCCGGCTGTGCGGCGGCTATCTGCGAGATCGGCTGGAAGCGCTGGGTTTCGCGGCGACGGTCGAAGACATCGACGGCGAGGGCTCGGCACCCATCGTGTTGGCGCGGCGGCAATACGATGAGGCGCTCCCGACACTTCTGATCTACGGACATTTCGACGTCCAACCGGTGGACCCGGAGGCCGCTTGGACCAATCCACCGTTCGAGCCGGTCGCGGCGGGAGGTTTCCTCTATGGCCGCGGTACCGCTGACGACAAGGGTCAGTTCTTCGCCCATCTGAAGGCGGTGGAGATGCTCGACCGACTTGCTATAGGTCCGGTCGCCAATCTGATCCTGGTGCTCGATTCGCAGGAAGAAGTCGGCTCGCCGCGACTTGCGGCCTTCGTCGACAGCAATCGTGAGCGCCTCGCCGCAGATTATGTCTTTTACGCTGACGGGGAGGCCTTTGTCGGCAACAGGGTGATGGTCCAGCACGGTAGTCGAGGCGATTGCTTCTTGACCATCCGCCACCGCACGGCTGTTCGCGATACCCATTCGGGTACCTATGGCGGCGTCGTGCCCAACGCCGCCAACGAACTCGTCGCCTTTCTTGCGACACTGGTCGACCGCGCGGGCGTGGTGCAAATTCTGGGTTTCTATGACGACGTCGTGCCGCCGGATGATGCCGACCGCGCGGCGATGGCACGCTTGCCGCATGACCAATCGGCGTTCGAGCGCGGGCTCGGCCTCGATCGGCCCTTCGGATCGGCCGATTTTGGGCATTGGGAAAAGATCATGTTCCGTCCGACCCTGAATATCGCGGGGCTCAAGGCCGGATTTCAGGGCGCCGGGACCAAGACGGTGATCCCCTGCGAAGCCACCGCCAAAATCGATATGCGTCTCGTCAAGAATCAAACCCCCGACGACATCATGGCTAAATTTCGAAACCATGCCGATGCCATGGATATGCCCGATCTCGAGATCGAGAAGGGCATGCAATATCTGCCGGCGCGGACGCGCGCCGATCACCCCTACTGCCGCCTGGTCGCCAAAGCACTGGGCACCGCCTTCGATCAGGAGCCCGTCGTCGCACCGGTCGTTGGCGGTTCCAATCCCAACCATGTCTGGATGGAGATGCTGGGGCTGCCCATGGCAGAGGTCTCCTACGGCCAGTACGACTGCCGCATGCATGCACCGGACGAGCGCTTCGATCTGGATCATTTTTGCCGCGGCATCCTCACATCGGCCATGGTGATGACCGGCGTGGCGCAGCTCGGAAAGCCGGTCGACGGATGCCGCGATTAAACTAGAATCAAACCTGGGTCAGGTGGTGCTTTGAGAGCAAGCCGACCAGGAGTTCGCCTGCCTTGGCGCGATGCTCGTGGTGGATTCGCCGTGCGGTCTCGGCATCGCCCCGGGCGATGGCGTCGACGACGGCGGCATGATCGCGGTTGGAGGTGACGGGCTTCGGCCGCAAGGTAAGCGTCACGATACGGGCACGGTGCGCCTGGTCCCAAAAAGTGCCGACCAGCGATCGCAGTCTTGCATTGCCCGAGAGCTCGACCAAAAGAAAATGAAATCGTTCATCGGATCGGGCCCAGCGCCGTAGATCATCCGCTTCGAGTGCCGCTTCCATCTCGTGGACGGCATCACCGAGTGCATTGAGCTCTTCAGGGGTGACGCCGCGCATGGCAACGCGTTCGGCGGCCGTCGCCTCGAGACAGGTCAGGATCTCGTAGATTTCGCGCATATCATCGCCCGACACCGGCAGCACGCGCATGCCGCGGCGCGGCCGCACCTCAACCATGCCCTCGTCCGCGAGACGGATCAGCGCTTCCCGCACTGGGGTGCGGCTCATGCTCAGCATCTCCGCAAGTTCCTGCTCTAGATATTGCGCACCCGGAGGCAGCTCGACGTCGAGAATGCGGCGTCGCAGCTCCTCATAAGCCCTGTGCGTTTGCGACTGGCGAAGGGGTGCTTCCACCTTTGACTCGTCTCCCAGGCAGCAGTATCTCGTCGACACTTGACCACGTGTACAATAACGTATACGTTGGTTGGCTCTGGAGAGGCAATCAACTTTCGCAGGCCCTCAACCGGCTTTCGAGGTCAAACCAACCAAGGTGCAAATAGTATGAAGCCCATCCTCACACTTGCCGCTGCGACGATCATCACCGGCTCGGTCGCCGCCGGTGCTCAGGATTTCCCGACGCGTGATATCACCAATGTCGTCGTCTGGTCCGCGGGCGGAGGGACCGACACCAGCAACCGGATCGTCTCCGCCGAGATGCAGAAAGCCCTGCCGGTCAACATCAATGTCACCAACAGGACCGGCGGCGTCGCGGGCTCGATCGGCATGAGCTATGTCTATGGCCAGCCGGCGGACGGCTACACCATAGCCGGTATTTCTGAATCCGTCGTGACGGCATCGGTCCAGGGCGGCTGGAACGAGCGCATGGATGTCTGGTATCCCTTCATCATCGGCGGCTCGCCGGATGTCATCTCGGTCGAGGCCTCGTCGCCCTATCAGACCCTCGAAGAACTGGTCGAGGCAGCCACGGCCGATCCGGGCTCGATCAAGGCTTCCGCCAGTGCCGCAGGCTCGATCCATCATCTGAACCTTCTGGCCTTCAACAAGGGCACCGGGGCGGAACTCAGCTTCATTCCCTATGACGGCTCGGCCCCGGCGCAAACGGCGGCGATGACCGGCGAGGTTACCGTCGTCGTGACATCGCTTGCCGAACAACAGCAACTCTTGAAGGGCGAGAAGCTTCGACCGCTCGCCATGCTTGTCCCCGAACCCTTCAGTCTCGACGGGGTCGGCGAAATTCCGTCGGCGTTCACTGCCTATCCGGATCTCACCGAGCATCTGCCGATCAAACAGGCGATCGGCATGGCCGTGCGGTCCGACACGCCCGACGATGCCAAGGCGTTGCTCGAGGACGCGTTCGATCAGGCGATGGCGTCCGAGGCCGTGCAGCAATGGGCGTCCGACAATTTCTATGTTCTGTCCGGTGCGACCGGTGCCGAAGCGCAAGAGGAATTCGCGCGCCTCGAAAGCCTCTTCGCCTGGACCCTGCATGAGCTGGGTGCGGCCAAGATCGATCCGGAAACGCTCGGAATTCCCAAGCCCTAGGCGCTACAGCGCTCATTTCCCGGAGGGAAGACGGGCGGTCGCGATTTCGAGTGTTGCGGCCGCCTCATCGTTCGAGTTTGCTCCTCAAAAGCATTGTGGGCGGGACGGCTTGAAGGACACAAGAGAGCTTCGTAAGGGCGATTTCTGGGCGGCGATCCTCATCCTCGGCATCTCCATGGCGATGATTGCTGTCAGCACGACATTCCCGATGACCGACAGCTATGGTGGCGTGCAGAACGTCTGGTACGTCTCGCCCGCTTTGTTCCCGCTCATCGTCGGCGGGGCGCTGGCCCTGCTTTCACTCGTCTTGCTGGCCAAGGCGGTCAGCTCGGGCGGCGCGCGGGATGCCATCGACGCTATCGGCACGCTTTCCCCGCGCCTCGCCGAACGCGATATCCGCCTGTTGCTCATCGTGACCCTGATCGGTGCCTATGTTTACGCCCTTGTGCCGCGGGTCGACTTCTTCATTGCGACCGCACTCTTCCTCCAGGCGTTTGTCGTCACCTTCTATGTCGATCGAACCGAATTATCGAAGCCTGCCCTTCTCGTCTTCTTCGCCTACGCGGTCATCCTGGTCATCGCCACCATGGCAGGCGCGTCGTTCACGCGGGCCAGCGACGCCTCGATTGTCGCTGACGGCATCGGCATCGTCGCCTTCGTCGTTCTTGCCGTCATCGGATTCCTGCGTGTTGACGACGATGAATTGAGGCGGCGCTTTCGGATCAGCCAGTGGGTGGGCGTCATCGTTCCGCTGATCCTTTGCCCGGTATTCAAATATTTTCTCTTGGTGCCGCTGCCGTTTGAAGGCGTTGTCGTCCGGGCGATGGATGTCGTCCGCTACGGCCTGCGCAATCTTCTCGCCTGAGGGGACTCCGCGGCATTGGATTTGATCGGACAGTTCTCATCGTTCTTCGTCATTCTCGGCCAGCTCCTGCTCGACCCTCGCAATATCGTGCTTTTGATGTTGTCGAGCTTTTTGGGGATCGTGTTCGGCGCATTACCGGGTCTGACGGCGACGCTTGGCGTGGCACTGTTGACGACGCTCACCTATGGCATGCCGGTCGATACGGCGTTGATCACCCTCTTGGCCATGTATGTCGGCGCTGTCTATGGCGGCTCCTTTCCGTCGATCCTGATCAATATTCCGGGCACTGCCGCTTCCGCTGCGACCGCCATGGACGGCTATCCGATGGCGCTGCGTGGCGAGGGCGCGCAAGCGCTCGGGCTGACGACGACGGCATCCTTCATCGGCACCATCATCGGCATGCTTTTTCTGGTGGCCTCGGCCCCGCTGATTGCCGATATGGCGCTGCAATTCGCCTCCTCTGAGTTCTTCCTGCTGGCCTTTTTCGGTATTGTCATCAGTGGTACCCTGACCAGCAAGGATCTCGTCTACAAGGGCTGGATTGCAGGCCTGCTCGGTCTAGCGCTCTCGACCATCGGCCGCGACCGGCTCCAGTTCTATCCGCGCTTCACCGAAGGTTTTCCGGCCCTCGATGCCGGCATCGAGGTCGTACCGGTGCTGATCGGGGCATTTGGCATTCCACAGATCATCAAAGTCCTGCGCGACCGTCTTGTCCTCGGCCGTCCCGCCGAGGTCGGCCGTATCCTGCCGGAATTTCGAACGATTTGGCGCAACCTGAAGCACATCGTCCGCTCGGCCCTGATCGGCGTCGGCATCGGCGCGATCCCGGGCGTGGGCGAGGACATTGCGGGCTGGGTCTCCTATGGAACGGCCAAGAACACGTCCAAGCATCCGGAGCGCTACGGCGAGGGCGAGCCCGCCGGTGTCATCTCGTCCGAGACCGCCAACAATGCCTGCATCGGCGGCGCGCTGATCCCCCTCCTGACACTCGGCATTCCGGGCAGCCCGCCCGCCGTCATGCTGCTTGGAGCCTTGATGCTGCATGGGGTCAATCCCGGTCCGATGATCACCTTCGAGCGCCCGGGCTTTTTGCTCGAGGTGACGGCAATATTGCTCTTGGCCTCGCTCGCGATGTGGATCAACGGCATCCTTCTGGCGCGTCAGGTCGTCAAGGTCCTGCGGGTGCCGACCACGATTTTCCTGCCGATCATTGCGGTACTCTGTGTGATCGGTTCCTATGCCTTGGGCCTCAACATCATCAATCTCTATTTGATGGTGGCCGTGGGCGTCGCTGCCTATTTCCTCACGGAGTACGAATACCCGATCTCGCCACTCGTCATCGGCGTCATCCTGGGGCCAATGGCCGATGAAAACCTGCGCCGTGCCCTGATGATCTCGGAGGGCAGTTTCGTTCCGTTCTTCACGCGGCCTGTCTCGCTGATCCTGATCGCCGTCATCCTCCTGACGATCCTCTCGCAGATCCCCGCCTACAAGCGTTGGCGAGCCGGCCTTTGGTCAAGCCTGATGCGGCGCCTGGGTTGGCGCCAGACGACAAAACCGGCCCAATTGTTCGACGGCGGCGAGGGCTAGTTCAGCAGCGCAGCGGCGTCGCGATAGCCGATGCGCTCGGCGACCTCGGTAAAGCCCGAAGCCTCGGCGTCGGCCAGTGCCAGGGCAATTGCATCCTTGCGTCCAGCGCGGCGCGCAGCGTCGACGAAGATCAACTGGAACAGATTGCGTTGGGCATGGCTGCCGCCCATCTGCCAGATCATCCGACGTGCCGGTAAGAAGGCGTCGACAGATTTGTCGAATTCGCTACGTCGGTGCGCGATGGCGGCTTGGGCGGCGGGGATGGCAGCCGCACGATAGCGCGGCCCGAACGTGCCCTCATCGTGCTCGGCAAAGCTGCGCATCGAGGCGACCAGCCGCTCGGCGGCGTCGAATCGACCGGCCGCCGCCAGGATCGCGGCATAGTGGGCACTCGAGAATGGGCTCGTGTGATCCTCGACACGACCGACCGCGAGCTCCGCGAGTTCGTTCCAGCGAGCGCCGACATCGACCCCCAGGAGTTCGATCCGGAGCAGCATCGAGGCGCCGTTCTGCATGTCGATGTAAAGATCCGGCAGCGCCTGAAGGAGAGGGTGGTCGCGGTTGCGGATCCAGTTATCGTAATAGTCGAGGATCGCCTCATGCTCGCCGCGTTCGTAGTGGAACAGGCAGCGATGCCACCAGAGGTGAAAGATGATCTGGTTGGCCTTCGACCATTGATCCTTCAGACCGTCGAGCCAAGCGATACCTTCATCGATGCGGTTTTGCATGATCAGGACATGGGCCACGGCATGGGTGCCCCAGACTTCGGTCGGCTCGCTCTCGACGGCCATCCGCCCCAGACGCTCGGCCTCCTGGTAGCGATGGGTTTCCTCGAGATCGAAGGCACGGCAGGAAAGGTGAATATGGTGGCCGGGTATGTCCCTGTTCCAAGCAGGTGCCACCCGCGCCGAAATCTCCTCGGACCAGTCCATCTCGCCGATCCAGAATAGCTCCATCTGCGCCATGCGTTGGGCGAAGACGTCGAGCGGATGATCCTTGAGGATGGTCTCGTAGCAAGACACCGAGCCCGTGATGTCGCCCTTGTGCGCGCGCTCCAGGGCCTGAAGATAAAGTCGCTCCCGCGCTGTTGATCCTGCTGCCGAGCGTTGTGCGGCGGCCAGAGACTGTTCGAGCTTGGACCGGTAATGCACATTGCGGCTGCCATGGATGATGAGGCCTGTCGCGATGTGAGCCAAAGCGCAGTCGGGATCGGCCGCAATTGCCGCCTGCAGCTGCGGCATGGCATCGGCTCGCCAGGCAACGTAGTTGTGCAAGCCGGTCGCAAGCGAGGTCGCCGCAGCCTGATTCGACGTCGTGATCGCGTAGCCGCGTTGGTCCTCGAACATCGTGCTTTCGCTCTCTCCGACCGAGCGTTGAACTCAGATCGCGAACGATGTCCCGCAGCCGCAGGATGACTGGGCGTTCGGATTGTGGACGCGAAAATAGGATCCCGTCAGATCCTCGACGTAATCCAGTTCCGATCCGGTCAGATAGAGCAGCGACATTTCATCGACGACGACGGTGGCACCATCGCGCTCGATGACGACATCGCCTTCTTCGTGCTTCTCATCGAGTTCGAAGCCGTACTGAAAACCGGAACAACCGCCGCCGGAAACGCTCAACCGCAGTTTCAGGGCATTGTTCCGCTCATGCGCGACGATGGCGGCAATCCGCTTCGCCGCACTGGCGCTGACGGTCACCAATGTGTCTGTTTGGCTGGCTTCACTCATGACACTATCCTATTGCAACGACGCGCGGGCTGCGCAGTTTCGAAGGTTTGCGCAATCGCGGAGTACGCGTCAAAATGTAAGGGGTCTGGAGGCCGAGTCAAACCGTCCGGCCAAATCGTCATCGTGCCCGAGCCCTTTGGAGACTTTTCTGCAACTCGCACCCTATGCCTGTGATCCGGCACGGTCGCTTGGCCGTGCCATTGTCGAGCCCGAGAGCGCCATGCGGACCGCGCATCAGCGCGACCGCGATCGCATCGTCCACTCAACGGGGTTTCGCAGGCTCGAGGGCAAAACCCAGGTTCTCCTTGCCGTCGAAGGCGAGCAGCATCGGACCCGTCTGACCCACAGCCTCGAGGTGGCGCAGATCGCCCGAAGTGTGTCACGGTCGCTCCAGCTCAATGAGGATCTGGCGGAAGCGGTCGCTCTCGCCCATGATCTCGGTCATCCGCCCTTCGGTCACGCTGGTGAGACGGCCCTCGACGACGCCCTCGCCTACCATGGCGGCTTCGATCACAACATTCAGACATTCCGCATCCTGACAAAGGTGGAACATCGCTACGCCCTGTTCGATGGCCTCAATCTGACAGCGGAGACCCTCGAAGGCGTCATCAAGCACAACGGTCCCTTCGAGAAGGTGCCGTCATGGCTTACCGGTCATCCCAAGATCGACGCCATGCAGCTTGCCGGTCATGCTCCGCTGGAAGCTCAGATCGCGGCGATCGCCGACGACATCGCCTATTGCAACCACGATTTGGACGACGGCTTGCGCGCCGGTTTCTTCGAGCTTGACGATTTGTCGGCGCTGCCGCTGGTGCATGATATCGTGCAGATTGCGCGAGAATGCTATCCCGAGGCGCCCGCAAGCCGTCTGATCCATGAGGTGACACGACGGCTGATCGATCATATGGTGCGAGATCTGCACGAACAGATCAGATCGGGACTTCTCGAGTTCCGGGTGCAGTGCTGCGACGATGTCCGGACGGCGGATCGGGCCCTGGTCGGCTTCTCGAAGCCGGTCCGCGTGGGGATCGAGGCGCTGCGGGCGTTTCTGCAGGAGCGCATGTATCATCATTACCGGGTCAATCGTATGGGACTCCAGGCAAGGCGGGTCGTCCGCGACCTTGTCGCAACATTTCTCCAATCGCCCGAGTGCCTGCCCGATGGCTGGCGCGAAGCTGCCGAACCTTCCACGGCTGAACGTGCTACTGCTGTTCGTGACTATGTCGCCGGCATGACTGACCGCTATGCGATCAATGAGCATGCGAGGCTCTTGATGCCGATGGCAGCGCCCTCGTGAACCCATTTGCCCAGCTTCTGGATTATGTTCGCGACGCGGTTGCAGATGCGGTTGCCGCGGGCGAACTGCCCGACGGGCTGGATCTTGAGCGGGTGACGGTCGAGCCGCCGCGCGATCCGAGCCATGGCGAGGCCGCCACCAACGCGGCCCTGGTCCTGGCCAAGCAGGCCAGGCGCAAACCTCTCGACATCGCCGCATTGCTGACGGGAAGGCTCGAACAAAACGAGATCATTGGCTCGGTCGAAACCGTGCCGCCTGGCTTCATTAATCTCACCCTGCAGCCTGAATTCTGGTGGCGCCGGGTCCATGAAGCGATTCGCGCCGGTCCGGACTACGGGCAGAGCGAGATTGGCCGCGGCCAGGCGGTCAATGTCGAATTCTGTTCGGCGAACCCTACCGGCCCGCTCCATATCGGCCATGCGAGGGGCACGGTCTTCGGCGACGCGCTGGCCAATGTCCTCGCCAAAGCGGGCTTTGCCGTAACCCGCGAATACTACATCAACGATGCCGGTCAGCAGATCGAGGTCCTGGCCCGCTCGCTGCACCTCCGCTATCGCGAAGCCCTTGGCGAGACCATCGGTGCGATTCCCGAAGGCCTCTACCCTGGCGAATACCTCAAGGGCGCCGGCAGCGAGCTGGCGCAGCGCGAAGGCGAGAAGTGGCTCTCGGCCGAAGAAGTCGAATGGCTGCCCGCCTTCGAGCGCTTCGGGGTCGACCTCATGATGGCGCGCATTCGCGATGATCTGGCGTCGCTGGGCGTCGCCTTCGACCGCTTCTCGTCGGAAAAAGCGTTGCGCGACGAAGGCAAGATCGAGCAGGCGCTGCACGATCTCGATGAACTCGGCCTGATCTATACCGGTGAATTGCCGCCGCCCAAGGGCAAGATGCTCGAGGATTGGGAGCCGACGCCGCTCCTCTTGTTTCGGTCATCGGCGTTCGGCGACGACAGCGATCGGCCGCTCAAGCGCTCGAATGGCATGTGGACCTATTTCGCAGCGGACGTCGCCTATCATCTCGACAAATACCGCAGGGGCGCTGCCTGGATGATCGATGTCCTGGGCGCCGATCACGGCGGCTACCTCAAGCGGATGCAGGCCGCCGTGCGCGCCTTCAGCCAGGATCGGGCGAGATTCGATGCCAAGATCTGCCAGCTGGTCAATTTCATGGTCGGCGGCACCGCGCTCAAGATGTCGAAGCGCGCCGGCCGCATCGTCAATTTGCGCGACGTGGTCGACGAAGTCGGCCGCGATGTCGTGCGGTTTATCATGCTGACCCGCAAGAACGACGCACCGCTCGAGTTCGACTTCGAGAAAGTCACCGAACGTTCACGCGACAACCCGGTGTTTTATGTGCAATATGCCCATGCTCGGATTTGTTCCGTTTTCCGCAACGCTGTGGACATGTTTGGCAAACCCGAAAGGGATGAACTGATCGAGGCCGACCTTGGACTGCTGGCCGATGAAGGCGAACAGGCGATGATCAGAAAGCTCGCGGAATATCCGCGCACCGTCGAGCTTGCCGCGGTTCATGCCGAACCGCACCGGATCGCTTTTTATCTCTATGACTTGGCAAGTGCCCTTCATGCCCAGCACACGCGGGGACGCGAGCAGCCGGAACTGCGCTTCCTGATCGCCGACAATGAGAGCCTGACCATGGCGCGCCTCGCCATGCTCGAGGCGGTCCGCGTGGTCCTGGCCGGCGGCCTCGACCTTATGGGGGTGGCGGCGGTCGATGAATTGTCATGATGGGACCCGGCCGATTCCGGGCCACGGCGATGATCTGCTGAGGGGGTGATGAGAGGTTCTCGACGACTGTTTTTGTGGGGTGCCATTGTCGTGGTGTTCGGGTTTTTCGGAGCCGTCGTCTTCGCCGCCTATATGGAGCGGTTCGGCGGCAACGGCGATCCGATCCTGGTACGAGCCCCTCGCGAGCCGTTGAAATATGCCCCGGATGATCCGGGCGGCCTCGAGGTCGCGAACGAATCCTCCAACGTCGTCGCGGCGCTGGAGGACGAGCCGGAACCCGCACGGCCGGAGCGTATTTTGCCGCGCGAGGCTCCTTCGGTTTTCGAAGATCCGCCGCCCATCGACCCAGTTCCCGCCGACCGGCCGCCCGAGGTCGAAGAGCCCGCCGTCGAGCAGGCGACGCCGATCGCACCGCCCGACCCGGTGCCCGCCCCCGTCGAGCCTGAAACGGCCCCTGAACCTCTCGAACCGCCGGCGGATGTCGCCGATCTAGGGCCTTCGAACCCGCCCGAGCCAGAACCGGAGCCGACACCGGAACCCGAGCCCGTCGCCGAGCCTGAACCCGTAACGGAGCCGGTAATCGCCGCCGTTCCCGAGCCTCCTGCCCAACCTGAAGCCCAACCGCCGGCCCAGCCTCAGATCGATTTCCGTCTGCAGCTTGGCGCTTTCGGCAGCGATATTGCGGCACGTCTTGCCTGGGCGGCCTATCGCGAGCGCTTTGGCGAGGTGATCGCCGATCTCTCGCCCCATATCGCGCGCTCGACCGGTGCTGAGACCGTGTTTCGTCTGCAGGCCGGGCCGTTCCCCGACCGCGACAGCGCGTCATCGGTCTGCGCCGCAGTCAAACAGCGCGGCGGTGATTGCTTCGTCGTCGCCGCCAATTAGTGCAAGCCCCAAAAGCCTTAATCGTCGGCCTGAAAGGGACCGCGCTGAGCGAGGCCGAGCGGCAACTCTTCATCAGGCATCGTCCGGCAGGTTTCATCTTGTTCCGCCGCAACTGCGATGACCCCGCCCAACTCGCGGGTTTGGTCAGTGAACTGCATCGGGCGGTGCCGCACTGGCACCCTCTGATCTTCGTCGATCAGGAGGGAGGTCGTGTGGCCCGCCTGCGGCCGCCCCGTTGGTGCGAGGTTCCCCCACTCAAGGCGATTGGCGATCTCGCGACGATCGATCTCGAAGCGGGCCTTGAGGCGGCGAGCGTTCATGCGGGCCTCATCGCCAATGATCTGCGCGACGCCGGGATCGACGTGGTCTGCGCGCCGGTGCTCGATGTCGCCACCGAGCGGATGACGGATGCAATCGGCGATCGTGCCTTCGCCCGAAACCCTCTGCTCGTCGCGCGATTGGGTCAGGCGACGATCGACGCCTTCGAACGCGGAAACGTTCTGCCCGTCATCAAGCATTTGCCGGGCCACGGACGCGCCGTCGTCGACAGCCACGCGAAGCTGCCGCGGGTGACTGCAAGCCTCGGGGAACTCGAAGCCAGCGACTTCATCCCCTTTATCGCCTGCCGCAACGTTCCTTTCGCAATCACCGCCCACATCGTCTATGAGGCGATCGACCCGGATTATCCGGCCTCGCAATCGCGGCTGGTGATCGAAGATGTGATCCGCGGCGCCATCGGCTTCGAGGGGATCATCCTCAGCGACGACATCTCGATGCAGGCGCTTTCCGGCAGCCTCGTCGAGCGGGCGAGGGGCGTTCTCGACGCCGGCTGCGACCTTGCGGTCCACTGCACCGGCCGGATCGAGGAGGCCGAGGCGCTGCTGCAGGCCGTGCCTGATGTTGACGAAAAGGTTTGCGCAGGGCTTTTAGAAGCGGCTCGCCAGCCGCGACGCCTGGATCTTGCAGCCAGACCGCGGGCGGAAGACCTGGAGCGTTTCCTCAAACGACTGACATGAATGCCTGATTTTTCTCAGATCGGTAACGCTCTCTCGGTGATGCTGATCCCGCTGGTGTTGGCCATCGTTCTCCACGAGGCGGCGCATGGATGGATGGCCAACCGGTTGGGCGACGATACCGCCAAGCGGCTGGGCCGGGTGACCTTGAACCCGATCCCGCATATCGATCCGATGGGGACCTTGTTGATCCCAGGGATGCTCCTGCTGGCAGGCTCGCCCTTCATTATCGGCTTCGCCAAACCCGTGCCGGTAGCCTTTCATCGCCTCAACAACCCCAAGCGCGACATGATTTGGGTGGCGCTGGCGGGCCCTGGATCGAACGTCATACTGGGCCTGTTGGCGGCCTTCCTCCTCCACATCTTTGCCGGCGGCGACAGCAGAGTTGCTGCGTGGATTACCCAGAACCTGCAATTCGCCTTGATCTTCAACTGCATTCTGGCGGTCTTCAACATGCTGCCGATTCCGCCGCTCGACGGTGGCAGGATTCTCACCGGACTCCTGCCCAAGCCCTACGACTACCAATTTGCGCAGCTCGAACGGTACGGTTTGTTCATCCTGCTTGGCGTGATCTTTCTGGTCCCATTCCTGGCACAAGCCCTGGGCTTCGCCTTCAATCCGATTGCGTCGATCCTGCTGCCGTTGACGAACGGACTGGCGGGCCTGCTCCTGCAACTCAGCGGCTTCATGTTCTGATCATGGAGGACCAGGTCGAAGCGAGGTTCGTCGTCGATCTTGAGGGTTTCGAGGGCCCGCTCGACCTCCTCCTCGAACTCGCGCGTACTCATAAGGTCGACCTCGCCCGGATCTCGATCCTCGATCTTGCCGAGCAATTCCTCGCCTACCTGAAGAATGCGCAACAACTCGAGCTCAGGCTCGCCTCGGAATATCTCGTCATGGCGGCGTGGCTGGCCTACCTCAAGTCGCAACTGCTGCTGCCGCCGCTTGAACGGGATGAGCCGGATGCCGAGGCCGTCGCCGAGGAACTGGCCGCTCGTCTGCGGCGTCTCGACGCCCTGCGCCGGGCCGGCGAAGCCCTGTTGGAGCAGCCCAAGCTGCATGAGGACCGGTTCGTGCGGGGCGCCCCCGAGGCCGTGCCGGTCGTGCGCCATGGGGAAATCAGGGTCGATCTTGCCGAGCTGCTGCGGGCTTATGCGCGCGTCGTTACGGCCAGAAGCGATGTCACCGTATATCTCCCGCCCCGCAAACTGGATTCGGTCGAAGCTGCGCTGGCGCGCCTGTCTCTGCAGCTCGCCAACCAGGATTGGAGCGATCTGCTGCGCTATCTGCCCGAAATATTGCGCGATGACGTTCACCGGCGCTCCGCCATCGCCTCGAACTTCGTCGCCGGTCTCGAACTGGCGCGGCAGGGCAGGCTGGAGATCAGGCAGGATAATCCGTTCGGACCTATCATGGTAAGGCAACTTTGAACGAAATCGCTCCATCCAAGCTGATCGTCGAGGCGCTGGTCTTCGCTTCGAGCGAGCCGGTGCTGGAGGCCGAGATCCAGGCGAGCCTCGCCGATGGCGCAATTGCCCGAGACATCCTCGAGGAGTTGCAGCGGGACTATGCCGGACGCGGCGTTCGCCTCGAGTGCTGCAACAAATGCTGGGCCTTTCGCACGGCCCCGGAATTGGCGACGGCGCTGCGCAAGTTCGACCGGCGGCCCCGGCGTCTGACCCGCGCTGCTTTGGAAATGCTGGCCATCATTGCCTATCAGCAACCCGTGACGCGAGCCGAAATCGAGGCCTTGCGCGGTGTCAGCATCAGCCGCGGCACGCTCGACAATCTGGTCGATGCCGGTTGGGTGATCCCGCGTGGCCGCAGGGATACGCCGGGACAGCCGGTCACCTGGGTGACCACCACCGCCTTTCTCGATCATTTCGGGCTGGCTTCGCTCGATGATCTGCCGCGGCTCGACGAACTCGAGGGGGCCGCTCTTTTCAAGCCGAGTGTCGCTCGCTAGATGTTCAGTCTCGACCGGTTCGACCGAAGCTCGGACCGGTCTGAGTGGCGTTCTCATTTTGGAATTTGTGCAGCCGGGCGGCCGTTGGCGACATCGTTGAAACTGCAGAAGCCGCCTTCGGGGTTGCGGGTCGAAGGACTGCGTCATCGCTACGGCAAGACGTTTGTCCTTGAAGGTATCGACCTCCGGATCGAGCCGGGCGAGGTGCATTGCCTGGTCGGTCCGTCGGGTTGCGGCAAGACCACGACCCTGAGGCTCATTGCCGGTCTCGAGCGGCTGCGCGAAGGCCGGATCGTCTTGAACGAGCGCCTGCTCGCGGCCCGGGACCACCAGGTACCACCGGAGCAACGCCGCGTCGGCTTGATGTTTCAGGATTTCGCACTTTTTCCGCATCTTACGGTCCAGGCGAATATAGCCTTTGGCATCAGGCGACTTCCGCGCAAGACTCGGAAGCGCCGTGTCGCCATGCTGCTCGAACGGGTCAACATGGCGCGGCACGCGGAGAAATATCCGCACATGTTGTCCGGCGGTGAACAGCAGCGCGTCGGCCTCGCCCGCGCTCTCGCTCCCGTGCCCGAGCTGATGTTGCTCGATGAGGCGTTCTCGGCTCTGGACATGAGCCTGCGGGCCCAGATCCGCGAAGAGACGTTCGCCATACTCAGGGCTTCCGGCACCCCGACATTGCTGGTGACCCACGACCCCGACGAGGCCGTGCGGGCCGGTGACCGGATCCACGCCATACAGGAGGGCAGGCTGGTCCAAAGCGGGTCGCCGCAGCAGCTTCATGCCCAGCCGGTCAATGCGTTCGTCGCGAGTTTTTTCGATACGGTAAGGCGCTATCGCGCTCGCGTCGCGCAGGGGTGGGCGGCGACACCGCTCGGCCCGGTACCGGTAACCGATATCGAAGACGGCAGCCTGGTCGAAGTGGCGGTTAGGGTCAGCGCTGTTCGCCTGCTGGACCCGCACATGGCGGACGGCATCATGGCGAAAGTCATCAAGGTCCAGCCATTGGGGCCGGTATCGTTGATCAAGCTCGGTCTGGCGGATGGCTCGACTTTCGATGTTCATCAGCGGGTACGTGCATCGGAAATCCCTCATGACGAGGTTGCGATTGGGCTCGACCTCGACGAGGTATTTGTCTATCCACAAAGTTGACATGGCGGTGATCGGGCCATGTATAAGGGAAAGTTTCCGAGGCCAGCCGAATGCAGCTGGGCCGAACGGTTTCGAACTCTATCCAGGAGCATCTGATGAGCATTGGTATTTGGCAGGTCGTTTTGGTCCTGCTGATCGTCCTGATCCTATTCGGCGCTGGTAAGCTGCCGAAAGTGATGGGCGATGTGGCGAAGGGCGTGAAGAATTTCAAATCCGGCCTCAAGGAAGAGGACGAAGGAGATGAGAAGGGGCCGAGGACGCTCAGCGCCGACGGAACCCCGCACGCTGCGGATCCATCGTTGAAGAAGGATCAGACGGCGCAAAGCTGAGACGATCCCGTATGCGGGAGCCTTGAACCATGTTCGACCTCGGCTGGTCCGAAATGGCCATCATCATGCTGGTGGCACTGATCGTGATCGGGCCGCGCGATCTGCCGCGCGTCGCGCGAACGGTCGGTCGCTGGTCGGCCAAGGGCCGGTCCTTGATGCGTGAGTTTCAGCGCTCGCTCGATGAGATGGCGCGCGAAGCGGAACTCGACGACATCAAGAAGGAGATCGATAAGGCGGGGCGCACCGACCTCCGCAAGACCATCGAACGCACGATCGATCCCGATGGCCGTCTGAAGACCGCATTCGAGGTCAAGGACAAGAAATTGCCGAAAAAGGCGACCGAGGCCGAGACGATGAAAATCGCGGACGACGGCCAGAGCGCAGGGGGCACGGTTAACGGGCAGCCCGGCGATGCCGACGTGGCAACAAGCGCGGCCGATCGGAACGAGGCGTTCGATCCGTCCGACGAACTCGGGCCCAAGCATCCCCGGGCCGACCGCGAGCCCGCCACGACTTCGACCAAGTCCTGAACGTGATCAGAGATATCGACGATCGGGAGATGCCGCTGCTCGATCACCTGATCGAACTGCGCAACCGTCTCACCTATGCGGTCGCGGCGGTGCTGATCGGTTTTCTGATTTGTTATTTCTTCAAGGAACAGATCTACGGATTCCTGGTGCAGCCGCTGGCGCAGATCTACGAGGGCCAGGTCGGCCGCCGCATGATCTACACCGGGCTGACGGAGGCCTTCTTCACCTATCTGAAGGTCGCCTTTTTCGCCGGCGCATTTCTGGCGTTTCCGTTCGTGGCGATCCAGCTCTGGATGTTCATCGCACCTGGGCTCTACCGCAATGAAAAGCGGGCGTTCCTGCCGTTCTTGGCGGCGACACCGGTGCTGTTCTTCACCGGCGGCGCGATCGTCTATTACGTCATCTTCCCGCTGGCCTGGCGCTTTTTCCTGAGTTTCGAGACGCCCGGCGGGCCCGAAACGCTACCGATCGAGCTTGAAGCGAGGGTCAGCGAATATCTCGATCTGGTGATGAAGCTGATTTTTGCGTTCGGTCTCTGTTTTCAATTGCCGGTAGCGCTTACGCTGATGGGACGGGTCGGTCTCGTGACCAGTGCCAGCCTTGCCCGCAATCGAAAATATGCCATCGTCGGCGTCTTCGTCGTTGCCGCATTGCTGACACCGCCTGATATCATCAGTCAGATTGGCCTCGGTTTGCCGATCATCGTTCTCTATGAGATTTCGATCTGGATGGTGCGGATGACCGAACGGCGGCGGCGGCGCGAAGAAGAGGTGGAAACCGGCTCTGAAGTCGCCTCCGACGACTGATATCGACCTCCCGCTCCGGTTCCGTCCAATCATAGTTTTGGTGAACTTCCTTGTTCGACTTACGCTGGCTCCGCGAGCATCCAGATGAGTTTGACCGTGCCTTGACGCGGCGCGGCGCTCCGCCTGCCGCAGCGGCGCTCCTGGAACTCGACGAAGTCCGTCGCCGCACCGAAACCGAGTTGCAGGATCTGCAGCAGCGACGCAACAGCCTGTCCCGTCAAATCGGTGACGCCAAACGCCGGGGCGGCGCCGAAGCCGATGCGCTATTGTTGGAAGTCGGCTCGATCAAGGAAGCGGTCAAGGCTGGCGAGGAGAAACTGCGCGAGTTGCAACTCGATCTGGAGCGGCAGCTTGCGACGTTTCCGAACATCCTGGCCGACGATGTGCCGGATGGCCTGGACGAGACCGCCAATGTCGTGTTGCGGACCGTGGGCGAACCTCGACAATTCGATTTCGAGCCGCAGGATCATGAGGCGATCGGACGGCGTCATGGCCTCCGTCTCGATCTGGGTGCGAAGCTTTCGGGGTCCCGCTTTGCGGTTTTACAAGGCAATGTGGTCCGGCTGCAACGAGCGCTCGGTCAGTACATGATGGACATGCAGACGCGCGAGCATGGCTATGCGGAGGTCGATGTTCCCTATTTGGTCCGGGATCAGGCCCTCTACGGAACCGGTCAGCTGCCGAAATTCGAGGAGGACCTGTTTCGCACGACCACGCATGACTTGTGGCTGATTCCCACGGCCGAGGTGCCTCTGACCAATCTGGTGGCCGGCGACATCGTCGATGCCGAACTCTTGCCGCTGCGTTTTACCGCACTGACACCTTGTTTCCGCTCC
Organism: Geminicoccaceae bacterium; assembly: GCA_041750975.1. Classification (GTDB taxonomy): domain Bacteria; phylum Pseudomonadota; class Alphaproteobacteria; order Geminicoccales; family Geminicoccaceae; genus JBGSYN01. The sequence continues at coordinate 7,765 of JBGSYN010000008.1, read as the reverse complement.
GAGGCCGGAGCTTCGGGGCGTGATACGCGTGGTATGATCCGGATGCATCAATTCCCGAAAGTCGAGTTGGTGAGCCTGACGGCGGCGGATCAGTCCGAAGCCGAACACGAAAGGATGACTTCTTGTGCCGAAGCGGCCCTGCAGCGGCTTGAACTGCCTTATCGTGTCGTCGTGCTGGCTTCCGGTGATACCGGTTTCGCGGTGCGCAAGACTTACGATATCGAAGTCTGGCTGCCGGGTCAGGGCCAGTACCGAGAAATCTCGAGCTGCTCGAATTGCGGCGATTTTCAGGCACGGCGAATGAATGCGCGCTATCGAGCCGCTGGCGAGAAACAAACCCAGTTCCTGCATAGCCTGAACGGCTCGGGACTGGCGATCGGCCGAACCCTGGTGGCGGTCGTCGAGAACTACCAGGAGGGGGATGGCTCGATCACCGTGCCGACAGCGTTGCGCGCCTACTTGAACGGCGCCGAAAGGCTGTTGCTGCCCAATGAGTGAACCGCTCGCCAAACCTCGCATTCTCGTCACCAATGACGACGGTATCAATGCGCCTGGAATCAAGCTCCTGGAGCAGATCGCGAGACAGTTCAGCGACGATGTCTGGGTTGTGGCGCCCGAGGTCAACCATAGTGGGGCCGGACACTCCTTGACTTTGCGGCGGCCGCTGCGGCTGCGCCAGATCTCCGAACGGCATGTCGCCGTCGACGGCACGCCGACCGATTGTGTGCTGCTCGCATTGCAGCATATCGCCGAGGACGGCATCGACATGGTCCTGTCGGGAATCAATAGCGGCGGCAATTGCGCGGACGATGTGACTTACTCGGGTACAATTGCGGCCTGCATGGAGGCGACGCTGCTGAAAATACCGGCTATCGCTTTTAGTCAGTGCGCACGCGACGGCCATCCGATGAAATGGAAAACCGCTGAAACCTTTGCGCCGATCGTCATCAATCATTTAAATTCAAAGCCTTGGGCGGAAGATGTATTGATCAACATCAACTTTCCGGATAGAGTCCATAATCAGGTCAAAGGCATCCGTGTCACGCGACAAGGCAAACGCAAGCTCGGCGACGAGTTGGTTCACGGGCTCGATCCACGAGGGGAACCCTACATCTGGATCGGGCCGCTTCGGACCGAGCTAGAGGTCGGCGATGGGACGGATCTGGAGGCCTTGAAGGAGGGATTCGTGTCGGTCACGCCCATTCATTTGGACATGACCCACCATGAAAGTCTGGCGGAGCTGCGCACACGCTTTTGAATCCGTTTCGGTTCAAAGCTTGCGTGCGCATGCGGAGATAACAGGACTGTTTGAGGCAGTGAGCAGGGTGAAGAGCTACCGCATCGGCCCGATCGTCGGCGGATTTGCACTCCTCACGATCGGCGCCGGTTGTACGCAATATCAACCGGTTGACGTGGTGAGAGGGCAGTCCTGGCAACAGGCGCGTCAAGCACCCTATGACGGCCGGTTTGCGGCAGCCGACGGCCATTACGTTGTCATGACTGGCGACACCGTATCCGAGATCGCGCAGCGTTTCGGGCTCACAATGGGACAGGTCGTCAGTCTCAATGGCCTTTCCGATGCCGATCATATCTTTGCGGGCCAGGTGTTGAGAGTGCAGCGCGGCAGCGCCTCGCAAGGGCCCGTCTATCTGGTACGGCGCGGCGACAATCTGTCCACCATCGCAGCGCTTCACGGGACATCGACGGCAGAACTCATGCGCGCCAATCCGGGCGTCGTTCCGAGCCGGCTCGCTGTCGGCAGCCAGCTGTCATTGCCGGATCGCAAGACCGGGTCCACAAGGACGGTGGTCGCCGCCGCCGCTCCACCGTCGCCGGCGCCGATGCCCCAGCAGGTCGCCAAGGCGCCGACGCGACCGGTGCTCACGGAAGCGCAACCTCCAACACTATCGGGCTATGGTTTCGTCTGGCCGGTGTCTGGACCTGTCGTCTCCGAGTTCGGGAGGTATCCCAACGGCGTCCGCAATGATGGAATCAATATCTCCGCACCCGTCGGCACGGCGGTCCGGGCCGCCGAGAACGGTATCGTGATTTACGCCGGCGAGGAGATCAAGGCATTGGGCCGGATGCTGCTGGTTCGTCACGAGGGCGATTACCTCACGACCTATGCTCATCTCGATGAGATCAGGGCCGAAGTCGGCGAACGCGTGCAGCGTGGCCAGACCATCGCCACGGTCGGTCGGAGCGGCCGCGTCGACAGTCCACAGCTGCATTTCCAACTCCGTGTCGGCACCGAGCCCCTCGATCCGAGCCGGCATCTCCTCGAAGAAACCACTGTCGCTAGCCGTTGAGGGCGACGCCCTCGCGGCCCGCCAGATCCTGAATGAACTGCCAGGCGACACGACCTGACCGCGCTCCGCGCGTGCGCATCCATTCGAGCGCTTCCCGATGCAGCCGGTCGGGTGCTGTCGGCAAGCCGAAATATGCCGCATAGCGGTCGACCATCTCCAGATAGACATCCTGGCTGCAGGGATGGAAGCCGAGCCAGAGGCCGAACCTGTCGGAAAGAGAAACCTTCTCCTCGACGGCCTCGCCTGGATGGATTGAGGTGCTGCGCTCGTTCTCGATCATGTCGCGCGGCATCAGGTGCCGGCGGTTCGAGGTGGCGTAGAACAGGACGTTCGCGGGCCTGCCCTCGAGCCCGCCTTCGAGGACCGCTTTCAGCGATTTGTAGGACGTCTCGCCGATGTCGAAGCTGAGATCGTCGCAGAACAGCAGACAGCGATATGAGCTCGCCTGCAGCGACTGCAGCAGCAGGGGCAGGCTGTCGATATCCTCGCGGTGGATCTCGATCAGCAACAGGCCTTCGCCGCATTCGGCGACGGTGCGGGCATGCACCGCCTTCACTAATGAGCTCTTGCCCATGCCGCGAGCCCCCCAGAGGAGGGCGTTATTGGCCGAAAGCCCTCGGGCAAAGCGTCGCGTATTGTCGAGCAGGATGGTCGCGACATGGTCGATCCCGCAAAGCAGCTGGAACTCGACCCGCGAGACGACCGGCACCGGGCGCAGTTGCTGTCCCACCTTGTCCCAGACGAAAGCATCGGCGCCATCGAGCCTGAAACTCCGGTGCTGCACCGGCGCCATGCGCTCAAGGGCCGAGGCGATCCGCTCGAGAACGGGCGCAAGCTCATGGTCGCTCTTCACGTACTGGTGAACCTCGATCGGCAAGGGTTGTCGCAAGGGCGGGGTCACGCAAGCTAGCAAGCTTCGAGGATGCCGCAAGCCAGTGATGCTTTCAATTATCGCCAAGGCTGGCTATAGTCCGGCGCCGAATTTTCATTCACTCAATTCGAGGCCCTGATGCTGATTTCACCCGCCTACGCCCAAGCGGCCGGCGCGCCGGGCGGCGGCGACATGCTGATGTCGTTCCTGCCGCTCATCCTGATTTTCGTCGTCTTCTACTTTCTGCTGATTCGTCCGCAGCAGCGCAAAGCGAAGACGCACCGCGAGATGATCCAGAACCTGAAGCGCGGCGACCAGGTCATCACGTCCGGCGGCATTCTCGGCAAAGTCACGCGAGTCGACGCCAACGATATCATGCTGACGGTCGAGATCGCCAAAGACGTTCAGGTCAAGGTGGCGCGAAGCACGATCTCGGAGAAGTTCGACCGGGCCACGACCACCACCAACGACAATCGCGCGGCGCAACAGCCCGCTGCCTCTGCCGGCGATGGCGGTGGCGGTGGCGGTGGCGGCTTTATGTCGCGAATCCTCGGCAAAAAGTAGCTCTGCCCGATGCGTCGTGTCCCGCTTTGGCGGCTGATTGTCGTTTTCGGAATCTGTGCCGTCGGCCTGATCGCCAGCCTGCCGAACCTCTTCCCCCGAGCGGCCCTCGAGGATCTGCCTGGCTGGTTGCCCACGCGGCAGATTAATCTCGGTCTGGATCTTCAAGGCGGTTCCCACCTCCTCCTCGAGGTCGGGGTCGCTTCGGTCGTGCAGGAACGGCTCGAGACCCTCGAGAGCGATATTCGCCTCGCTCTCCGCCGGGCGCGGATCGGCTATCGCGGCCTCGAAGTGCGGAACGGCGCACTGGTCCTGGCGCTGACCGAACCGGGGCAGCTCGAGGCGGCTCTGGCTGAAATCCAGGAGTTCAACACCCGCCTGACGACAAATATCGGCGCGATCGGCGATCGGGAATTCGACGTCGAGAGCAGCGCCAATGGCCGCATTACCATCGCCTTGAGCCAGGAGGGCAACGATGCGCTGGTCCTGTCGACACTCAGCCAGTCGCTCGAGGTCGTGCGCCGAAGGATCGATGAAATCGGCACGCGCGAGCCGACCATCCAGCGGCAGGGCCTCGATCGCATTCTGGTTCAGGTGCCGGGCGAACAGAACCCCGAAAATGTCAAAAATCTGCTCGGCCAGACGGCCAAACTGAGCTTTCACATGGTCGATCTCGACGCCAACATCGAGGATGCGATCAATGGCCGGGTGCCAGCCGGCTCGATGCTGGTCGAATCGCTCGATGACCAGGGTCCGAGCCATTATGTCGTGCGCAGCCGGGTCGATGTCAGCGGCGAGAACCTGGTCGACGCGCAGCCGCAATTCCAGGACAACCAGCCGGTCGTGAGCTTTCGTTTCGACTCTGTCGGCGCGCGGCAATTCGGCCAGATCACTCAGGACAATGTCGGCGATCTCTTCGCCATCGTTCTCGACGACAATGTCATCAGCGCGCCCCGCATCCGCGAACCGATTCTTGGCGGCTCCGGGGTGATTTCCGGCAACTTCACGGTCGAATCCGCCAACCAGCTCGCCATCTTGCTGCGCGCGGGCGCCCTGCCGGCGCCGCTGACCATCATCGAGGAACGCACCGTCGGTCCCGATCTCGGCGCCGATTCCATTCGCGCGGGCGAGATCGCCAGCATCATCGCTCTCGTCATCGTCGCGCTCTTCATGGCCGCCTACTATCGAACCTTCGGACTTTTCGCCAATATCGCCTTGCTGATGAACATCGTCTTGATCATCGGTATCCTCTCGCTGATCCAGGCGACCCTGACCTTGCCGGGTATTGCCGGCATCGTCTTGACGATCGGCATGGCGGTCGACGCCAATGTCCTCATCTTCGAGCGGATTCGCGAGGAAACCCGGGCCGGTCGAACGCCGATCTCGGCCGTCGAGACCGGTTTCGGCCAAGCCATGCGCGCCATCATCGACGCTAATGTCACGACCCTCATCGCCGCGATCTGCCTCTATCAATTCGGCTCCGGGCCGATCAAAGGCTTTGCGGTTACCCTCGCCATCGGCATCGCCACCTCGATGTTTACGGCTATCGTCCTTTCAAAACTGGTCATCACATTGTGGTACCGGCGTTCCCGCCCCAAGGTGCTGCCGGTTTAATGCAGAGATACGCCCTATGATCCGGATCCCCCGACTGCGCCTGATCGCCGATGACACCCACATCCGCTTCATGCGCTATCGCGTGGCGTGCTTCGTTGTCTCGGGTCTCTTGATGCTCCTGTCCGTGCTCGCCGTGATCTATCCCGGTCTGAACTACGGCATCGACTTTAAGGGCGGCATCCTCATGGAAGTGAGGATGCCCGATCCCGTCGATCTCGGCGACATGCGTGCTCTGCTCGGGGAGCAAAATTTGGGCGAGGTCGCCCTGCAGACCTTCGGCGCCGATACCGACGTGCTGATTCGGATCGAGCGCCAACAGGGCGAGGAGGCGGAACAGATGGCCGCGGTCGAGGCCGTTAAAGTCGTCCTCGAGGATAGCTACGGTTCGGACATTTCCTATCGTCGTGCGGAGTTTGTCGGGCCCAAAGTCAGCGACGAACTGTTGCGCGACGGGCTCCTTGCCATCGGCTTGGCGCTGGCTCTCGTGCTCGTTTATATCTGGCTCCGCTTCGAATGGCAGTATGGCATCGGGGCCATCGTTGCGCTTATCCATGACGTCCTCTTGACCATTGGCATGTTCGCCGTCACCGGCCTCGAAGTGAATCTCTCTACGGTCGCAGCAGTTCTCACCATCGTCGGATACTCCCTCAACGACACCGTTGTGATCTTCGACCGCGTGCGTGAGAATCTGCGGCGCTACAAGACGATGCCGATTGGCGAACTCCTCGATCTCAGCATCAATGACACCCTCGCCCGTACCTTTATGACATCGCTGACCACACTCCTGGCTCTTCTCGCCCTGTTCTTCCTCGGCCCGGAGGTCATCAGCGGCTTCACCTTCGCCATGATCTGGGGCATCGTCGTCGGCACCTATTCGACCGTCTATATCGCCACCCCCATCCTGATGTACTTCAGTCTCCGTTTGGCAAAATCATCGGCGGAAGCTGACGGCCCCGAGCACGACGCCGTGGATGAAGAAGGGCAACCCGCCAAAAGCTGACCTTCGATCCACGGCAAGATTCTGGAGGCAGAAATCATGGAAGTGACCCCCGTCATTCCCGCCGGCCGCCAGGTCATCCAGTCCTATGGCCATGGCGGCTTTAAGATTACCGACCGTCATTTCGACGGCGCCGTCCTCGTCTCCCCGGACCGGACCCTGTCTTGGAATGCCGTGACCCTCGACGACCTGACCCTCGACGAAATAACGTCTATGCTCGAAGCGGCTTCGGTCGAAATCCTCCTGATCGGCACCGGCGCCAAACACAAAATGGTGCCCGGACCGCTCAAGGAGGGCTTCAGCAAACGCCGTATCGTCGCCGAATCCATGGCCACACCGGCTGCCTGTCGCACCTATAACGTCTTGGTGGCCGAAGAACGCCGCGTCGCCGCAGTGCTGCTGCCCGTAGCGTAAGCTCGTACGGCGCCGATGCCGCAAGCCTGAGCAGCCCGCTCACCACCACCGCCGATGATGCAACGGCACCTTCTCCCTGCGATGCACAACCGGACGCTGGGGGGAAGGCTGCGGTGCGGGCTGTAAATCGTTCGTGTATTCTTGCGTGGGAAGGGTTTGCGAAAGGGGCGGCGCGCCCCTCTCGCCCTCTCCGCGGGATGGTGGTTCGGGTGCGGGTGGGGGCGGTAAAGCCCTGGAATCGCTATCGGCTATTTCGTTTGTGCAATTTGCATCAGCGGCCTCGGCGGCGGGCAGCAAATCGTTCGTGCAATTCTCGTTTGCGGGCTGAGCGGCAGGCTGGAAACCGTTCGTGCAATCTTCAGCGGGTGCTGAACCCCGACCGTTCCGATAATCCGCGAGATTGGCAAGCGCACGCTTGAGGTCCATCGACACCTGACCGCGATGGCGCAGCATGGTCGCGAGCGAGGCGCGGTTTTCGGGCTTGTTGACGAGATTACTCCCATGCACCCGGTCCGGGCTCGTCGGCGGCATGTCGGAAATGACGTCCGCCTCCATCCGGTCCGCCCGCGTCTCGCGCCAGAACGCAATCACGATCGCCTCGACGAACTGCCGCTCCATCGCGTGTCTAGGCTTTAAGTCCTTCCTGATCTCTTCTGCGAACGCCTCGAACTCCTCGACCGTCTCCTCCGGCAAAAACCGAAACTTCTCCGCCCGAAACCCATGCTTCAGGGCATTCATCGAAGACCGCGCCTTGCCTTCAGGGGTGTTCGGGCCGCGTTTGTTGGGCTGGCGAAACTCCGACGTTTCCAGGGACATTTTGAACCTCATGCTTGGCGATCGACCAATTGTAGGGCAAAAGTCCTATAATGTCAATTGACTCATCGCATGGGGAGCCCCGTTGCGGTCCTGCTCAGGCGATGCCGGTATAGCCGCCCAACAATCCATCGACCGGGGGCTCCTCGATGGTCAAGGAGAAGATCGCATCGTTGAAATCATTGT
>JBGSYN010000007.1:0-1653 GCA_041750975.1 Geminicoccaceae bacterium | reverse complement strand
GCCTTGGCGGCATTGTCGGCATCAGCGGCGTCATGGGCGGTACGGCCAAGATCGGCAGCGACGGCAGCGTCATCGCGATGCCTAGCGGGGTTGGTCCTTTCTCGTTTACCGTTACCTTCGCCAATGGCGTGACGCGGCTGGTTTCAGGTAACTTCGCAACACCTTCCTGATCGCTCCGATCAGTGATCGATTGAGTGCGCTGGCCGTTGGGCCGGCGCACTTTTTATTGGGGAATGCTTGACCCTGTCTCGATGGACGGCACTGCTCGGCTGCATCGTCGGTCTTCTGATCCTGGGCCTGTCCATCCCGCGGCTCGGCTTGAACCTCGCACTCCTGCCCGGCAACACCGTCATCGAGACGATCGAGGCGGGCGTCTTGCCGCCGCCAGCCGCGTTCGAGCGGTCGCTGGATAGCCGCCGCGACGCGGCGCAATGGGCGGAAACGCCGGAAACACTAGCCGATGTCGGCCTTCTCTACTATGCGCTCGCGGTCGCGGCCGACCCGGCCAATCCCGCCTATCCCCAGGTCCTGGAACGTGCCGAAGGGGCGTTGAATCGTTCGCTTGCGGTCAATCCCGCCAATACCCATGGCTGGATGCAGCTCGCCTTCATCGAGAGCCAACTCGAGCGTGTGGAAAGCGCCGCCTCGGCCCTCGTGAATTCGCTCAGAACCGGCCCCAACCAGCCCGAGCTTCTGGGCTTTCGGACCGATCTCGGATTGGCGGTGTGGCCGCATCTGGACCCTGCGGAGCGGAGCCTGATCGAGGACGATATCGGGCTTGCCGCGGCTCAGGATCTGATCAATCTCGCCGGAACCGTGCGACTTGCAGGCCAGGATGAGATCGCGGCAACCGTGCTTCGCGTCGATCCGGCGTTGCCGCCCAAATTGCAACGGGTGCCGCCGGTGGATATCGGCGGCCAGATGCGCCTCTGGACCATGCAATAGACGGTGATCGGCATGCCGAACCTCGGTCCCAAAATGCTCGCTGCGGCGCTATGCCTGCTCGTGACCCCCGCCATGCAGGCGAGGGCCGCCTCGACCGTCGAAACCTATCTCGCCAACGAGGAGACCGAAGACGAATCGGGGCGGCTCGCCAATCTCTATTATCTTGCGGCGGTGCTGGATTCGCTCACTGCCGCCAACCGCAATGCCTTGGCCCAGGGCTATGCCCTGTTCTGTCCCGAAGATCCGGACGTCACCATGAGTGCCGCCGCCCTGCACGATTTCATCGACGATCGGATCGCTTATGCGCGCCGCTACGAGGATGACTTCGAACGCTACAGCCGCACCGTCACCGTGGGCACGGTCGGCCTGCAGGTCATGGCCGAGGTGTTCCCTTGCGACGAAGCGGCGCTGAGCGCCATCCTGCCGCCCGAGCGGGCCGCCGACGCCGTCATCGAACGCCTGTTCGGCGCCAACCCCAATTAGTCGCGGGCCAGCCCCTGACTAGCCGCAGACTAGGCCGTCGTCGCAGGCTCCGCTCCATCCGGCGCGGCTGGCTCTCGCCGTTCCCGACGTCGCTTCGAGACACCCGGCCCTGCCTCTAGGGACGACGAACCCTGCGTCGCCCGGGCCCGGCGTTTGCGCGCCGAACTGGTCGCCTGGGCGCAGCCGACCCCGAGGATCGCCGCATAAGTGATGCCGACCGCCGGA
>JBGSYN010000006.1:0-1966 GCA_041750975.1 Geminicoccaceae bacterium | reverse complement strand
ATGATCGCGCTCGCCGCCCGTACCCCGGTAGCCTGGAAGCTCCGTGAAGTGGGCGGCCATCGGGTCGAGAAATGGCTCCTGCGCAAGGCCTTCGAAGATTTGTTGCCGGATGAGATCGTCCGGCGGACCAAGCTGCAATTCGATCGGGGGAGTGGCCTGGCCGATCTCCTGACGGACCGCCTCACCGCGGCCTGCCGTGATCTGCCGCAGAACGGCGCCCGCTCACCCGAAGAAACCTATTACAAACATTTGCTGGTGGACGCCTTCGCCGAGACGCCCGAGATCCTCGATCTCGTGGCTCATTGGGAGGACCCGATCGCTCGGGTTTGATCCGTGCTCCGGTCCGGCACTTCGGCAGGTGTCGGCTCGAGCCGATTGCGGCCCTTCAGATCATAGGTGATGGTGGCGCCATAGGCCTCGGGGGCGTGGGGGTCATGGCGGATCTTGTCGAAGGTCAGGACGCGGGTGCCGAGCGTGAAGGCCTCCTTGATATCGTGGGTGACCATGAAGACGGTCATCCTGGTCTCGCGCCAGAGGGTTCGCACCAAGTCGTGCATGTCCTGGCGAATGCCCGGATCGAGGGCGCCGAACGGTTCGTCGAGCAGCAGAATGCGCGGCTTGAGGATGAGCGACTGGGCGATCGCGAGGCGCTGCTGCATGCCGCCCGAGAGTGCACTCGGCAGGCTATCGCGGGCTCTGGAGAGGCCGACGCAGGCGATCATTTCCTCGGCCTGTTCGACCGCCTGCCGCCGCGATCTGCCGAACAGCCGGCCGAGCATTTTGCTGCTTTTGAATTCCAGTCCGAGGACGACGTTGTCCAGCACGGTCAGGTGCGGATAGACCGAATAGCGCTGGAAGACGATGCCACGGTCCGGACCAGGCTCCTCAGCGAGCGGCTTGCCATCGATCGAGATCCGACCTCGGCTCTGCCGTTCCTGGCTCAACAGGATGCGCAGGAAGGTACTCTTGCCACAGCCGGACGCACCGACGATGGTAACAAAGCTCGAGGCGTCGACTTCGAGATTGACGCGCTCCAAGACGGAGACGCCGTCATAACTCTTCCACAAGCTCTCGACGCTGACCGCACTCACGCCTTGAGGCTCCAGGCGAACGCGCGCCGATGCAGCAGGTCAAGCAGGGCATCCATCAAAAAGGCCAGAAGTGTGATCCAGGCAACGTAAGGCAGGATCACATCCATCGCCAGAAACCGGCGCACCAGAAATATCCGGTAGCCCAGACCCTCGGTGGCGGCGATGGCTTCGGCGGCGATGAGAAACAGCCATGCCGGACCCAGCGACAGACGGATCGCCCCGATCAGGCGAGGTAGCGTCATCGGCCCGACAATGCGCAGAATGATCTGCCAGGTCGAGGCCCCGAGTGTCTGCGCCTTCACCAAGAGCTCGCTCGGCATCTCGGCGACACGAAAGGCGATATCGCGCGTGATGAAGGGTGCGATGCCGATGACGATCAACATGACCTTGGAAAGCTCGCCGAGGCCGAAGGCGATGAAGAGCACGGGCAGGATCGCCAAGGGTGGGATCACCGAGAGCACCGCTAGAAACGAGGCGAGGGTGGCATTCACCATGGGAATCAGGCCGATGGCGATACCGAAGGTCAGGCCGAACAAGGCAGCGATCGCGACGCCGATCGCAAGGCGTCTCAGGCTGGCGGCGGTATCCTCCCAGAACAGATACCGCCCGGAGCGTTGATCGGGCTCGAACGCCATTTCCTGCATGGCGGCAACGAAGCTCGAGGGTGCCGGCAGCAGCTTGTCGCTGGGATTTTCAGTCAATCTGGCGTTCGAGGCGAAGAGATAGGCAAGGATGGCAAGCACGAAGGGCAGGGCGGCGAGCAACCAGCGTGTTCTGGCCGGAGGTTGCCGGTTGATCAGCCGCCGCATCTCTCCCGTTCGAGCCCGTCCCGCTTCCTAGAGGCTGCCGTCCGCCGCCATCCTCATGAAGTCCGC
>JBGSYN010000005.1:0-4580 GCA_041750975.1 Geminicoccaceae bacterium | reverse complement strand
GGCTACAACTCGATCATCGCCAAGGACAAGGCGACGATCGGCACGATCCTCCAGGACAACGGCTACCGCACCTCGTGGTTCGGCAAGAACCACAACACCCCGGCTTTCCAGGTCAGCCAGAACGGCCCGTTCGACCAGTGGCCGATCGGCATGGGATTCGAGTATTTCTACGGCTTCGTGGGGGGTGACACCTCGCAATGGACGCCGGGTCCGCTGATGCGCAACACCACGCCGATCTATCCTTATGAAAACGACCCGGACTACAACCTGATCACCGCCATGGCCGATGAGGCCATCGACTACATGAACCGGATCAACACGCTAGCGCCCGAGCAACCGTTCTTCGTCTACTACGTTCCCGGGGGCGTTCACGCGCCGCACCATCCGACCAAGGAATGGATCGACAAGATCAGCGCCATGAACCTCTTTGACGAGGGTTGGAACAAGGTGCGGGAGACGATCTTCGCCAACCAGAAGAAGCTCGGGGTGATACCGGAAAGTGCGGAACTGACGCCTTGGCCGGATGACCTGCTGAAGCGCTGGGACGATCTCAGTAATGACGAAAAGAAAATGTTCGAGCGGCAGGTCGAAGTGTTCGCTGCCTATGTTGCCTACACCGACCACGAGATCGGTCGCGTCATTCAGGCGGTCGAGGACATGGGCAAGCTCGACAATACGCTCGTTATCTACATCAGCGGCGACAATGGCGGCAGCGCCGAGGGTACACTGATCGGCACGCCCAACGAAGTCGCGGCCTTCAACGGCGTCAATGTACCTGTGGCCGACCAGCTCAGGGACTTTTATGACCTCTGGGGGAGCAACGAGACCAATCCGCATATGACGGTGGCTTGGTCGTGGATGTTTGACACGCCGTTTTCCTGGACCAAACAGATCGCATCACACTTTGGCGGCGTCCGCCAGGGCATGGCCATCGCCTGGCCGGACGTGATCAAGGACAAGGGCGGCATCCGCCACCAGTTCCACCACGTCATCGACATCGCCCCGACCATCCTCGAGGCGACCGGCATCACGCCGCCCGCCGTGGTGGACGGCATCGCCCAAAGCCCGATCGAAGGGGTCAGCATGGCCTACCTCTTCGACGCCGACAACGCCGACACCCCGTCGACCCACCGCACCCAGTATTTCGAGATGATGGGCGACCACGCGATCTACCACGACGGCTGGATCGCCTCGACCAAGGTGATCCGCCCGCCATGGGAAATCACCGGCGCGGTTAGCCAGGACCCGGCGGGCTTCCCCTGGGAATTGTATGACCTCAGCAAGGACTGGACCCAGGCCAACGACGTTGCCGCCGAAAACCCGGAAAAGCTGAAGGAAATGCAGGCGATCTTCTGGCAGGAAGCGGAAAAATATCAGGTTCTGCCGCTTGATGCCTCCGTCGCCACCCGTCTCGTCACCCCCCGTCCCAGCCTGACGGCGGGCAGGGACGTTTTCACCTGGAAAGGCACATTCACCGGCACGCCGAACGGTGACGCGCCCAGCGTGCTGAACACCTCCTACACCATCACCGCGGACATCGACGTGCCCGCAGACGGCGGCGAGGGCATGATCATCACCCAGGGCGGGCGCTTCGGTGGCTACGGCCTCTACCTCGTGAAGGGCAAGCCGGTCTTCACCTGGAACCTGCTCGACCTCGACCGCATTCGCTGGGAAGGCGACGAGGCTTTGGCGCCCGGCAAGCACACGATCGAGTTCGACTTCAAGTATGACGGGCTCGGCATGGGCACACTCGCCTACAACAACCTGAGTGGAATCGGCCGGAGCGGCGTGGGCGAACTGAAGGTCGATGGCAAGGTCGTCGCAACGCAGAAGATGGAAAAGACCATTCCCTTGATCCTGCAATGGGATGAGAACCTCGACATCGGTGCCGATACCGCCACCGGCGTGAACGACTCCGACTATCAGACGCCATTCGCATTCACCGGCACGTTGGAGGAGGTCACTTTGAAGATCGATCGTCCGGTTCTGACCGAGGCCGATAAGACCAAACTTGAAGATGCAATGGCCACCAAGGATTGAGAGGAAACCTATATTCCTGCTCGTGCTCCGCTCAAGAGCACGGCGGTGAAGAACAGTTTGTTCGAGTATGGTTGGTGTAGAGCAAAAGCAGTCGGCTGTACTGTCCCGCACTATAGTAGTTGATTTCACGGAAATGCCACGGCGTTGACGAATGGCAGCAATTTGAAGGTTGCACTGCCGCATTGCTTTGGCCCACCAAGGTCAGGTCTGGGCGGTCCCCGAGATGATGGATGTTGCTGCGGCCGCGAATGGTGTGCGTGTTGGGACCAACACAATAGGCCCCTCGCGGACCTCACCGCACGTGGGCACCTCGAAATACCTCGCCTTTGGAACCGGATTTTGATTCAATTGCCTCGGTGATTTGCGCGGAGGCAGGCGATGCGGGGACAGGCCGGGTTTTGGGAGATTGACGAGCGCTATGCGCGGCTGAGCGAGGTCGGCGATCCGCTGGAGAAGCTGAACGCAGTGGTGCCGTGGGAGGTATTCCGCAAGCCGCTGGCCAAGGCGCTGAAACGCTCGGACGGAGCGAAGGGAGGAAGGCCGCCCTACGATCCGGTGCTCATGTTCAAGATTATGGTGCTGCAGGCGCTGTATAGCCTTTCGGATGATCAGGCCGAGTTCATGGTTCAGGATCGGCTTTCTTTCATGCGCTTTCTCGGCCTGGGCCTTGGCGACAGGGCTCCGGATGCAAAGACGATCTGGCTGTTCCGCGAGCACCTCACGCAGGCTCGTGCAGTGGAGAACCTGTTCGTCCGCTTCGACAAGCACCTCACCAAAGCCGGCTATCTTGCGATGGGCGGCCAGATCGTTGACGCCACGATCGTGGCGGCGCCCAAACAGCGGAACACCGATGCTGAGAAGGCCGACATCAAGGCGGGCAAGGTTCCGGATGACTGGACGAACAAGCCCGCGAAGCTGCGCCAGAAGGACCGGGACGCGCGCTGGACGGTCAAGTTCTCGAAGGCCAAGGTGGCCGAGGACGGAAAGGCGCAGCAGCGCGACATCGCCATTCCCGCTTTCGGCTATAAAAATCATGCAGCCATCGATCGCCGGCACGGCTTCATCCGCGGTTGGAACGTCACGAGCGCCTCGGCATATGACGGCGCCCAGCTTCGCAACGTGCTCAACCGCGGCAACACTGGCTCTACGGTCTGGGCCGACACGGCCTATCGCTCGAAGAAGAACGAGGCGTGGCTCGACAAGAACGGCTACGTCTCCGACATCCACCACAAGAAGCCGAAAGGCCGCACGATGAGCGAGGCGATGTCGCGGGCCAATGGCCGGCGCTCCAAAATCCGCGCCTTCGTCGAGCACGTCTTCGCCCGTCAAAAGGCGCAAATGAAGCTCTGCATCCGCACCATCGGCATTGCGCGGGCCACGACCAAAATCGGCATGACAAACCTTGCCTACAATCTCATGCGCGTTGTTTGGCACGAGGGGAGAAGTGCGTCCGCATGACGGCAAAGATGGCGGCAGAAGCCGCCACGACGCAGAAATCGAGCAGCCTCTGAAGTCTGACCGAGTGCGGGAACGGCGGACCGGATCACCTGTTAGCGCTTGTCGCCCATCAACGCGTGTCCAGCGTCCGAAAACCGCGGTAGTTCGAGCTGCCCATTTGACGAGAGATACACTTTCAAGGACGATGTAACCCGTTTTCGAAAGCCATGTGAAAGCCCATTGAAGGGCTTCGTGTCCGTTTATTCTCGTTGGTTCAGCATGTTCGATGATTTCGACAGAAGCGTGTCGTGACCGCATTCCCGCCATTGTATCTTCGTAGAATTCTGGGAGTGAGCCTTTGCTGTTAAGGAGCTTCCCAATCTCTAACATCTCATAGTTGTCTGATAGAGCCATAGTATTCATGCCATCGGGGTAGATGACTGCCACCGTCAGGGGTGGTTCACCGTGAATCCCAAAGGTCCATGATTGTGGAATATCTATAGAGAACCCCAGGGTATTATGCTCAAATCGCTTGAAATATTCACCATGAACGGACGGATAGAATCCGTAGTAAGGTGACGTAGATTGTGCAAGCGCAGGATTTGAAATAAGGAACAACGCAATCAATAATGCGGATTTTTTGGCTTTGCTAATTTCCATCATCTGAAATTCTCCATTAACACCACCTCCGGATACGATGTTGCTGCTGAGATCGTGGGTCAAGCCACAGATCTTCCATGCAGGCTGTTGGATGGGCGTTAGCACCCGAGATGATGTCAATGCCGCCCGTCTTGACGCCGGCGTTACCAATGCTCCTGTTATGGATTAGGGGCTACTTTGAGCGCTTGCGTTCCCAACTAGACGAAACCGGCGAGTGTGGCTGAGCCCGAGGGAAGATCGAGGACTGACACGGATAATCGGATGCGCGGGGCCCCGATCGGCAGGCTTTGCGAGCGCGGATATCCGGGTCGATCGAGGCTAGGCTGCACCGTTCTCCGCAAGCCACGGTTCAAGGGCGTCGCTGGCCATCGCCGGAGCGACGAGAAATCCCTGGACAAAGTCACAATTGAGCGTCCGTAGGGCTTCGAGCTGGTCATCGTTCT
>JBGSYN010000004.1:0-2144 GCA_041750975.1 Geminicoccaceae bacterium | reverse complement strand
GTTCGTGACTAACCCCGACGGCGAGGAAGCCAACGAAGACTGGCTTGACTGGACCGGGCTCTATGTCGAAGCCAGCGGCACGCTGACCCGGCAAGGTGGCCTCGTCTATTTCGCCATCGAGCCCGATAGTCTGCGGTTTCTATAGGAGCACCGGGTGAACCTATTGGAGCGCATTGCCGGTTTGCTTTATGTCGCCGTGGCCGGTGCGACACTTTACTATTTCTGGCCGGATCTGCGGGGACAGCTGGCAGGAACCTGGTTCGACGAGCTCTATTTGATCGTTGCCGTTGTTTATGTCTTTGCCGCATGCTGGGTTTTCGAGACAATCTGGGCGAGGTTGCTCGCTCCGCTGGTTGCCGATGACAAGCGCGGCAGCCATTGAGCAACGCTCTATCGAGGTAGGTATTTTGAATAAACAGAAAATTCTGGCATGGGACGGGCTCGAAGACCGCGTGCCCGCTTATGCGTTGGTGGGCGAGGTCGATCTCGTCGTCATTCGCTACGGCGATGAGGTTTCCGTGCTTTATGGTCGCTGTCTGCACCGCGGAGCGCTTCTGGCGGACGGCTATGTCGAGGGCCAGAGTCTGATCTGTGGCGTCCACTATTGGGACTACCGTATCGAAAGCGGCGTTTCCGCCTACAACAATGCCGAGCGCCTGAAGAAGTTCGAAGCCTGGATCGAGGACGGGCAGGTCTGGGGCGATGCCGACGAGATTGCGGCTTGGGCGAGGCAGAACCCTCAGCCCTATGACCGCGATGCCTATCTGGGGCTTTATCAGGATCCCCACACGACCGCTGAAGAGCCGCACAATTCTTTAATCCAGGAACTCGCGAGGAACGGGCTTAAGAAGTACGGCCACCATGGGCCGAGTGCCGCTATGGGTGTGCCGCGCCAGAACTTGCCGAGTTGGGATGATATCCAGTTTGTCACGGCGCAACTCGCAACGCTTCCCAAACTGGATGACGAGCCGGTCGGCAGCGAGGTCGTCATCGGCCGTCACGCGCAAAAGCCGCTCAAGCTCAACATCCCCCTCCTGGTTTCGGATATGAGCTTTGGTGCCCTGTCCGAAGAGGCGAAGGTCGCCCTCGCCAAAGGTGCGAACCTGGCTGGAACGGGGATCTGTTCGGGCGAGGGCGGTATGTTGCCCGAAGAGCAGGAAAGCAACGACCGCTACTTCTATGAGCTTGCCTCGGCTCGCTTCGGCTGGTCGATGGACAAGGTCAAACGTTGCCAGGCCTTTCATTTCAAAGGCGGGCAGGGGGCGAAGACCGGCACCGGAGGGCATTTGCCAGGCAACAAGGTTGTGGGAAAAATCGCCGAGGTGCGAGGTCTCGAGGCCGGGACGCCTGCGGTTTCTCCCGCAACATTTCCGGATTGGAAAAGCCCTGCCGATGCGCGAATAATCGCTGACGAAGTGCGTTCGGCGACAGGCGGCATTCCAATCGGCTACAAACTATCCGCGCAGCATATCGAAGCCGATATCGATGCTGCCCTCGAGATCGGTGTGGACTACATCATCCTCGATGGCCGTGGCGGCGGCACCGGTGCTGCCCCGCTGATCTTTCGAGACAATATCTCGGTACCGACGATTCCTGCCCTGGCTCGTGCGCGCCACCATCTGAACCGTTCGGGCGCCGATCACGTCACGCTTGTAATCACCGGCGGTCTCAGAACGCCGGCGGATTTCGCCAAAGCCATGGCGCTCGGTGCCGATGCGATCGCCATTGCCAACTCCGCCATTCAGGCGATCGGCTGCCTCGGCATGCGGGCTTGCCACACCAATAATTGCCCGGTCGGAATCGCCACCCAAAAAGACCACCTCCGCGCCCGGCTGATCATCGATGAATCGGCGGAGCGCCTGGCGCGATTCCTGGAAGCGGCGACGGATCTCATGAAGGTTTTGGCGCGGGCCTGCGGCCACACCCACCTCAACCAGTTCCGGCTCGACGATCTCACCACCTTCAAGCGCGAGATGGCCGAGCTCTCCGGGGTCCGTTTCGGGGGCGTGATGTAGCTATTTTGCGTTAGTCGGCCTTCATCCCATGCCGAGCTTGCGTGCGAGTTCCTGGTCCCAAAAGGTCGCCTCGATCTTGTGGCCGTCGAGATCGCGCACGAAGCAGCCATAGTAGGGCTCCCCATAGAT
>JBGSYN010000003.1:0-2143 GCA_041750975.1 Geminicoccaceae bacterium | reverse complement strand
GTTCGTGACTAACCCCGACGGCGAGGAAGCCAACGAAGACTGGCTTGACTGGACCGGGCTCTATGTCGAAGCCAGCGGCACGCTGACCCGGCAAGGTGGCCTCGTCTATTTCGCCATCGAGCCCGATAGTCTGCGGTTTCTCTAGGAGCACCGGATGAACCTATTGGAGCGCGTTGCCGGTTTGCTTTATGTCGCAGCAGTCGGTGGTGCACTTTACTATTTCTGGCCGGATCTGCGGAGACAACTGCCGGGAACCTGGTTCGACGAACTCTATTTGATCGTTGCCGTTGTTTATGTCTTTGCCGCATGCTGGGTTTTCGAGACAATCTGGGCGAGGTTGCTCGGTCCGCTGGTAGCTCATGAAAAGCGCGTCAGCCTCTGAGCCCGGCCATATTGAGGCAGGTTATTGCATAAAAAGAATATTTTGGCATGGGAGGCGCTGAAAGATCGCGAGCCAGCCTATGCTTTGGTTGGCGAGGTTGATCTCGTCGTCGTCCGTTACGGCGATGAGGTCTCGGTCCTCTACGGACGCTGTCTCCACCGGGGAGCCCTTCTTGCCGACGGTTACGTCGATGGCCGGTCCCTTATTTGTGGCGTCCACAATTGGGATTACCGGCTGGAGAGTGGCGTTTCCGCCTACAATAATGCCGAACGCCTGAAGAAGTTCGAAGCCTGGATCGAGGATGGGCAAGTCTGCGTCGATGCCGACGAGATCACGGCCTGGGCAAGGCAGAACCCGCAGCCCTACGACCGCGATGCTTATCTTGGGCTCTTCCAGGACCCGCACGCCACCCCCGAAGAGCCGCATAACTCGTTCATTCAGGAACTCGCCAGGAACGGGCTCAAGACGTATGGCCATCATGGGCCGAGTGCCGCCATGGGCGTGCCACGCCAGGATTTGCCAAGCTGGGATGATATCCAGTTCGTTACGGCCCAACTCGCGACGCTTCCCAAACTCGATGACGAGCCGGTCGGCACGGAAGTCGTCATCGGCCGTCATGCGCAGAAACCGCTCAAACTCGATATTCCGCTTTTCGTTTCCGACATGAGCTTCGGTGCGCTGTCCGAGGAAGCCAAGATCGCCCTCGCCAAAGGTGCGAACCTGGCTGGAACGGGTATCTGTTCGGGAGAGGGCGGTATGCTGCCCGAAGAGCAGGAAAGCAACGACCGTTATTTCTACGAGCTTGCTTCCGCTCGCTTCGGCTGGTCGATCGACAAGGTCCAGCGCTGTCAGGCGTTCCACTTTAAAGGTGGGCAGGGGTCGAAGACCGGCACGGGCGGCCATTTGCCGGGCAGCAAGGTGACTGGGAAAATTGCCGAAGTCCGGGGCCTTGAGCCCGGCACGCCTGCCGTTTCCCCGGCAACATTTCCGGATTGGCAAAGCTTCCTGGACGCCCGAATCATCGCCGACGAAGTCCGTTCGCTGACAGGGGGCATTCCGATCGGCTACAAACTATCCGCGCAGCATATCGAAGCCGATATCGATGCGGCGCTCGAGATCGGCGTCGATTACATCATCCTCGATGGCCGTGGCGGCGGCACCGGTGCTGCCCCGTTGATCTTTCGAGACAATATCTCGGTACCGACGATTCCGGCCCTGGCTCGAGCGCGCCGCCATCTGAATCATTCGCGCGCCGATCACATCACGCTCATGATCACCGGAGGTCTCAGAACGCCGGCGGATTTCGCCAAGGCCATGGCGCTTGGTGCCGATGCCATCGCCATTGCCAACTCGGCCATTCAGGCGATCGGCTGCCTCGGCATGCGGGCTTGCCACACCAACAATTGCCCGGTCGGCATCGCCACCCAAAAAGACCACCTCCGCGCCCGGCTGATCATCGATGAATCGGCGGAGCGCCTGGCGCGATTCCTGGAAGCGGCGACCGATCTCATGAAGGTCCTGGCGCGGGCCTGCGGCCACACCCACCTCAACCAGTTCAGGCTCGACGACCTCACCACCTTCAAGCGCGAGATGGCCGAGCTCTCTGGGGTCCGTTTCGGCGGCGTGATGTAGCTATTTTGCGTTAGTCGGCCTTCATCCCATGCCGAGCTTGCGTGCGAGTTCCTGGTCCCAAAAGGTCGCCTCGATCTTGTGGCCGTCGAGATCGCGCACGAAGCAGCCATAGTAGGGCTCCCCATAGAT
>JBGSYN010000002.1:0-14468 GCA_041750975.1 Geminicoccaceae bacterium | reverse complement strand
AGAACCCATCATTCCTCGCCTTATTGGAACAGGCGCTCGTCGGTCCGTTCGCGGCGTTTCTCACATTCATCGGTTCGATGGGGAACATTCCGCTGGCGGCCGTACTCTTCGGCAACGGCGTCAGCTTCGCGGGAATCATGGCGTTCATCTTTAGTGATCTCGTCGTATTTCCCGTCTTGCGCATCCAAGCCAAATTTTATGGCTGGAAGATGGCTCTCTATATACTGGCGATCTTCTTCTTCGTGCTGGTCACGACGGCCTTGATCCTGCACTACGGGTTCGCCGCCGTCGGCATGCTTCCCAACGCCGCCGATGCCCAAAGCGTGGTCGAGCGCACCTTTTTCGCCGTCGACTACACACTTTTCTTCAATCTCGCATTCCTGGCTTTGAGCGCAATTTTTCTGATGTGGAATGTCAAAACAGCCGGCTTCGACACCAGCATGAGCGACCAATTGAGCGAGCAGATATTGTTCTGGCTGGCCATGCTCGCTTATGCGTGGCTTGTCATCGGCGTGTTGCTCTATTTCGTCATTTAACCGCAGGGAACGAATGAGATGAATATCAAGGGTATGATTGCCGTTGTCGGAATGGTTCTGGGCATCGCCGCGGGCGGTTGGACGATGATGTCGAACAGCCCTGCCATGGCCACCGAAATGACCGTGTGGAAGACGCCCTGGTGCGGCTGCTGCACCGCCTGGGTTCAGCATATGCGCCAAAGCGGCTTTGTCGTCAGCGTCACGGAAATGGACGATCTGGCGCCGATCAAACGCATGGCGGGCGTCCCGGAAACGCTTCAGTCGTGCCACACGGCAAAGGTCGAGGGCTATACGATCGAGGGCCATGTGCCGGCGGATGACGTAATGCGGCTGCTGGAGGGCAAGCCGTCAAGCAAGGGCCTTGCCGTTCCGGGGATGCCGATAGGATCGCCGGGGATGGAGCAAGGCGGTCGAACCGATCCCTATGATGTGATCATGTTTGGCGGTTCCGGCGGCGATCGGATCTTCGCCTCGCATTGATCGGGGCTGATCCCGACGCTACCGTCATGGCGACTGGCTGGATGGGTCGCTGATGGCAAAATTTGCAATCGCAACGATGTTGGGCGTCTTCATGGGGGGCGCTGTCTTGGCGAACGGCGCCTGCGACGAGACCGGACCCTGTGTCATCGAGGGCGGCGAATATTACCTGACGCTTCCCGATAATTGGGACGGGGCCTCGCCGCTGAAGGCCTTGATGTTCTTTCACGGCTTCGGCGCTTCCGGCGAGAGCGTGATCGACAACCGGAGCCTCAAGGAGACCTTCGGCGGTCAGGGCTACGCTATTATCGCCCCCAACGGCGCCATCTGGCCTGAGCGCAATATCCGGGCCTGGCCGGCACGTCCCGAGCCTGAGCCTCGCCGCGACGACATCGCCTTCTCGCTCGCCGTGATCGAGGATGTGGCGACGCGTATCCCGCTTGACCGGGACCATGTCCTGGTCTCCGGCTTCTCAGCCGGCGGCTCGATGGCCTGGATGCTCGCCTGCTACGAGGGTGCGCGATTTGCCGGCTTCGCGCCTGTCGCGGGCGCGCTGAGACGGCCGGTGCCCGAAGACGGTTGCCCGGGCGGTGCGGTGCCATTGATCCAATTTCACGGGTTCAGCGACCTGCAGGTGCCGCTCGAGGGCCGGGCGATCCGCGATTGGCATCAAGGCGACGTCTTCGAATCCCTGGAGTTGATGCGAACCGTCAATCAGTGCGCCAGTCTGCCCAGCGAGATTGCCCTCGGCGAGCCCTTTCGCTGCCGCTATTGGAACGATTGCGGGACGGGGCAACCGGTTGCGCTTTGCCTGCATGATGGTGGGCACGGCATGCCCGATGGCTGGGCCGAAAAGACGTTTGAGTGGCTCGGCGCAACCAATCCCTGACGGCCCCAATTCAACTGGCGAAAGCCAGCGCACTGCCGTCCAGAGTTCTGCCGCTGAGTTGTCGCTCGTGGCGCATGGCCAGTAAACGATCCAAAATGACCGCATAAGCCGCCGCACGATAGGGGCAGACAATTTTAGAAGCCCTTTCGTTCTCGTCGATGAGCGAGGAAAATTCGGCTTCGGCCCGATCGACCAATGCCTCGTCCAACGCAGGCGAGAAACCGCCGTGCTGGATGATCTGTGAAAGCGTGCTCGCCAAGATCTCGCGTTGCGCGTTCCGCCTTCGCTCTCTGACCTCGTCGAGATCGACGATCCCCACGCCATTCTGCCCAACGGTACTCAAACTGCTTCCTCTCCACTCTCGGCACATTTTTGACGACGCTTTCCGTACTATAGTACGCAGCGTTGTCTCCAAAGGCTCATAGCAACGTTTCGCGTCCGTTGAAGGGCGGCACGTTGGCATTCGCGCAGACGTGGGCTGCGAATTAATGACATGGGCATAGTAGCGAAGAAGACGGTGAGGGGATCGCCGGAACGATCCCCTCCTTGTTGCCTCAAATGATGAAATCGCTGTCCAGCAGCAGGGGCGTTATATCGCCCTCGCCGCCGGGCGAGCCCAGGTTGATCACGATCGGGCCATTCTCGTCCGGCCCGCCGACATGAAGGTGCACCGGGCTGTTCACGGCGGGGCCACCGACCGGCGCCAGATCGGACGGAACGATGCCGTCGACGACAACCTGCGCGTCGTAGGTCTGGCTGGCGAGATCGATGATCACCCTGGCAAAGCCCTCGGCATCGCTGACCCCCGCCGGATCCGCCGCCGGTGAAGGCGGCACCTCGGCCTCTGGCGTGAGATCGGTCTCGAGTGTGACGATGGAATCATCATTGTCCTCGACCGACACCAACTGGCCACGCACCTCGCCCGAGGGGAAGTCGAGACTGTGGACGTTGACGTAAAGCCCGTCATTCTCGCCGAACGAGAGCAGTTCCTCGAAGCTGAAGGTGTCCATCTCGCGGATATCGGCGAATTGGCCGTCGTGGACCTCGTTCACGAAGCCGTCCGGGTTCAGGATCGATGAGATTTCCGTCACCAGCAAAGGATCGAGCGGCGCTTCGCTGACACCGAGGACCGCATCATCGTAATCACGGTCGCCGCCGAATCGGATATCCTCGAATCCGAACACCGTGAGGTCATCGAGTTCGACCACGTTGGTATGCTCGACGCCGCCTGGATTAAGCGGGTTTGCATTGTCGTCCGGATCGCCGTCGAGCCCATGAAACGGCACGATGGTCGTGGGCGTGCCATCCGCCAGTACCGTCAACGGCGCGTCATCGAAAATGCTGCCAGGTCCGCCCGCCGCATTCTCGAAGGTGATGCCACCCTCGAGGAATGCCGAGAAATCGACCGGGCCCTCGCCGCCCTCGGGGATCAGGAACGGCACAATGCCCTGGCCTTCGCCGACCTCGATCTCAATCGCGTCGCCCGCCGTCGCGGCCTCGGTCGAGGCAAAGGCGATGAAGCTTTCGTCGATAATTCCGGTATCGAGATCGTAGAGATAGTAGCCCAGGGAGTTGTCGTTATTGGCTTCCTCATTGAGGAAGGTCAGATAGACGCTGCCACCACCGTCGCCCGGCAGCGATCCCGGTGCCGCCTGATCCGGATCGAGCGCATTGACCGGATAGGCCGTCTTGAGCGCCGCCAGCGGATCTTCGAGTTCTGTCACGGTGATGCGCAATAACGGCACCTCACCATCCGAGCGCGTGAAATCGCCGAAAAACGGATCGATTACCGCACCCGGTGCTGTCGTCCCACCCAGAACGTTCATCGGCGTCGCATCCGGATTGCCGATCGAGCCGTTGAAGCCCGGATGGACGACGACATTGCCGTTTTCGTCGATGCCGGTGTTGTCCGCGGTCTGGTTGAGGAACGCCGCGTCTTCCTCGGTATTGACCTCGGTCCCCGCATCCAGAACTTCATTGCCGGTGCGGATGATCTCGATCGGGCCGATGAATTTGCCTTGGTCGTCGAACAACCGGATGCCCAACGGATCGCCCGGCGATGCCAGGAACGCATCGTTCGATGGAATGATCATCGTCGCAAAGCTGAAAAACTGATTGAGTGCCGGATTGTCGACATCGAGGATCAGGCTTGCGGCCTCGATCGGATCGATCGGTCCCGGCACTCCCGCCGCGCCCAGGACCACGCCCGCAGCGCCATTCGGCTGCTCGGCCATGAACTCCTGGCCGATTGTGTCGACCGTGCCATCCTCGGCGATCCGTTCGAGACCCTCACGAAAGTTTGGCGCGTCGCGATCGTAAAGATCGAACGTTCCGTCATGGGCGCCAACCCAGACCGGCGTCAAAAACGTGCCACCGGCCGACGGCGCCAGGTTCTCGACAGTGATTTGCAGGCGAGAACTTTCATTCGCCTGAGCAAGAAGATCCGAAAGCATCGAGCGCTCCTCCGTGAAACCGAGCCCTGATTAGGCCCGAAATTACATAGAACGATCGATCTTATTTTTGGGATTCACAACACATCACAAGCGCGCGACACAAACAATCCGTAGAGTCAGCTGCCCCAAACGCTCGTCAGAACCCTCAGCCAATTCTCCCGCGCAATCTTGGCAATGAGCGAATCGGCAAACCCGCGGTCGCGCATCGCCTGGATTAGATTGGGCAAGCCTGCCGCATCCTTGACGGGCCGGGCGACGATACAACCGTCGAAATCGGAGCCGATACCCACACCGTCCTCGCCCATATGTTCGAGCAGGTGTTCGAGATGCTGGATGTAGAGATCGATCGGCGCCTCGGCGTCGGGCTTGCCGTCCGGGCGGGTCTCGGTGATCGAAAAGTTGAGGCCGACCAGACCGCCCCGTTCGCGCAAGGCACGGAGCTGATCATCGGTGAGGTTGCGCGAGGCCGGGCATACGGCGTGCGCGTTCGAATGGCTGGCAACGAACGGCTTTCTCGAAATTTCCGCGACCTCCCAAAAGCCTTGCCAGTTGAGGTGCGAAACGTCGATCAGGATACCCAGATCATCGCAGGCGCGGACCAACGCCCGCCCCTCGTCCGTCAGGCCCGGGCCGATATCCGGCGTGCTCGGGTTCTTGAATGGCACGCCATGGGCAAAGGCATTGGGCCGGCTCCAGACCAGCCCGAGCGACCTTAAGCCTGCCGCGTAGAACGCTTCGAGCGAGGCGAGATCGGGGTCGATCGGCTCGGCCCCCTCGAAATGCAGCACCGGCGTCAGCATGTTCTCCGCCATCGCCGCTCGGATCTGCTCGACGGTTCGCGCGACCTTGATCTGGCCCTGCGAGGCGCGCTCCAGCGCAAAGAGCCCGCCGATCATCCGCATCGCCGTTGCGAGGCTGTAGTCCAGATCCAGAACGTTCGTCGGCAACGCGTCCGGCGATACATCGGTCGGTTTGGGCATTTTCCTGGGAGGCACGAACACCGCGAAGAGCCCCCCGGCAAAGCCCCCTTCGCGCGCTCGCGGCAGATCCAGATGACCGCTTGTCGTGCCTTCGAGAAATCGAGCAATGCCCTGTTCCGGATCACGCAAAATCCGCAATAGAACGTCATTGTGGCCATCGAAGATCTGAATGGGCGTCGGCAAAACTATATGTCCTTGGCGGTTGCACAGTGCTGATCCAACGGCACTGTGTCGTCCGGTCCGCCCGTGGTCAACCGGCAGCTCCGAATGGTCTTAAGACGATGTCTCGACCAGCTCGATCGCCACGTCGCCGTAAGAACTCGTGGCCTCGATTCGAACCGGCCAGTAATGACCCTCGAGAATCCCTTTCTGCATGGTCAGCAAAACCGAATCATTGGCACGCAACCCGCTGTCCCGGCGTTCCTCCGGCTCGGCCGAACCGCCGGCGACCAGCCTCCCCTCCGCACTGCAAACCATCGATATCGGATCATCTTCCGCCGTCGGGCACTCCAGCCGGTAGCGAACCGCGCGCTTGCCGTCGAAGCTATCGCCTTCGATCACCGAACCCGGCGCGATATCGATAATCGACTGCAATGCGAGCCCTAGCGGGTCGGGCGCCAGCTTGAGATCGGCTGGAACCGTGCCGCGTTCTTCGGTGCTATCTTGAGGAATAAGAATATCGACGGCACGCCCCTGATCGTCGAAATTGACGGACCATCGACTGCCGCCGCCGCGCCACTCGCTCATGCCCCGATAGACTGCTGCCCGGACCTTGCCGCCGTCCCGAGCGCCGCCGCTCGATCCGGCACTCTTGAAACCGATCATGACGCCGACAGCGCCCGTCGATTCTGCCTGGTATTCGATCGAGTAGGAATCCTCTCCGAGCGCCAGATCGAGATCGAACTCGCCGATCTTGAGACCTTCCCACCGCACATCGTACAAGGTTGATATTTTCTGGTTGGCAAGCTGCCCGCTTCCGACCGCCTGAGGTGCGCTGAGTGCTAATGCCGGAATGATCAGATAAAGGTGTTTCGGCATGGACCGGTATCTCGCCTTGCCGTTGCTGCAATATGTCCTTGCACCTGCAATGCGGCCACGGGAAATCAAGCGGCCAATGCTGAGTTCATCGCTCCGCGATCAGCTTGAAGCCGAGTATGCCGAGAAATCCGCCGGTGCCGCGATCGATCCAGGGCTTGGCCCGGGCGTAACTGGTTCGCAGTCGGGGGCTGGATAGGAGACAGGCTACCAGCACATACCAACAGACTTCGATGACGAAAACCATCGGCAGAACGCAAGCGACCAACGTGACGGAAGGGTGCGGCGGCAGCATCGTCACGAAGATCGAGCCGAAAAAGATCGCGGGCTTCGGGTTCGAAAGCTGAGTCAGCATGCCGCGCAGCAATGCCGTCCCGCGCCGCGCCGCAATTTGCGACATTTCAGGCATGGGCTCTGGCGCGTGCCGCCAAAGCTGAACGGCGAGATAGATCAGATAGACGCCGCCCGCAATCGCGACCGCCTGGTAGGTCCAGGGAGCGATCTTGAACAGCGAAGTGAGGCCGAACAAAGCCCCACTCGCCCAGATGACCGAGCCCAACCCGAGCCCCAATGCCGTGATGCTGCCTGCCAACCTCGATTCGGCGATCGTTGTGCGCGCCACGACCAGAAAGCTCGGGCCCGGACTGATGACGGCCAGCGCTTGAGCAAGGCCAAGGGTCGCGAGGATGAACGCGGTTTCCATCATCGGGATTCGCTCTCTCGTTGCAGGCGGGCCGCGATCAGGGTGTTGCGCAACAGGCAGGCGACCGTCATCGGCCCAACGCCACCCGGCACCGGGGTGATGGCGACCGCTACCTTCGACACCTCGTTGAAAGCGACATCGCCGACCAGCCTGCCCTTTTCGGTGCCATCGGCCACGCGATTGATGCCGACATCGATCACCATGGCACCGGGCTTGATCCAATCGCCCCGGACCATGCCCGCCCGGCCAACCGCCGCAACCACGATATCTCCGGTTCGGCAAATCTCAGGCAGATCGCGCGTCTTCGAATGCGCCATCGTCACCGTGCAATTGGCGCTCAGCAACAAGGCCGCCATCGGCTTGCCGACGATATTGGAACGGCCGATGACCACTGCATGGAGACCTTCGAGCCGATCCTCGCCGAGTGCCCGCCGCAACAGATGGAGACAGCCATAAGGCGTGCAGGGGACGAGAAGATCGGGGCCGATCCCACCCGATGCCGTGAACAGCCGCCCGACATTAAGCGGATGGAAACCGTCGACATCCTTGTCCGGTCTGATCGCTTCCAGCACGGCTGCACCGTCGATCTGGGGCGGCAGCGGCAGCTGCACCAGAATGCCGTGGGTTCCGGGGTCCTGGTTCAGCCGTTCGATTTCCGCGAACAGGGTGCGCTGGCTGACGCTTAAGGGCAGTTCGATTATTTCGCCGGCCATGCCGGTCTCGGCCGCCATCCGATGCTTGGTCCGGACATAAGCGCGGCTCGCCGGATTGTCCCCGATGACGATGACGGTCAAGGAAGGGACATGATCGTGCAGTCGACGAAACGCCTCGACGTCGCGGGCTAGGCCCGCCCTGAGCGAGGCCGCCTCGGCCTTGCCGTCGATGATGTGCGCCGTCATCGGCAACTCCTGCGTGACATCGAGAACCTTGCCAAGTCCGCCGACCCTGGCGAAAAGGTGATCCACCGGTGGCTGATCACAAAACAGCTACAAAGGTCAACATCGAGGAGGCACACCTATGAAAGCAATTATCGGCACGACATTGATTTGCTCTGCAGTAGCGCTGTCAGCACCGGCGTTCGCACAAAGTGACACGCGCGTCGCCTTGGTGCCGGGCGGCCCGCATCCCTATTTCGCCGCCTGGGCCGATGCCGCGGCGGCAGCCGCCAAGGATTTCGGCATCGACGCCGAATACAAGGTCCCGGCCGCCTGGGAGCTCAGCCAGCAAAACGAGATGATCGAGAGCTTGGTGGCCTCTGGCTTCAATGCCGTCGCGGTATTTCCGGGTGACGCCGTCGGCACCAATTCGACGCTCGAGGAACTGGCCGATTTCGACATCCCCTCATTGGCGCTTGCCGGCTGCACGGTCGATCCGAGTGCCGCCTCGTTCTGCCTTGGCACCGACGTTGCGCGTTCGGCTTATCTCGGCACCAAGGAGCTGATCGAGGCCATGGGCGGCTCCGGCAAGATCGCTCACTTCACCGGCTTTTTGGTCGATCCCAACACCCAGCTCCGCATCGATGCCGTCGAGCAGGCGGTCGAGGAAGCCGGCGGCGAGGTCGAGATCATCCAGGTGATCGCCGATATCGACGCCCCGGAACCCGCCGACGAAAAGATCAACGCCTTCCTCGCGGCACAAGGCGGCGAAGTCGACGGCATCGTCACCACCGCCTGGGTGCCGGCCGTGGTTGCCGCGACCTCGCTGCGCAATTTGGGCGACAAGCGCATCAAAATGGTCGGCATCGATCATGATCAGGTGGTACTGGATGCCATCTCCGAAGGCTATGTCCACGGCACCATGCTGCAGAACCCCTATGGCCAGGGCTATATCGGCTCCTATGCGCTCGACCTCATCCGCCAGGGCTGCGAGGTGAAGGAAGACGCCCCCTTCCAGACCACGGCGCAGACCGCGCACTTCATTGACAGCGGCACGGCCTTTGTCGGCGCCGAAGAGGTCCAAGACTACCAGCAGGCGATGATCAGTGTCACCGACGAGATTATGGCCGACTTCAAGGACACTTACCTCAACTGCCCGAGCTGAGCTTGGCGAGCGAAGCCTTCCCTGCTTCCCGCGGGGTCAAACGCTACGCGTTCGGCTGGCAGTCCTTCCTTGCCTCGAACGAGGTCGGGCTGCTGGCCGTCATCGCCGTATTTGCCCTGGTTTTCGCCTACGCCAATCCCGGCTTCACCTCGCCCTTCAATCTCTATGCGTTGAGTCGGGTGCTGGCGATCGATGTCGTTATCGGTTTTTCGATGATGGTGGTGCTGGTCACTGGCGGCCTCAATTTGGCAGTGGGCTCGATCGCCGTCTCCGCCGTCATGGTCGGCGGCTATCTGATGCAGGTGGCGGGCCTCCCGATCCCGCTTGCCGTGGTGCTCGCCATCGCCTTCGGCACCCTCTTGGGGTGGATCAACGGCTTCTTGACGGTGCGGATGCGGGTCCACAGCTTCATCGTCACCCTCGCAACGATGAGCATCTTCTTCGGGGCGATGATCCTCGCCACCCAAGCCGATGCCTTCAACGAGCTGCCGCGCGCCTTCATCGGCTTCGGCAAGGAGCGGGTCTTCGGCTTCGTCTCGATCCTCCTCTTCGTCGCACTCGCGGTCTGGCTCGGGCTCATGGTGGTGTTTCACCTGACCGGCCTCGGTCGGGAATTGCTGGCCGCGGGCGCCAGTCCGGCGGCGGCGCGCATTTCGGGCCTGCGGGTCGATCGTGCCACCATCATCTGCCATAGTCTTTCCGGCGGCCTTGCGACCCTCGCCGGCTTGATGCTGACCATGCGCAACGGCGCTGCCCTGCCGTCGATGGCGGGTCATATCGGATCGGATTGGCTGCTGCCCGCCTTCCTCGCGCCGGTCCTAGGCGGTACCCTTCTGACTGGCGGAGTCGTCTCCGTCACCGGCACGCTGCTTGGCGCCACGCTCGTCACGGTCCTGACCAACGGCCTCTTGCAGCTGCAGATCGGTGAATTCTGGGTGCAGCTGTTCCTGGGCCTCGTGCTGTTGCTCGCTGTGACCCTCAACAGTTTGCGGCGTGCGTTCACATGGCGTCCCCACCGGGCAGCCTCGTGATCAAGAGCATCCTCCGTCAGGATTGGCTCGGCCTGCTCTTGGTGGTCGTGTTGGCAATTGCAGGCCTCGCCTTAAGCCAGCCGAACTTTCTCTCGAGCTTTAATATCTACGTCTTGCTGTTGGGCTTCTCTCTCTCGGTGCTGATCGCCCTCGCCCAGATGGTGATCATCGCCATCGGCCAGATGAACCTCTCGGTCGGGGCGATCGGTGGGCTGGCCGCAATCTCGTTCGCGGGCCTGATGGAAGTCGTCGGCCTGCCTGTCCCTCTTGCGGCCCTCGCCGGCCTCGCCATCGGCATTCTCTGTGGCTGCCTCAATGGCTGGATCACTCACACCACCGGGCTCAGCGCCTTCATCATCACGCTCGCCACCCTCTCGATCTTCAAGGGCCTCAATCTCGGCATCACCGAGGCCCAGCCCTTCTATGACATAGCCCCTGCCGTCAAAGCCTTCGGTAATGCGCGTATGGGCCCGATCCCGGTGATGCTCGTGGCGCCGGTCATCGCCATCATCGCCGTCTGGGTGTTGATGAACCGCACCGTCCTCGGCCGGCAAATGCTGGCGGTCGGCGGCAACCCGAATGCGGCCGAGCTTTCCGGTATCTCGATCCGGCGGGCCGTCGTCGCCGCCCACGCGATCTCGGGCCTGCTCGCCGCTCTTGCCGGGATGCTCGCCGTCGCCCGCCTGCAGTTGGGCCAGCCGACCATCGGCGATGACTGGCTGATCATCTCGTTCGCGGCCCCGGTCATCGGCGGTGCGGTCCTCGCCGGTGGCCATGTCTCGGTGATCGGCACCTGCCTTGGCGTCGTTATCGTCACCCTGATCAACAATGCCCTCGTGCTTTACGGCATCGATCCCTTCTTCGTGCAGCTGCTGCTGGGGGCTTTGATTCTGGCGGCGGTCGGCATCAATCGCTATCACGAGGTGCAGGAACAGGCACGGCGCTTCGCATGAGTGCGGCTGAGAAGGTTCTCGAAATCCATCGAGTGTCCAAGGCGTTTCCGGGCGTCCAGGCCCTCGATCACGTCGATTTTGAGCTTGGCACGCGCCAGATCCATGCGCTGATGGGCGAGAACGGCGCCGGCAAATCGACCCTGATCAAGATCCTCACCGGCGTCCACCAACAGGATACAGGGACACTCAAGCTGCGCGGCGGTGAAGTCCGGTTCGCCAATCCGCGCGCCGCCACGGTCGCCGGTATCAGCGCCGTGCACCAGGAACGCAATCTGATCAGCCGCTTCAGCATCGGCGAGAACATCATGCTGGAGCGGCTGCCGGCGCAACGGGGTTTTGTCGACTACCGCAAGGTTCACGCCGAGGCCCGGCGCTGGCTCGACATGCTTGGCCTCGACCTCGACCCCCGCATGGCGGTCGACCGCTTGAGCGTGGCCCAAATCCAGCTGGTCGAAATCGCCAAGGCCCTGGCTCTCGAAGCCGACATCCTCTTGATGGACGAGCCCACCGCCTCGATCACACCTTACGAGACGGACCATCTGTTCGCTCTCCTGCGTCAGCTGCGTGATCGGGGGGTCGCCCTGGTCTTTGTCAGCCACAAGCTCGAGGAAGTCTTCGAGCTCTGCGATCAGATCACGATACTGCGCGATGGCCGGATCGCCTGTCCGACGAGACCGCTCAAGGGTTTGAATCGCGGTGATATCGTCCGCTTCATGATCGGCCGCGACGAGCAGGGAGCAAGGCTCGGCGCACGCCGCACCGACCGCGATGCGACACCGGCACTCGCCTTGCGCGGCGTCGCCAGCCCGCTTGGCCACCAGGACCTGACCTTCGATCTCTACAAGGGCGAAATCCTCGGGCTCTACGGCCTAGTCGGCTCCGGCCGGACCGAGCTCGCCAAGGTCCTGCTGGGGGTCCATCCGCCAACGGCAGGCGAAGTTCAAGTGGAAGGTGAAACTGTTCGCATCAAGGACGCCGCCACGGCGCTCAGACGCCACCGCATCGGCTATGTCAGCGAGGATCGGAAGGCCGAAGGATTGATCCTGATCCACGGCGTCGGCCGCAACATCGCCATGACCATCTGGTCGCGCCTGACCGGCGTCCTCGGCCTGCTTCGGCCGGGTGTCGAGGCCGATACGGTGATGCCCCATATCGACCGGCTCGATATCCGCACACCTTCGCTCGGCCAGACCGCCATGAACCTTTCGGGCGGCAATCAGCAAAAGGTCAGCGTCGCCAAATGGCTAGCGGCCGAGGTCTCGATCCTGATCATCGACGAGCCGACGGTCGGCATCGATGTCCGGACCAAGGCCTATCTGCACGAGTTGATCGCCGAACTCGCCAATGAAGGCCGCGCCATTCTGCTGATTTCTTCCGACATGCCGGAGATGATCGCCCTCGCCGATCGCATCTTGATCATGCAGAACTTCCGGCTCGTCGGCGAAGTCGCCAATGATCATGACTATGGTCGCATGAGCGAGGCGATCATGGCGCAGATCCATCGCGGCGAGGACGAGGCCGTCGCCGCACAATAAGGGAGATAACCATGCAGAGAATCGGCACGGTGATCGGGGTCAAAGCCGAGCGGATCGAGGAATATGTCAGAGTGCACGCCGATGTCTGGCCTGAAGTCCTAGCCAGAATCGCCGAATGCCACATCAAGAACTACACGATCTTCCTGCGCCAGCCGGAGAACCTGATGTTCGGATATTTCGAATATCATGGCGACGACTTCGTGGCAGACATGGCGAAGATGCGAGACCACGACGTGACCCGCCGCTGGTGGGAGCTTTGCGGGCCGATGCAGGCACCCTTGGCAAGCCGCAGCGAGGGCGAATGGTGGGCGCCGATGCGCGAAGTCTTCCACACCGACTAGTTTGTTGCCCGTTATGCAGGCTCTTGCCTAAGTTCCGGGCACCAATCTGCCTGCGGATGGCGCATGGCCGGCGGTTGCCACAATTCGGGCATTGGCACGGCACTTGCTCCACGGGGAGTATAATGCGTCTAGGGTTCCGGCCGCCCCCAGGATTGTTTCGGGGGCGGCGCCTGGTCCAAGAGGCGCACTCCCGTGCGTTCGGTCGTGAAGTTCGATGCACGGAGCCACGGCGGGGGAAAAGCCCGGGAGACTCGATTGGTGGTTCGCCGATGTGGCTTTACCCCCGAGGCTCCTTTGCCACCAATGGGGTCTTCACAACCAGGAGGCCGAGATGCGTGTCTTGATGAAGTCCTTTGCCGTCGCCGCATTGGCGTTATGCCTGATCAATGGTCCAGCCGCAGCCCAGGAACGAGATAGCTTCCGTATCGCCTGGTCGATCTATGTCGGCTGGATGCCCTGGAGCTTCGCCGCCGATGCCGGCATCGTCGACAAATGGGCCGACAGATACGGGATCGAGATCGAGGTCGTACAGATCAACGACTATATCGAATCGATCAATCAATACACCGCCGGCGCTTTCGACGGCTGTGTCATGACGAATATGGATGCGCTGACGATCCCGGCGGTTGGCGGCGTCGACAGTACCGCCCTCATCCTCGGGGATTTCTCGAACGGCAATGACGGCATCGTCTCGAAGACGGCGACAACGATCGCGGATCTCGAGGGCACCACCGTCAATCTCGTCGAACTCAGCGTCTCGCACTATCTCCTGGCCCGCGCGCTCGAGATGAATGGCCTCGCCGAGCGCGATCTTGCGGGCGTCGTCAACACCTCCGACGCCGACATCGTTTCGGTCTTCTCCTCGACCGACGATGTCGACACCGTCGTCACCTGGAATCCGCTCTTGGCCGAGGTCGAAGCCTATCCGGACGCAACGAAGCTCTTCGATTCGAGCGGCATCCCGGGCGAAATCATCGACATGATGGTGGTCAATACCGAGGTGCTCGACGCCAATCCCGATTTCGGCAAGGCCCTGGTCGGCGCCTGGTACGAAACCATGGCCATCATGAGCGGCAAGGATGCCGAGGCGATTTCCGCGAAGACCGCCATGGCCGCGGCCTCCGGCACCGATCTCGAGGGCTACGAGATGCAGCTTGCCTCGACGACGATGTTCTACGAGCCGGATGAAGGCGTGGGCTTTGCCCTGAGCCCCGATCTGATCGAAACGATGGACAATGTCCGCACTTTTTCCGACGATCATGGTCTGCTCGAAGGCGGCCTCGACGTTGTCGGTATCGGTTTTCCGGGGGATCAGGTCCTGGGCGACCCCGACAACATCAAGCTGCGCTTCACGGCGGACTTCATGAGGATGGCGGCGGACGGCAGCCTCTAGGAAGCGGGACGGGCTCGAACGGGAGAGATGCGGCGGCTGATCAACCGGCAACCTCCGGCCAGAACACGCTGGTTGCTCGCCGCCCTGCCCTTCGTGCTTGCC
>JBGSYN010000001.1:0-5403 GCA_041750975.1 Geminicoccaceae bacterium | reverse complement strand
GCAGAAAGCTCGGCAGATCACCCGGCAGGTCCCGCAACAGCTCGTCCGACATCATGCCCTCTCGACTACGTTCTCTCTTTGTTCATCATCCATCACATCGCCACTAATGTCAAGTGGCCTGAGGGTTGCGGAGAGGCAGTTTTCACGATATCTTCCTAAAGTGTCGGTATCTGCCGGCTTTCCAAGATTACTTGCGAGGCTGGATGCGTGGACACTTCATAAGTCTACCCACTGACTAGTGGATATCCCAAATCGCGCTTTATCCTGGTTATGAACTCCGAAAATGTCTTGAGATTTTCGATTCGCAAGCTTTTCGAGGCAGCCAAGCCCGATGAGGTCAATCCATAAGTTTGCGTAACAGATATGCTCCGCCGCCGGTGTAGCTGACCCGGAACCTCCGCGAATCCCGACTTTTTTCGATCATCTCACGAAATCTATGAGACCTGAGGAAGGGCTTTTAATGCGATTGCTGCGAGGATTCCACTGGCACCACCCGCTATGGCGCTTGCGAAGTCAAACAGGGAGGATGTTCTGCCATCGACGTAATACTGTAGCGACTCGTTGGTCAGGGTGAAAAGGACAGTCGCCAGCAACATAATCGCCAAAGGTTGCGGACTGGCAAGATCGGGAATCTTGGAAACACTGAAATAAAGCAAGAATCCAAAAGGAAGAAAGATCAGGAAATTGCTGATGAAGTCCATCAAATATCGTGGCTTCAAAGTGAGAAAACCTGGTATTCCCTCGTTCACAAAAATTGCAGGCAATTCAAGGTTGCTACCCGGCTGGACGCTACTCTTATCGTGGATTATGTTCCCTTCTCCCATTGTGAAGTCAAATGACGCCGCGGCTCCATTGAAGTCTGGGGCCGGACTAACCGAATGATAATCTTGTTCGACTTCAGCCGCTGAAAATGGGCGGTCATAGACAACGACACGCTCAATGCTGCCGAGCCAAGGGCGATCACCCGTCTGTTCGTTGCCGATCAATAGTCGATGAGCCGGGTCCCAGTTCGAGAAGGTGCCACCAGGGGAGGGCACACTCTTGAGAAGTTGGCCATCGACGTAGAAGCGGTAGTGCGAGGAATCATAGGTTACGACGATGTGCTGTCGCTGGCCCGGCACAAATAGTTCGGGCACAGTGACTTCCGGCTTTGTGCCGTTTAAATCCGTCTTGGTGGTCCGCAATCTGAAGACGAGATCGCTGTTTTCCTGAGCAAGGGTAAAATTCCGAAAATCGGGACCTTGAGAGTAAGACACAATCCGCGCGGGTCCCATTTGATTCACCTCAGCCGTCTTCAGCCAAGCGACAATCGTGAGGCCATTTGCCGAGAGCAGCCTTTCGTGGAAACCAATTGGCGGCGACACACTCCAAAGGAGTCCTGGTGTTTCAAACTCAATGCCGTTTTTCCCCGCCATCCAGATTGCACCATTTTGACAAGTTCTGCATGGAGAAACAAACTTAAATGGCCAGAGAATTAATGCAAAAGCTATGAAACAATAGGCAATAAGTATTTTGCTCATGGAAGCATATATTATAATTTGTTGTACATAATTCGTATGTTCCATTGCAGACCCTTGTGGGTATTCCTGGTTTTGAATGTCAGTCGCAGATGCCCGGCTTATTGCCCAGGCAGGGCGACGGCCCAGCCGCGGACCGGGCGCTTTTCGGCGGGCTTTTCGGACGGGTCGAAGGCCTTGTTGAAGGTGAAGGCGTGCGGTGTGGGTCCATGGGTTTCGAGGTGATCGAGGCGGGTCTTGGCGGCGGCGAGATCGGGCAGGGTGCCGGCTTCGATCCACCAGAGCGCCATGTGCGGCCCTTCGAGCTCGTCGAACCAGGCCCGGCGCTTCTTGATGAAGTTGCGGTGGTCGGTCTTGTAGGTGAAGTGGCGTAAGGACTCCAGATCCTGCCAGAGCGTGAGATTGGCGATGACGTCCTGGCTCCAGGGCGTCGCGAGCGAGATCGCGCTGGTGCCGGCCTCGTCCTTGAGGCGCCAGACGAAGTCAGGGCTTTGCTCGGCCAATTCGTTGATGCGGGCGAGATTGCTGGTGAACTCGAAGGCGGCGTAGCTCGAGGGGTCGACGGACCAGCGGGCGATGTTGATCTGGGCGAGGTGATGCAGGGAATGGTGCGTCATGCCGCTTGATTAGCATCGGGATGGGGAGCCGCCAACACGTGGGATTTACTACTGAGGTTCCCCGAAGGTTGGTGCAGGGTTGGGTGGCGATGAATAGGGGCATGCCATGAAAGTTGCGAATTGGAATATCGAGTGGATGAACCGGTGGTTCACCGGCGACAATGACGGCGCTCCCTTGTTCAAGGGGCCGGGCGAGGTCGACGGCGTGAGCGATGTTCTCGAACTGGCATCGAGGGTGGTGCAGGTCATCCTGGCGATGGATGCCGATGTCCTGACCATTCAAGAGGGGCCGAGCCGGCTTTCGGAAATGGCGCTGTTTGCGGATCGGTTCTTGAACGATCGGTTCGAGATCTTCGGTCCAGTTGGCGGCGGCCAGCAGAAGCTTTATGCGCTGGTCAAGAAGGGGTCGAGCGAGATCGCCGAGGTCGAGCGGATACCGGGCGAGTTCATGTTTGACTTCGACGATCCGTTCGAGGTCGATATCGATGGCGATTTGATGCTCGAGCCCTATAGCTTTACGCGGCCGCCCTTGTTGCTTCGCCTGCGCACCCGATCGGGCCGGACGGTTCGCCTCCTCAATCTCCACACCAAGTCCAAATTCATTCACCGGGGTCAGGAGTTGTTCGAAGACCCGCTGACCAGGGACCAATTCATTCGCGAGGCGGTGCAGGTGAGGCGGCGGATTTCGGCGGAAGCCATGCGCGTGCGGCGCTATATCGATCTGGTGTTCGAGCAGGAGCCCGAAGCCGCCTTCGTCGTCATGGGAGACTTCAATGACGGCCCCGATCTCGATGAATTCGAAGCTAAATATCTCACGCATAACGTGGCTGGATTGATTGCCGGATCACCCTTTCAGCCACATCAAATGCTGCGTCACACCTTCGTCGATCTGATGGACCGGGAGTTGAACTTCACTGCCGAGTTCTTCGATTTCATCAAGGGGGTCGACCGCAAGCTTTTGCTCGATCACATCTTCGTTTCGGCCAGCCTCTACTGGACCGGCGAGACACGCACGGCCGTTGGCAGGATCGAGCATGAGTTTTGGCGCCAAGCGGCGCGGCCGGACCTTCCCGGAGCGCGGGAACAGCACGCTTCCGACCATCGTCCGCAGAGCGCTATGCTGGTGGTGTAGCCGCTCCTTTCGCGACGTTCGAGGTCGTCCTGGACGGATTGAACGAAGCGGGTGATTGAGCCTGGAACCGATCGGCGAGTTCGGCGAGGATCCGCTGCCGTTCTTCGAGTTCGCGCACGTCGAGAGCGCCGAGGACGGTGCCCGTGGTTTCGATGAAGGCGTGGAAGAACGCCCTACCTTGGCCTGGCTCATTGGCCAGTCTTGTCGTCATGGCCGCCTCCCCTGGCGGTGTTATCGGTCGTTAGACGCTAGCGGGCGGTTTCAGGCTTGGCAAGTCCGCCTCATTCGACCGCACTTCAGGCTATGACAGCAAACGAGCTAATAGCTGTGCATCATGTCCCGCATCGCCTCGGCCTCGGTCGAGAGTTCGTCGATGCGGGATTTGACGATATCGCCGATCGAAACGATGCCGATCATCTCACCGTCTTCGACCACGGGCACGTGACGAATCCGGCGTTGGGTCATCAGTCCCATGATGCTCGCCGCATGATCGGTGATCTCGCAGGTAACGACATTGGCGGTCATGTGCTTGTTGACCGGCTCATCGAGGATGTCGCGGCCGGATCGGCCGATACCGCGAACGATATCGCGTTCCGACAAAATGCCCTGGACCTTCTTACCGTCCGGGCTGACGACCAGCGCGCCGTAATTGCCCTCAGCGAGAACCTTGATGGCATCGGCAAGCGTTGCCGATGCCTCGATCGTCGCCACATTCGAGCCTTTGCGACGGAGGATTTTCTCGACCGTCATACCACACCTCCTGAACTTGCTCCCTTGACGAACAACACATTACCACGATGTGCGTAATGCGGGAATAATCAGTCGCACCTCAGAGAGGCTCCGTATTTTGTGTGGAATTGCCGTCCTCTAGGGCGATTACGACCGAGGCGCGCTCCGCGAAATGATCGAGCGCCAACGACACCGCGGCCCGGATGATCAAGGACTTGTCGTGCTTGACGGCGAGCGGGGCGCATTCGCCCATTGCCGGCTCGCCATTATCGATCCCGCCGGCGGCCGTCAGCCCTTCAGCACGGTTGGGGATTGCACACTCGTCGCCAATGGCATGATCTACAATGACCGTTCGATCCGTGAGAGGCTACGAGCCGCACCCTATCGGACGGGCAGCGACCCCGATTCGATTCTGCATTTGCTGGCGACCCATGGACCCGCGGCCATCAAAGATCTCGACGGGATGTTCGCCTTCGTCATGCATCGCGGCGGCGAGGTCATCGCGGCCCGCGATCCGATCGGGATCAAACCGCTCTATATGGGGCGGGTCGGCGCGAGCCTGGCGTTCGCGTCCGAGATCAAGGCATTGGTCGGAGTAGCCTTCGACATCAAGGAATTCCCCCCGGGCCATATCTTCAGCAGCGTGACGGGCTGGCGGCGTTTCTATGAGGTGCCGGCGCCGGAAGAGGTCGACTGCGATCAGGACGAGACGATCGCCGAGCTGCGGCAGACCCTGGAGGCTGCCGTCGTCAAGCGCTTGCGCAGCGACGTGCCGTTCGGCTGCTTTCTCTCGGGCGGTCTCGACAGCAGCATCATCTCAGCATTCGCCAAGCGCCACCTCGGTGCACTCGACACATTCGCCGTCGGGCTCGAAGGCTCGAGCGATCTCCTGGCCGCCCGGATCGTCGCCAAGCATCTCGGCACGCACCATCAAGAGCTCATCATCAAGCCCGACGATATCCTCGAGGCATTGCCGCGGATCATGTTCCACCTCGAGACCTATGATCAAGATCTCGTACGCAGCGCCGTGCCGACCTATTTCGTCGCCAAATTCGCCGCCGAGAAGGTCAAGGTGGTGCTCACCGGCGAAGGTGCGGACGAGCTTTTCGCCGGCTATACCTATTACCGCGACTATGATGACCCGGCGGCCCTGGCGGGCGAACTGCGCCGCTCAATCGGATCGATGCACAATATCAATCTGCAGCGGGTCGACCGCATGACGATGGCCCACAGCCTCGAAGCCCGCGTGCCGTTCCTCGTCACTCAGATGATCGCGCTCGCCGCCCGTACCCCGGTAGCCTGGAAGCTCCGTGAAGTGGGCGGCCATCGGGTCGAGAAATGGCTCCTGCGCAAGGCCTTCGAAGATTTGTTGCCGGATGAGATCGTCCGGCGGACCAAGCTGCAATTC